>DVOO01000012.1 GCA_018713515.1 Candidatus Scatomonas pullistercoris
TCCGAGGCAGGAGTCCAGGACACTACTATCAAAAAAATTGTCGGTCACTCCGGAGCTATGAGCCTGACTGAAAAGGTTTATACGCATCTGGATGTACAGATACTTGTTGATGCCATAAACAAAACATTAGAGGAATAACTTTGTTGCAAACGTGTTGCAAATGCGTTACAAACGGAGCAAATTTCACCCCATTTCACGACATTCCACAATGTTTCCGGAGAACTGAAAAACCCCGGAAACATAAGGAGTTTCCAGGGTTTGTAAGCATTTCGATATTCTCTTTTGATTATCTCTTGGGTAACCGAGATTAACGTTTGGAGAACTGAGGCGCGCGACGAGCGGCTTTGAGACCGTATTTCTTACGCTCTTTCATTCTCGGGTCACGGGTCAGGTATCCGGCAGCCTTCAGAGTCGGACGGTACTCAGCGTCCGCCTGCAGCAGCGCACGGGAAATGCCGTGGCGAATGGCTCCGGCCTGGCCGGTGAAGCCGCCGCCGCGAACGTTAACCATAACGTCAAACTTATCAACCGTCTCCGTAGCGTTCAGGGGCTGACGAACGATTACTTTCAGAGTCTCCAGTCCGAAATAATCATCGATATCTCTTTTATTGATGGTAATCTTGCCTGTTCCGGGCATCAGATATACTCTTGCGATAGATTTTTTTCTTCTTCCAGTTCCATAGTATCTTGCAGTAGCCAATGTCTCTTACCTCCTCATTTAAAATGTTAATACTTCCGGTTTCTGAGCAGCATGGGGATGCTCAGCGCCGGCGTATACGTGAAGCTTGGTCAACATTGCTCTTCCCAGGGGACCCTTGGGAAGCATACCCTTAACTGCCAGCTCGATCACTCTCTCGGGCTTCTTGGCCAGAAGCTCTCTTAAGGTAGCCTCCTTCATTCCGCCCACATACTCAGAATGTCTGTAGTAGATCTTCTGATCCAGCTTTTTGCCGGTTACCTTGATCTTCTCAGCATTTACAACAATTACATAATCACCGGTATCTACATGAGGAGTAAACTCCGGTTTGTTTTTTCCTCTTAAAACTTTTGCCACTTCCGAAGCCAGACGTCCCAGAGTACAATCCGTGGCATCAACTACATACCATTTCTTCTCGATCTTATCCGGATTAGCCATAAATGTATTCATGGATAGAACCTCCTGTAAAATTAACAAATAAAATGTGAAGTAATTCCGGGCATGCCGCCCGTCCCGCGCCGCCTGCCACTGTCCGTATGGCTGCCTGCGCAGTCGCAAACATCTTCACCGGGGCTTTGGCTTGGATGTTTCTTTTTCCGGCACAATTCTGTCTATTTCTGTATTTGGGAGATACAAAAAAGCACAGTCTGACCTTGTGCCACACTGAGATATTATATTATACACTTTTCCCTGTGTCAAGCTCTATTTGCGGATTTTCCCACTGCGGATAGCGGATCTCCAGCAGCGTCAGCCCGCAGGCCCTGGCCGTAGCTCCCGCCAGGCTCCGGTCTCTTTTTTCCAGAACCTCCAGAACCCTTTCCGGGGGATAATCCCCCTTTCCGATCTCCAGGAGCGTTCCCACGATAATCCGCACCATATTATACAGAAAACCGTTGCCGGTGATACGGAAATGAATCATATCCTCCTCTTTCCACAGCTGCGTCCGGTAAATCGTGCGTTCTGTATTCTCCGCTGCCAGATGGGAGGCGGCAAATCCGCGGAAATCATGGGTTCCCGTAAGATAGGCGGCCCCCTGCTTCATCTTCTCCAGATCCAGGGTGCCGTACCAGAACAGACTGTCCGTCCTCCTTAAGGGATCCGGAAAGGTGCGGTTCAGGATCTTATATTCGTAGGTTTTTACCGTGCTGGTAAAGCGCGGGTGAAATTCCGGAGATACTTCTTCCGACTTCTGAATCCGGATATCTTCCGGCAGATACGTATTCAGCGCAAAGGCGATCCTTCCCGCAGGCATCCGCGCCTCCGTGTCAAAGACCGCCACATTTCCTCTGGCATGGACGCCCGCGTCTGTGCGGCTGGCGCCGATGGTCCGTATCTCCGTTCCGAACAGTTCTGTCAGCGCCCGGTTCAGCATCTCCTGCACCGTAATCCCGTTGTTCTGCACCTGCCATCCACAGTAGGCCGTCCCGTCGTATGCCACCGTCAGTTTGATTCTCCTCATAATGCCCCCTACCAGCCCAGCAGAATCCGCAGCACGATCGCCGCCGTCAGATAGACGGCCAGGATCCCGTAGGCCGTCCCGTCTCTGCGCTGATACCGCAGGGGCTTCATCTGTGTTCTTCCGTCTCCGCCGTGATAGCATCTGGCCTCCATGGCCAGCGCCAGATCATTGGCCCTCCGGAAGGCCGACACAAACAGCGGCACCAGCAGCGGCACCATGGCCTTCACCTTTTTAATCAGGTTTCCGCTCTCAAAATCCGCGCCTCTGGCCATCTGCGCCTTCATGATCTTGTCCGTCTCCTCCAGCAGGATCGGAATAAACCGAAGGGCGATGGACATCATCATGGCGATCTCATGGACCGGCACATGGATTTTCTTCAGAGGCCGCATAAGCTTTTCCAGTGCATCCGTCAGCTTTGTGGGGGTAGTCGTGAGCGTCATCAGAGAAGCCCCCAGAATCAGGAAGACCAGGCGGATTCCCATCTTGCCCGCCAGAACCAGGCCCTCTGTGGTCACCCGGAGAATCCCCCACTGCCACAGCACATTGCCCGGCGTCAGAAGCACGTTGAAGATCATGGTAATCAGAAGCAGCACCACAATCGCCTTCAGGCCTCTGACCATAAAGGAAAACGGCACCTTTGACAGCAGAATCATCGCAATCAGGAATGCCGCCCCCAGAATATACCCCCAGCTGTCAAAGACGAACAGGGATACAATGTACACAATAGTTCCTATGAATTTTACCCGTGGGTCCAGTCTGTGCAGAATGGAATCTGCAGGGTAGTACTGGCCGATTGTAATATCTCTTATCATTTTTCTGTCCTATCTGCCCAGCGCCTTCAGGATGGAATCTCTGGCTTCCTCCACGGTCATGGCCGTTACATCCACATTCAGCCCCCGCTCCGCGAGAGCATGCATGATATACGTCATCTGCGGCGCTGCTAGTCCAATCTTTTCCAGTTCCTTGTAATGGGAAAATACCTCCCGGGGCGTCCCGTCATACTGCTTCTTCCCCCGGGACATAACGATCAGCCGTTCCACATAGCGGGCCACATCCTCCATACTGTGGGAAACCAGGATCACTGTAATTCCTCTGGTATCATGGAGATAACGGACTCTGTCCAGAATTTCATCCCGGCCTTTCGGGTCCAGGCCCGCCGTGGGCTCATCCAGAACGATCACATCCGGATTCATGGCCAGCACGCCGGCAATGGCCACCCTGCGCTTCTGTCCGCCGGAAAGGTCAAAGGGGGACTTTTCGTACAGCTCCTCCGGAATTTCCACCTGGGACAGGGCCTCTCTGGCCCGCTCCCGGCATTCCTCCGGATCAAGTCCCTGATTCTTCGGGCCGAAGCACACATCTGCCATGACCGTGGTCTCAAACAGCTGGTGCTCCGGATACTGAAACACAAGTCCCACATGAAAACGGAGTCCCCGAAGGGAATAGCCCTCCTGCCAGATATCCTCCCCATTATACAGAACTCTGCCGGAGGTGGGCTGCATCAGCCCGTTAAAGTGCTGGATCAGCGTGGATTTTCCGCTGCCTGTGTGTCCGATGATTCCCACAAACTGACCCTGGGGAATTTCCAGCGACACATGATCCAGAGCATTCATCTCGTAAGCCGTCCCCGGACTGTAGGTATAAGTAACATCTTCTAATTGAATCGACATATCTCGTCCACCAGCTCTTCTATCGTAAGGATGCCTTCCGGAATGGGAAGGCCTTTCTGTCTTAGTTCATAGGCCAGCAGTGTCACCTGGGGCACATCCAGCCGCAGTTCCTTAAGCTTCTCCACCTGAGAAAAAATTTCCCGGGGGGTTCCCTGCATCACCAGCCGTCCCTCATCCATGACAAATACCTTGTCAGAGTAGATTACCTCCTCCATATAATGGGTGATCAGGATGACCGTAACCCCCTCCTTCTGGTTTAATTCCCGGACAGCCTTCAGAACTTCCTTCCGTCCGTTGGGATCCAGCATGGCCGTGGGCTCATCCAGGATGATGCATTTCGGCTTCATGGCCATGACGCCGGCAATAGCCACCCGCTGCTTCTGTCCCCCTGACAGCTTGTTTGGCGACTGCTTCCGGTAGGCCACCATGCCCGTGGCCTGGAGACTCTCATCCACTCTCCGCCAGATCTCATCCGTGGGTACACCCAGGTTTTCCGGCCCGAAGCCCACATCTTCCTCCACAACTGTGGCGATAATCTGGTTATCCGGATTCTGAAACACCATTCCCGCTTCCTGCCGGATTTTCCAGAGCTCATCGTCCTCGGCCGTGTCCATGTGATCCACCCACATGGTTCCCTCCGTGGGAACCAGCAGCGCGTTCATGTGCTTGGCCAGCGTGGACTTTCCGCTTCCGTTGTGACCCAGCACCGTAATAAACTGGCCTGTCTGAATATCCAGATCCACGTCCTCAATGGCATGGACCACTTCCGGATCTTTGCCCTCTTCTTCATATTCAAAATAGTCATACCCGAGCTTTCTTGCCTTGATAATGCCCATGTTACTCCTCTTCCTCTATCAGCCGCTCCGCCAGTTCCCAGATTTCCTCCCGGCCCTGTTTCGTGGCCGCGGAAAAAGGAAGAATCACTGTATCCTTCTCCGCCTCCAGGGTCTCACGGATCAGCTTCAGCTGCTTCTGGATCTGGCTCCTTTTGATCTTGTCCAATTTTGTCGCAATGATCATCGGCCGGTAGCCCTGCTCCAGAATCCAGTGATACATCAGCCGGTCGTTGGCTGAGGGCGCATGCCGGATATCGATGAGCAGAAATACGCCTTTCAGGTTTTTGGAGGTGTGCAGATATCTCTCGATCATCTTTCCCCACTGGGCTTTGATTTCTTCCGGTGCGGAAGCGTATCCGTATCCCGGCAGATCCACCAGATACATGGCTCCATTCACCTGATAGAAATTAATGGTTCTGGTCTTTCCGGGCTGCGAGCTGGTACGGGCCAGAGCCTTCCGGTTCACCAGGCTGTTGATCAGCGATGATTTGCCTACATTGGATTTTCCGGCAAAGGCGATCTCCGGCTTTCCGGTATCCGGCAGCCTGCTGGTCACGCCGCATACAATGTCCAGGGATACCTGTCTGATAATCATGCGTTCCTCCTATTTCTGTTCTTCCTGCGGAACCAGCGCTATGTTCAGCACCTCTTCCATATTTTCCATAAACAGGATCTCCATTCCTCCTGTAATCTCCCGGTCCATTTCCTGCACGTCCGGCTTATTCTTTACCGGAACCAGCACCGTTCGGATCCCCGCCTTTTTGGCCGCCAGAAGCTTTTCCTTCAGGCCCCCGATGGGAAGAACCCGTCCCCGGAGGGTAATCTCACCAGTCATGGCCACGTCGGCGCGGACAGGTACCCGCGTAATGGCGGAGATCATGGCTGTCGCCATGGTAATGCCCGCGGAAGGGCCGTCCTTGGGAACAGCTCCTTCCGGGATATGTATATGCATGTCATGCTTTCTGAAAAATTCTTCTTTGATCCCGTACTTTTTCGCCACTGAGCGGATATAGCTGATGCCCGCCTCGGCGGACTCTTTCATCACATCCCCCAGCTGTCCAGTCAGACGGAAGCCGCCCTTTCCCGGCATAACATTTACCTCGATCTGCAGGGTATCTCCGCCCACGCTGGTCCAGGCCAGGCCGCGGACAATGCCCACCTCAGGCTCCGGATTTTTCATCTGGAAGCTGTAGCGCTTCCGCCCGAGATACTCCTCCAGATTCCGGAGAGTCACATTGATTTTTTCTTCATGCTTTTCCAGGATCTTCAGCGCCGCCCGCCGGCAGATCTGGCCAATCTTTCTCTCCAGGCTGCGGACGCCGGCCTCCTTCGTGTATCCGCTGATAATTTCAGCCAGGGCCTTGTCTGAAACACTCAGCTGCTCCGGCTTAATACCGTTGGCCTTCAGCTGTTTGGGAAGCAGATGTTCTCTGGCAATGTGCATCTTTTCATTTTCCGTATAGCTGCTGATCTCAATCAGCTCCATGCGGTCCAGCAGCGGCCGGGGAATGGTCTGCACATCATTGGCCGTGGCAATGAACAGAACCTCCGACAGGTCTATGGGAATTTCCACATAATGATCGGTAAACTTATTGTTCTGTTCCGAGTCCAGGACTTCCAGAAGAGCTGAGGCGGTATCCCCCTTGTAATCACTGCTGACCTTATCAATCTCATCCAGCAGCATCAGCGGATTCTTCACTCCCGACTGGCGCAGGCTCTGGGCGATCCGACCCGGCATGGCCCCCACATAGGTTCTGCGGTGTCCCCGGATCTCCGCCTCATCCCGGACGCCTCCCAGGCAGATGCGGATATATTTCTTATTCAGCGCCTTGGCCACGGACCTGGCAATAGAAGTTTTTCCCGTTCCCGGAGGGCCCACCAGACAGAGAATAGGGCTGTCCCCCTTCTTTGTCAGGGTCCGCACGGCCAGATATTCCAGAATCCTTTCCTTTACTTTTTCCAGTCCATAATGATCGGATTCCAGAATTTCTCTTGCCTTGGAAAGATCTTTGTTGTCTCTGGACATTTTATCCCACGGCAGTCCAAGCAGTACTTCCAGATAACCGCGAACCACTGCGCTCTCCGAGGGATTATTTGTTACGCTCTGCAGTCGTTTGATCTCCTCCCGGATCCGCTCCTTTACCTCTTTGGATGCCTGAAGTTTTTCCGCCTTTTTCTTAAACTCTTCGATTTCTGTCTGGGAATTGTCCTCCCCCAGCTCCTCGCGGATCAGCTTCAGCTGCTCACGGAGAATGTACTCTTTCTGATTTTTATCGATCCTGGCCTTAATCTGGTTCTGCAGCTCCGCGCGGATTTTCAGAATCTCCACCTCATTACCCAGGATAACGCTCAGCGCTTCACACCGGTCGCGGATCTCCACTGCGTCCAAAACCGTCTGCCTCTGCTCATACCCCATGGGCAGATTGATGGCGATCTGATCCACCAGCTTTTCCACATCGCCGAGATCCAGAATCTGCATCATCAGCTCCTTGCTGATCTTCTGGCTTTCCTGGCAGTAAAGGGCAAACAGCTCTTTCAGATTTCTGCTCATGGCCTCCGCCTCGTTATCTGCCGGTGTCTCCTGTGAATTCCGTTCAAAGGCTACGATCTCAGCTTCCAGCATATCTTCCCGGGGCTCAAAGCTTACCAGCTCCGCTCTCTCCAGCCCTTCCACCAGAACCCGCAGGACGCCCTTCGGCAGCTTTACCACCTGTTTGACTACTGCAATGGTTCCGATTTTATAGACATCCTCCAGCCCTGGCTCTTCCTTTTCCGGATCCCTCTGGGTGATCAGAAATACCTTCTGGTCATGAAGCATGGCTTCTTCCACTGCTTTCACTGATTTGATCCTGCTGATGTCAAAATGCACAATCATATCCGGAAGAATTGTAGTCCCCCGCAGCGCCACCGCAGGCATCAGAATAATCAGGTCACTCATGTATTTTCACTCCTTACGCAGTCTCCGGTCTTCCGGCCCGGCTGGTTCTCGTCCTGGCCCGTCTCGGAATCGGAGCCGGGTCCCCGTGAACCAGCACGGGCGGCTCCTTTCCTTCCACTGCTTCCTTTGTAATATGACATTCTTTTATGGTGCTGTCAGAGGGTGATTCAAACATCACATCCATCATGGATTTTTCCATGATGGCTCTTAAACCTCTCGCTCCTGTTTTCCGTTCCAGCGACTCTCTGGCTATCTGGCGCAGCGCATCCTCATCAAAGGTCAGCTGCACGCCGTCCATCTCAAACATTTTTTTATACTGTTTTACGAGAGAATTTTTCGGTTCCTTCAGGATCTGAACCAGCGCATCCTCATCCAGGGCATCCAGAGATACCACCACCGGCACACGGCCGATAAACTCCGGAATCAGGCCGAATTTTATAAAGTCTTCCGGCATCACCTGGCGCAGGAGCTCGCCCACGTTCTGCTCCTTTCGAATTCCCAGATTGGCGTTAAACCCGATGGCCTTCGTGTCCTGACGGGTTTCGATAATCTTATCCAGCCCTTCAAAAGCGCCTCCGCAGATAAACAAAATATTCGTTGTGTCAATCTGCAGGAACTCCTGATGGGGATGCTTTCTTCCTCCCTGGGGCGGCACGCTGGCCACTGTCCCCTCCAGGATTTTCAGCAGCGCCTGCTGCACGCCCTCCCCGGAAACATCCCTGGTAATGGAAGCATTTTCCGACTTGCGGGTAATCTTGTCGATCTCGTCGATATAAATAATCCCGTGCTGTGCCCGCTCCATGTCGTAATCCGCCGCCTGGATCAGTTTCAGAAGAATGTTTTCCACATCCTCGCCCACGTAACCCGCCTCCGTCAGCGCCGTGGCATCCGCGATGGCAAAGGGTACATTCAGCAGCTTTGCCAGCGTCTGGGCCAGCAGGGTTTTTCCGGAACCTGTAGGACCCAGCATGAGAATATTGCTCTTCTGGAGTTCCACCTCGGATGTTTCCCCTGCAAGCACTCTCTTATAATGGTTGTACACTGCCACAGAAAGCACCTTCTTGGCGTCATCCTGTCCGATCACGTACTCATCCAGAAATTCTTTGATTTCTTTTGGCTTCATCAGGTTAATTTCACTGGAATCTTCCCGCTGCTCATTGGCAAACTCTTCTTCCATGATTTCTGAACAGATGCCAATGCATTCATCGCAGATATAGACCCCGTCGGGCCCGGCAATCAGTTTTCGTACCTGATCCTCTGTCTTTCCGCAGAAAGAACATCTAATCCTGGGCTCACTGCCTTTTATAGCCATTTTTTATACCAATTCCTTTCTCCTATCAACTTTCAGCCGGCTGCGCAGCAGCGGCCGGCCGCTTTCCTCCCTTATCGAAAGAGGACTCTCTTTGCTGTCAAAAGGGTGCATCAAAAGCGAAGCCGACACATCTCCGTGCTTTTGAAACACCCTTCATCCACCCGTTACCGGTTCGTAATTACATTGTCAATCAGACCATATGCCTTCGCTTCTTCTGCAGACATATAGTTATCGCGCTCTGTATCCAGCTCAATGGTCTCCAGCGGCTGTCCCGTATTGGCAGCCAGGATTTCATTCAGCTTTTTCTTGGTGCGCAGAATATGCTCTGCTACGATCTTGATCTCTGTCGCCTGCCCCTGGGCTCCTCCGGAGGGCTGATGAATCATGATCTCCGCATTCGGCAGTGCCATTCTTTTGCCCTTAGCTCCGCCGGCCAGAAGGAATGCTCCCATGCTGGCAGCCATTCCGATACAGATCGTGGACACGTCACATTTAATATACTGCATAGTGTCATAGATCGCCATGCCGGCCGTAACCGATCCGCCCGGGCTGTTGATGTAAAGATGGATATCCTTTCCCGGATCTTCCGACTCCAGGAACAGCAGCTGCGCCACAATCAGGCTGGCTGACACATCGTTTACCTCTTCGCCCAGAAAAATTATCCTGTCCTTCAAAAGCCGGGAATAAATGTCGTAGCTTCTCTCGCCCCGGCTGGTCTGCTCAATGACATAAGGTACTAAACTCATTTCACGGCCTCCGTTTTCTATGTTCGCGCCTTCAGGCAGGTCACTGCTGCCCCGGGCTTTATTCAGCTTCCTTTTCTTCTGTCTTCTCTTCCGTCTCCACTGCGTTTTCGGCCAGGAAGGTTACTGCCTCCTGTACGGCCAGATCTTTTCTCATCTGATCTTTCTCCGCATCTCCCAGCAGCTCCTTCAGCTTATCGGCCTCCATGTTGTACATCTTGGCCATGTTCTGGATCTCCTCCTCCAGCTTCTCATCAGAAACCTGGATGTTTTCCACCTCGGCCACCTTCTCAAGCACCAGACGTGTCTGGATCTGCTTCAGAGCCTGGGGCTTCATCTGCTCCTGCAGAGCAGCGGCATTCTGGCCGGTATACTGCATGTACTGCTCCATGGACATTCCCTGGGCGCTGAGCCTTCTGGCAAAGTTATCTACCATCTGGGCCGCCTGGGTGTTCAGCATGGCATCCGGAATCTCCATCTGCGCATTGGCCACAGCCTTATCCACAGCTGCGTTCTCCTTCTCGCGCTTTGCATCTTCCTCTTTCTTTTTCTTCAGTTCCCCGCGGATATCATTCTTGTATTCTTCCAGTGTGTCAAACTCGGAAACATCCTTTGCGAAATCATCATCCAGCTCAGGAAGCTCCTTCTTCTCAATCTTATGAACGGTGCATTTGAATACGGCCGCTTTTCCTTTAAGCTCCTCGGAGTTATAATCCTCCGGGAAATTCACGTTGACATCCACCACATCGTTCACATTGGCGCCCACCAGCTGCTCTTCAAAGCCGGGAATAAAGGTGCCGGAACCCAGGGTCAGCGGATAATCCTTGCCGCTTCCGCCCTGGAAAGCTTCCCCGTCCACGGTTCCTTCAAAATCGATGGTGACAATATCTCCGTTCTCTGCGGCACGGTCTTCCACCGCAACCGTCCGGGAATTCTTCTCCTGTTCCTTTTTGAGCGCTGCTTCCACTTCCTCATCCGTTACTTCCACATCGGACTTGGGCACGGCAACTCCCTTATACTCTCCCAGCGTTACATCCGGCTTTACAGCCACCTCGGCAGTAAAAATGAAGGGTTTTCCCTTCTCGATCTGCTCCACATGGATCTCCGGCTGAGACACAATATCCAGCTTGCTCTCTTCGGCAGCCTCGGAATAGGCCTGGGGGATCAGGGCATTGGCCGCATCCTCATAGAATACGCCCGCTCCGTACATCTTCTCGATCATGGCTCTCGGCACTTTTCCCTTGCGGAAACCGGGAATGCTGATATTCTTCTTCTGCTTCAGATATGCGCCCTGCAGGGCCTTCTCTAACTCCTCTGCGGAAACCTCGATGGTGAGTTTCGCCATGTTCTTCTCCAAGTTTTCAACTTGAACGCTCATTGTAAATCTTCCTCCTTCATATATATAGAAAGTATTTTCTCTCTCATCAGGGCATAGTCCACCCGTTACAGTCATTAGAGAAGTATATCATAAACCATTTTAAAACGCAAGACGATTCTTTGCCTTCCGCTCTTACAAATTATAAACAATCTGAGCCGCCAGCTCCCCGGCCGCTTTCTCGCCGTCCAGCAGACGCACCAGTTCCAGGGCGAAGTCAATGGCTGCTCCCACGCCTCTGGCCGTGGTGATATTTCCATCCGTGACAACCGGAACCGTCAGGACCTGCGCGCCGGTAAGTTTCTCCTCAAATCCCGGATAGCAGACCGCCTTTTTCCCCTGCAGCAGTCCGAGACTGCCCAGTACGCTGGGCGCCGCGCAGATAGCCGCGATTCTGCATCCCTTTTGATTTTTCTCCCGGAGCAGGCTGCAGAGCTTTCCGCACTCTCCCAGATATCTGGTTCCGGGCATTCCGCCGGGCAGCAGATATACATCGCCGCCGCTGCCGTCCACTTCCTCTATCTTTGCATCCGCAGTAATCTCTATCTGGTGGGAACCTGTAATCTGCCGCCTGCCCATTACAGAAACCGTACACACCTCATGTCCTGCTCTTCGCAGAAGATCCACCGGGGTTAACGCTTCTATCTCCTCACATCCGTCCGCCAGAAACACATATATTTTTGCCATTCTCTGTCCCTCCTGTTTCTCTTTCTGCCGCCCCAAGGGGCTGCCGCAAAATAATTATACACCATTTAGCACCTGTTTCCAATAGAATCCCCGCCCCGTTAGCTGTGGACAAACAGACTTTTTTTATGCTACAATATAATTAAGATGTTGGGGACAAAAGTCCCCAACCAGGATGCCTGCGGATTGCTCCGTGCTGCGCACTCCCACAATCCCCCCAATATTCGCATATCGTGGGATATATCCCACTTTTATGCTCATATCGGGGCGGGTCCCAAGGCCTTTCACCCACTGATGAGCAAGCTCATGTGGGCTCAGACCTTTTGACCCTGGCATCATTAATAATACAGTTACCACATCAACAGGAGGAGGTGGTCCCCATGGAAATTGAGCGAAAATATCTTCTGCATCAGCTGCCGGATCATCTTGAACAGTACCCTTTTCATAAGATTGAACAGGGATATCTGTGTACCGCTCCGGTGGTACGCATCCGCAGACAGGATCAGGAATATTATCTGACCTACAAGGGCAGCGGGCTGATGATCCGCGAGGAGTACAATCTGCCCCTGACGGAGGAGGCCTATCTGCATCTCCGTGAAAAGGCAGACGGAATCCTTCTTTCCAAGACCAGATACCTGCTCCCCCTGACGGACGGGCTGACCGCCGAGCTGGACATTTTTGACGCGCCGTACGAGGGCCTGTGGCTGGTGGAAGTAGAATTTCCAAACCAGGAATCCGCAGAAAAATTTGTGCCGCCAAAATGGTTCGGCGAGGACGTAACCTTCTCTTCCAGATACCATAACAGTACTTTAAGTTCCCCGTCGTCTGCCATATGCTGACTTTTTCATTTCGACAATTTGCAACAAAGTGTTTTGCTATTGAGTGATGCTGGATTGTTTATTTTTTCCTGGTTTACGTTTAAACTGATACCAAACAGTTTCCACATTTGCAAGGAGAGAATACTATGGATTATTCACATCTCAATGAGTTACGGCTGTTAGGTCTGACTATCGCCTATTACCGCCGGGCCAGAGGCATGACACAGGCGGAGCTGGCGGAAGCCGTACATATCAGCCGCACCCACATGAGCAATATCGAAGCTCCCAACAGCAGGACTTCCGTCTCTCTGAACCGGCTGTTCGACATTGCAGATGCGCTGGGTGTATCCGTAAAAGATTTATTGAATTTTCAGGATAAAGATCTTTAACCGGCAGGGCCGGGAGACAGATTTTCTTCTGCTCCCGGCCCTGTTTTATTCCTCTTTTTACAGACCTCTGGCCTTCCTGACGCAGGCCTTTGACGCTTCAAATACCGCGCTCCTGAATCCTTTTTCCTCCAGAACCCGCACAGCCTCCATGGTCGTTCCTCCCGGCGAGCATACCATATCCTTCAGTTCTCCCGGATGCATACCTGTTTCCAGCGCCAGTCCGGCACTTCCCAGGACAGACTGCGCCGCGAACTTATAGGCCATGGCCCTCGGCATTCCGTCAGCCACGGCCGCATCGGCCAGCGCTTCTATAAACAGAAATACGTAGGCCGGAGAGCTTCCGCTGACGCCCACCACCACATCGATCAGATTTTCAGGGACCACCTGCGTCTTTCCGCAGCTCTGGAAAATTTTTTCCACCGCCTCCAGCTCTTCCTCCGTTACAAAACTATTGGGGCAGAGGGCCGTCATCCCCTCTCCCACCAGCGCCGGCGTATTCGGCATGGTGCGCACCAGTTTTGTGGGCTTTCCAAAGGTGGAGTCCAGCCACTGCAGAGTCTTTCCCGGGGCCAGGGTCACAACTATGGTTTCCGGCCGCACAGAATCTGCAATCTCCTCTATTACTTCTTCCATATACGCCGGCTTTACCGCAAGAATCAGAATATCTGCGAAAGCCGCCGCCTCCCGGTTGTTCTCTGCCGGACGGATTTTTAATTCATCCCGGATTTTTCTTTTTGTTTCCTCTGTTTTGGCCGAAGCCATCACTTCCTCCGACGCCACCAGTTTCTGCTTCTGTATCCCCCCAAGAATGGCACGGGCCATATTGCCGCACCCGACAAATCCTATTTTCATCTGTATTCCTCCGCTTCAGACATTTCTGCTTACTATTATATAACCTTTTCTCTATTTTTCAAGCGGCAGGCTCTTCAGTATTTTTTCAGAAAGCAGACCCGGTACCAGAGCAGAAACATATAGACTGTCCAGATCTTCCTGCTCAGATCCTCCCGGCCGCGGACATGGCGTTCCAGCAGCCGCAGAAGCTCACCCTGACGGAAAAATCTCCCCGCCGCCTCACTGGAAAATTCTTCCCGCACCATACCGTAATACTTTTCTTCCTTCAGCCACAGACGGATCGGAACGGGAAATCCCAGCTTCGGCTTTTCCGCCGTATTCTTCGGCAGATGCCTTTCCGCCGCCACACGCATGGCGTATTTCGTAGTATTTTCCGTAACCTTCCACTTCTCCGGAATAACCGAAGCGGCCTGAAAAACTTCCCGATCCAGGAACGGCACCCGCAGTTCCAGGGAGTTGGCCATACTCATCCGGTCTGCTTTCAGAAGAATGTCTCCCACCAGCCAGAGATGCAGATCCAGATACTGCATCTTCGTCACAGCATCCAGCTCCCCGGCCCTTCTGTAATAAGGCCGGCACAGAACGCTGGGGTCCCGTGTTTCTTCCGGCCGGCGCAGCAGACATCTTTTCTCTGCCAGACTGAACATGGAGGCATTTCCTATAAAGGTTTCTTCCAGGGGCCTGGAAGCACGGACCAGAAAATCTCTCCCCCGAATATCCGGAAAATATCGGGCCGCTTCTCCTACCGCTCTGCGCAGCCAAGCGGGTACCATTTTCTGATACATGGAATTGGACGCCGGCATATGATAGATCCGGTATCCCCCGAAAAGCTCGTCCGCTCCCTCCCCGGAAAGCACTACTTTAACCTGCCGGCTGGCCAGCTCTGATACAAAATAAAGCGCCACACAGGCCGGATCCGCCAGTGGCTGATCCAGATAATTCAGAATCTGCGGAAGCACGGAGAAAAACTCATCGCTGCCGATCAGCCGGCAGGTATGGCAAAGCTGTTTTTCCTGAGCCACCTTCTTAGCCCACCAGATTTCATTATAATGGCTGCCCGCGTCAAAGCCGACCGTAAATGCCTTCTGTCCGGAAAAATAAGACGCTGCCCAGCTGGAATCCACTCCGCTGGATAAAAAACATCCCACCTCCACATCGCTGATCTTGTGGGCCTCCACCGAATTCTGGAATGCTGCTTCTATCCTGTCCGCGGCTTCCTCCAGTGTCATTTTTTCATCGGGACAGAATCTGGGTTCCCAGTACCTCCGGAGAATAATCTTTCCGTTCCGGCAGCGCATCCAGTGGGCGGGCGGCAGACAGAAGATGCCTCTGTACAGCGTCTCCGGCGGAACCACATACTGAAAGGACAGATAGCTGTCCAGGGCGTTCTGGTTGAGCTCTTTCCGAAATCCGGGAAAGGCCAGCAGGCATTTTATTTCAGAGCCGTATACCAGACAGTCCCCGCATCTCATATAATATAAGGGTTTAATCCCGAAAAAATCTCTGGCCAGAAAGAGGGAGCCATCCCGGGTATCCCAGATGGCAAAGGCAAACATCCCCCGCAGCCGCAGAAGCAGGTTTTCCCCCCATTCCTCATATCCATGCACCAGCACTTCTGAATCAGAATTTGTAGAAAAAAAATGACCGCGGGCCAGCAGTTCCTCCCGCAGTTCTCTGTAGTTATATATTTCCCCGTTAAATGTAAGCACCAGCGTTTTCTCTTCGTTGTACACCGGCTGGTTACCGGCCGCCAGATCAATGATCGCCAGCCGCCGGAATCCCATATGGATTCCGGCATCCCCAAAAAATCCGCAGCTGTCCGGACCCCGGTGGGTGATAAGCTCCGCCATTCTGCGGATCTGCCGTTCCTCTCCTCCGTCCGTCTCTCCTGTAAAACCGCAAATTCCACACATATGCCTGTACCCTCTGGATCTTTTTTATACAAGCTTAGTATATGGATTTTCTGTTGTCAAATACATCTCGCCGCAAAAAAAACGAATATTTGCCTTTACAGCCCGGCCCAATCCGGACTTTCCGCCCGAATAAAAATGCGCTCACCGGTAAATGGCTGCACCAGAGACAGCTTCCATGCATGGAGTCTGGCACCACTGCCTGCCGGATTTCCGTACAGAGGATCCCCGGCCAGCGGACAGCCGAGGGCTGCCATATGCACGCGGATCTGGTGGGTCCGTCCCTGTTCCAGCGTCAGCTCCACCAGGGCGGCCTGCCGTCCTCTCCATTCTTCTGTCCGCAGTACGCGATATCCCGTCCTGGCAGGTTTCCCCTCCTCGGACACCTGCATTTTCATAAGTTCGCCCGGCGCTCTGCCTACAGGCGCGTCCACGGTTCCCTCCCGCGGCTCCGGGCAGCCCTCCGTCATGGCCAGATATACCTTCCGCATCACTCCCGCTGCCCGCTGCCGGGCCAGCGCGGCTGCCGCTTCCCGGTTCTTGGCAAACAGCACAATCCCTGAAGTATCTTTATCCAGCCGTCCGCATATGCGGATGGTACAGGCTTCTCCCCCCTCCCGCAGATAGGCGGCCGCCTGGTTCGCCAGTGTATCCAGATGATGACCATGGGAAGGATGGCAGACCAGCCCGGCCGGCTTATCCACCGCCAGCAAATCCCGGTCTTCATAGAGGATCCGCAGAATTCCCTGTCCAGGGCAGGGTTCCACCTTTCCGCTTCTGCTGCCTTCTGCCAGTCCCACCTTCAGAATATCTCCTTCTTTCAGCAGAACATTCACCCGCTGCCGCTCCCCATTTACCAGTATCCCGCTCTCCCGGAATTTCAGACGGCTGATCTGCTTTTTTGAAAATCCCAGCCGTTTGCGGAGAAGCTGCCCTGCTGTCCAGCCGGACTCCCGGCCCGTAATCTGTAGTTCAAGAAATCCCGGCGGCCTCGGGCAAAAGCAGCTGTCCGGCTTTTCTGTATAACTCATCCTTCTTTCTCCCGCCTTTTTTCAAAAGTTATCTCTGATTATATCCCCGCTCCTCTTCCCCGGCAATCCCCTCTGACCATTTTTCTCTTCCCCGCATATGATAGATATGTAGAAACCAGGAGGTCTGTTATGGCAAGAAAAATATGCGCACTGCTCTGCGCCGCCGCTCTCTGCTGCGGCATGCTCTCCGGATGTGGAGGGGAAGACACAAAAGAAACCTCTTCTTCAAAATCGTCAGCTGCGGAGACAGCGCTTACGCCTGTTACGCTTAATGAAGTAGCCCACTCCATCTTCTATGCGCCCATGTACGTGGCCATCGAAGAAGGATACTTCGCTGAAGAAGGCATTGCTCTGACCCTTGTCAACGGTTTCGGCGCCGATAAAGTGCTCACATCTCTGATTTCCGGGGAAGCCGACATCGGTTTTATGGGGCCCGAATCCTCTGTATATGCCTATCTGGAAGGGGCCAACGATGTGGTCGTTAACTTTGCGCAGCTGACCCAGCGGGCCGGGAATTTTCTGGTGGGACGGGAGCCCGCCGAGGACTTTCAGTGGGAAGACCTGAAAGGCTCTTACGTACTCGGCGGCCGCAAGGGTGTTGTTCACTAATCAATGTAAATCTTGAATCTATCGTTATTATATGTAACTGGATTGATGGTTTGACTAAGGCAAAAGCCTTGCATTCAGCCTATCAATAGACTTTTTACCGAAAGGCGTTCCTTAGTTGGAGCGTCTTTCTTCACGTTAGGAGGAATTTACATTGAATAAAAACTTTTTAGAACACTATATGAAAACCAAACCGGAAACAGATGAACAAAAATATATTTTCCTTGTTGATAATCAGGATTTAGCATTTTCTTTGATAGGTGCCGGATTCCTTACTGTTGCTCTGCTTCCTGCGGAAGACGGATATCATAGTCTTGAGAGTTTCGCAGCATATATGGAAGAAATTGCTTATGCTGGAACTTACCAAATGGATTACTGCTATGTAACGGCTTGTTACGGCAAGAAATATAATGATTTTCTGGAACAAATGCTCCATAAAAATTTTCTAACAGTCAGGCAGGGATGGTATTTATTTAAAGAAAAGGAATATCTTCAAAAACTGGAGCATATGCAAGAAATAAAATCTTTACTTGGAGACTATATTAAGCGCTTTGAACGCAGACCAGACGATACACCAGACTTAAACAGATTTCATCGTTTTAATGAACAGGGAAAACGGATTGGAGTATTCGACATGGAAATTGTGGACCATCTGATACAGACGGTTCCTTTTTTTATGCTCGGAAGCACACCCTATATCTATGAACAAGGATGTTACCATGAAGATCATAATGGGATTCGCTTAAAATCTCAGATTCAAAGGCTGATATTTCGTGACTACATCAAAGCAACTACGATTCAGGGCATTTATAATCTTCTGATATCACAACCACAGGTGCAGAAACGTTTTTCTGACCTAAATAACCAACCATCTTATTGGGTGAATTTCCAAAATGGATATTTTGATGTGATGGAGTGGAAAATGATTGAACATGACACGAAATATCTGATGATTAACCAAATACCTTTTTCTTTTTATCCAGAGCAAGCGGAATCTGCCCTCGAAGGTGGAGCTCATATCTGCAAGTATCTGGATTTTTCAATTTCCGACAAAACCGATCAACAGACGTTCTGGCAGTATCTCGGATATTGTATGACGACTGACACTCGTTTCCAAAAGTTCCTGATGATTAAGGGAAAAGGTGGAACTGGGAAATCTATTGCTATTTCTTTCATCCAGCACATTGTTGGAAGCGGCAATTATTCCAGTATGTCACTACAGAATTTAAATCAACGGTTCTATCCCACAGGATTATTTGGGAAGTTGCTAAATGCCTGTGCTGATATTCCAAGCACAGCCATGGAAAGCGTGGATATTATCAAGAAAGCTGTTGGTGAAGATACGCTTCTTTATGAAAAGAAAGGACAAGACCCAACGCAGTTTAATAGTTATGCCAAATTGTTGTTTTCTGCAAATGAAATGCCATTGAACCTGGATGATAAAACAAACGCTTACTATCGTCGTTTGCTTGTTTTGGATATTAACCGTACAATTCCAGAAGAAGAAAAAGATTCACAGCTCAAAGAAAAAATGTGCAGAGAATCCGACTATGCTATTCACATGGCAATGCTAGCATTGAAACAGTTGTACACCGATAATCATTTCACCGAAAGCAACCATAGCAAAGAATGTATCGCTAATCTTTATCGCTCTGCTGACAGCGTAAAAGCATTTACGGATGATATGCTTTGTCATAAGTCTGGAGAAAAGATGAAACGAAGTGATGTGTATAAAATGTATGAAGAATATTGCGAAGATAACGGACGAACACCACATGGTAAATCACGATTCTGGGAGTATATGGCCGACAAGGGATTTGTAATCAAACGATACTCCGATGGTGCTTACTACTTTAAAGATACTACCGTGCAAGAATCAGATTTTGAGGCGATAGACGATACGATAGCGAATCCTTTTGAGCAGATGGATTTATCTTTAGCTTAGAATGACAGAAATGATAAAAATGACAAAATGCAGATGGATATTCTTAGAATTGGAGATTGTTGAAAATCGCTTGATGTAATAGGATATCATGTTCACCATTTTGTCATTTCTTTATTGAGTGATAGTTAAATATATTTCCGGATAATTAACATCTGCTCAATTGTTCGTCTGCCATCTATTTGTTATGATTACAATATAAACAATGGCCAATGTTAATAAATCAGAGGAGGCTTAAATAATGCAAATAGGAAAAAACATTCGAAAATATAGAAAAGAAAAAGGTATGACACAAGAAGAAATGGCAAATCGTTTAGGTGTCACAACACCTGCAGTGAATAAATGGGAAAACGAAAACTCTTATCCAGATATTTCATTACTACCACCGATTGCAAGACTGCTTGAAATATCTCTTGATACTCTGCTTTCATTCCAGGAAGAACTGACAAAAGATGAAATTGCTTCGATCGTTATAGAGATAAATCAAAAATTGAAACTTGAGACTTACGATGAAGTTTTCCAATGGGCAAAGTCCATCATTGAATCTTATCCAAATTGTCTGATGCTGATATGGCAATTGGCGACAATTTTAGACGCTAACCGTTTGTTTACAGAAGTTCCAAATACCACAAATTATGATGCCTATATCTTAAAATGTTACAACAGAGTATTGGAAAGCAAGGACGAGACACTTCGTACCAGTGCTGCTGATTCTCTCTTTGGGTATTATTTACGAAACGAACAGTATGATGCTGCTGAGAAATATTTACAGTATTATTCCATGCAGAATCCTCTTCGTAAATTAAAGCAAGCCACAATTTATGGTAAAACAAACCGTATGGCTGAAGCATACAAGTCTTATGAAGAATTATTATTTTCCGGATATCAGACGCTTAGTATGACTTTGAGTAATTTATATCTTCTTAGCATGGAGGAACAAAACCTTGTCAAAGCACATTTATTTACAGACAAACAACAGGAACTGGCAAAATTATTTGAAATGGGTAAGTATCATGAAGTATCCTGTAGATTAGATCTTGCAACTGCAGAAAAAGAGGTTGATACTATTTTAGATACCATGGAAGCAATGTTGCTTTCACTTGATGATATAAGCGGATTTACTAATTCTTCGTTATATGAGCATATGGAATTCAAAAAGACAAGCAGCACATTTTCAGAAGAACTAAAGCAAAACTTATTAAACTGTTTTCGAGACAAGGACACCTATGGATTTCTTGAAGACAATGAAAGATGGAAAAGTATAACATAAAAATAATCAACGTAATTTTATAACTGAATACACCCGTCAGGTCAGATGAAACAGCCGATGCATTTTGAGCGATAAGCCAATGCACCGGCTTTCTTTTTGCAAAAATATCCAGCGAATGTTTTTGCAAAATCCGAAGGAACTGTATGGAATCATTTTTATGATGAAATCCGTTCTTTCGGAGCAGGTGTACAGAGGAATGCAATGCCTTTGTGCAAGGGTACAGGGAATGCAATATCCTGTGCGGGTCAAGGGCAGCCGCCTTGCCCAGTTCAGTGGCGCTTCGCCACTTAGTACTGGGTATTACTTGACGCTAAAAGCAGCAAGGAATCCGCTTCGCTGTCTATCCCCTTTCGGGGAAATTTCCAAAGAATGGAGGAACATCAAAATGAAATTAACAAGACACAATGGTCGTGTCGGAAAGAACGGTGCTTACAATCCCAAGCACAATGACCGCAGTTTTAATATTAACAATAGTGAGCACATTAATGAAGAACGAGCAAAAGAAAATATTTACTGGGACTGTTTCAACGGATATCGCACTTTTTATGATAAAGAAAAAGAATGTGAACTGGCAAATACGTTTGAAGAAGTAGAAGAACTCTATTATTCTATTCATTACAAAGATTTTATCGAAGGACAAAATGAACGTAATGTTAAAAATCGTCACCCTGAACGTAACCGTACCACTTCAGACATCTTAAAACACAAAAAGACTTGCCCTGAAGAAACCATCTATCAGATTGGCACCTTGGATAATCATATTTCACCAGATATTTTATTACAGATAGTTACAGATTTTATGATTGAAATTACTGAGCGCTTCGGTACACATGTTCATATTTTAGACTGGGCACTTCATCTGGATGAGAGTACACCTCACATCCATGAACGCCATGTATTCGATTGTGAAAATCAATATGGGGAATTATTTCCACAACAGGAAAAAGCACTAGAAAAGCTTGGATTTGATTTGCCAAATCCAGGAAAACCATCAGGTCGAAACAATAATCGAAAAATGGTATTTGATTCTGCCTGTCGTGCATTGCTCTTTGATATTGCAAAAAGTTATGGGTTACACTTAGAAGAAGAACCTGAGTATGGTGGACGAAAATATTTAGAAAAGCAGGATTACATTCTTACTAAACAGAAAGAACAGTTGGCTTTACAGGAAGAAAAGCTCGAAGAATTGACTATGAAAATTGAAGATGTGGAAGCACTGATTGAAGAATTTGCAGATATTACTTATGACAAAGCTGTAGAAGTCGTGACTGATGCTGTCAAAAAAGAAACCCATCTGGAAGATATCCGTTTAGTAGAAGAATCTAAAAATTGGGTGCTTTCTCCGGAACGAAAAGCCTCTAAGAAAGAACGTGAATATGCCGCCAAACGGCTAGATGGAGTAATTGCCAAAATCAAAAGTGCTATGCAAAGTGCTGTTCAGAAAATTCAGAATAAACTTATGCAACCAGAAGTGAAAAGGGCTGGGACGGAGCAGATTAAAGCAAAGGCAAGGACGTCCGTTCTTTCAAAACTTGCTAAAGCTAAAATAACCGCTGATCAGAAAAATAGAGACCGTTTCAAGTTTTGTGTAAATTCAAAAAACTGATATAAGATATGTCATTAGTTATTTTGGGCAGAGCCGATTTTTTGAGGTTCTGCCCTTGCTTGTATTATAATGCAGTTCCCGGACATGTCAA
>DVOO01000013.1 GCA_018713515.1 Candidatus Scatomonas pullistercoris
TTGCGATTATATGTCGCCAAATGACTTTGAAAAACTATATGAGCAGACACAGACAAACGAACTGCTCTTAGTAAGTTAAGATGAGGATAAATTTCTCATTTTAACTTGCGCTAAATCTTGACATAGGACCAATTCCAGTATTGCATCACAAGCGGCATTTGCGTGTCAATGGAGAAGTAAGCCAAGCACGCATTGAAACAGTTTTAGATAGTTTAAATACTTGTCTGGCGTGGAAAATAAGCAGTTGAATTTTTCATCGTCTATATAGAAATTGCAAGAAGTGTTATGATGGCCTTTGAATGAACGATTAAGCCCGCTCCGGAAGTCGATCGTGTCTGAATGGTGAGCCTGTACCGCCGGAAGTATCGGAAACCCCATTTCTGTAAGCTTCGCCCCGTAGATCAGGAATTCCTTCATCACATCATTTGCCGTAGAATATCTCTTATATCTTTCTCCCATTGGAAATCCTCCAATAAACGCAAAAATCACCGCAAAAATATCTTTGCGATGTCATCAAAGCGGATATGGAATTCAGGCGATATTTATATCGAGGGCATGCAAATGTAACAGCCCAGAGTATTCTTCTGGCGATTGGATATAACATAAACAAACTTCACAATAAGATTCAGGCGGGAAAGACCGGGCAGCATCTATTTCCTCTCAAACAAACGGCCTGATTTTGACAGGTCAAAAAAGAATCCAAAAAGAAAACCTTTTTCCAGAAAGGCTTATTAAGGTTAGCCTTTTTACAGAAATAGAATAAATGAGACGAAGATTTTGCCTCCAAAAAGGCAAGAAGAAGCTGCCGCACCTATGATTTACTAATCATTGATGTGACAGCCCCCATTGCCCTTTAAAATTCTGTTTGTACATTCATAGCCTCAGAGCAAATTTGGCATATTCCGTTTATTCTTCCGCTCGGATGAACTAATTTTCCGCAGATACTGCAAGCTTGAAGATATGGCTCTCCATAAATATCTTCATAACAATTTGTACACAAACCACAATCCGGAAATACAGAAACACCTCCCTCATATGCCGCATCTATATCCTCACTATAAAAACCACAGTTATGGCATGACCATTGTGAACACATAGAACAGATATAGTTGTATGGTAAATTATCATACACTCCACATTCGACTATATCCCAGCTTTCTTCAAATGTTTTTCCACATCGATCACAGGCTTTTGGAAGGGAATTTATTTTAAAACATTCATCACAGGTCCATGTACCATCCGGTGTATCAAGAGAGCCAGTATCATAGTTTATGTATCCTGATAAATTGGTTCCGCAATATTGACATTTCATGCAGTCCCAGCAACGTTTATAATCAGACTGCAACATAGTCAGGGGTGTTCCACAAATTTCACACCAACCAAATTCCTGCTGCAAATATTTATCATAGCAAATCGCACAGGCACCCTCTCTACTAATATAAACATCCGTAACGCCGCAATAACCACATGGCTCATTTATTCCACGACTACCTTGCTCTGATGGCGAATATCCATCTCTCTCTTTTTCATATGCGATAACTTCCTGTCGACGTGTCTCCATAGAATCAACCGCTGCTTCTTGCTCCGGCATTGTAGGTATTGGTTCATTTCCTGCTTGAATTGCTTGGCCTATATCTGTTGTCGGCGCTGGAGTTGCCGTAACTTTGGCAGTAGGAGTCGGAATAGCAGTACTTGTTTCTTGTGTAGTTTCTGAAACACTTGCAGTTGTTACATCTTTTTGGACATCCTCTGTAAAGCCTCCGCATCCCACAGCCAATATTACAACCAAAAAGCCTAGTAGAAACAATATACTTTTTCTAAGTTTCAAGGCAGTCCTCCCTCCTTTTATAAAAGCGTAACATATTTTTTCTCAGACCTCAAGTTTTTCTTCCACGTAATAAGCTTCTGAGCAAAGTCATGATACACTGCCTGGTAAGGAAGAGCGGAAGGAATCAGGTGCAAATTGGCTTTTATTCCGCCTATATGGGGAAATCCGCATCTCTTTGGGGATTGGAAGAGAGTTCCTAAACGAATCGGAACCGGTGTAACTTGACACACCGGTTCCGAGCAAAATTCTTCTTGCTTTCTTATAAGGCACTGCCTAAAACACGCCCATTTTTAGAAGAAGCTCACAAAAATCTATTTATTTTTAATTTTTTCTCTTGATGTATCACTTTTCCTCCCGTTTCCGGAAAGCCACCGCATACTATTTCAGCTGCGCGCCGTCTTGAAATGCGCTGCCAACCCTTTCGCCCAGCTTATAGTACCCTCGGTGTACCGTGTCAAAGGTAATCGGGCTGAATTTTTCCAGGCTGATTTCTCCGTCCTCGCCAAGTACCCGCTGGTCCGCGCTGACATTTACAATCCGGCCCAAATACTTGCTTCCGTCAATTACTTTCACAAGCTCACATTCCAATGTCACCGGCAGCTCATGGATGACCGGCGCATTGACAAAAGCGCTTTTTGTTGTGGTAAATCCCGCTTTTTCCATCTTATGCGGCTCTTTTTCACCGGATACCAGCCCTACATAATCGCAGGCCGCCATATGCTCCGCATCCCCGGCGCTGACCGTAAATGCCCGGTTTGCCATAATGTTGTCCGTTGTTTTGTGGTGCGACAGATCAATTATGATCTCGTCTCTTCCCACAATACCGCCCCAGGCGGCATTCATCGCGTTGGCTTTTCCGTTCTCATCGTAGGTTCCGATAATCAATACCGGCTGCGGAAAAAGAAATGGCTGCGCTCCAAAATTTTTTCTTTCTGACATTGTGTTTTCCTCCTTCTTTTTATTCCGGCATTTTCCCCGGATCGTTTTATTGTGCTGCCGTCTTCTCTCCGAAGAAATCCTGCAGAGCATAGTAGATATACCGCTCACAGGCATCGATGTCGTGCCTGCCGCCCTCGATAATGGCGTAGTGAAGATTTTCCGGAGTAAAGGTGCTGCGGGTAAACATCTCCTGTATCTGGCTGTCCGTCTGATCCCAGATCGGGTCATCCGTTCCAATCCCCTGATAAATTCGGAAATCCCTTTCCTCATAGCCGCCTTCGGCAAGCATATTTTCCAGATAATCCACTGTTTCCACCGGATAATATCTGCCTCCGTAAGTCCCCATGATCCAGCAGTCGCCGCTCATAGGCAGAAAATACTGTATGTAATCCAGGTTATAAATGAATTGATACCACGTTGTAACTGCCCCCAGGGAAAATCCGCCAAAGGCCCGGTGGGCTCTGGATGCCTGAAAGCCCTCCGGCCTGACATTCAAGGCATAGGTATGGTAACGGCTCTCGATGTAAGGCATCAGATTTTCCCGCAGGTCATTGTGAAATACAGACAGCTCTTCCACTGATCTGGAAAAGCTCTGGGACTGGTTCTGAGCGTCAAAGGTGGCGCAGACCACGATCACAGGCGGTATATCCCCGTTTTCGATCATATGATCCAGCATAGGCACAATGCCGCTTTGGGCCTCATCAAAAAAATCTCCCGCTGTCATGGTCCACCCGTGCATCAGGTAGAGTATGTCATACCGCGTATTCAGATCGGTTTCATCGTAGCCATATGGCAGATAGACATAGGCAGTCTTTTGAATAGCAGGCCGTGAATCGTCCGTATAATCCCTGCTGTAATAAGTGATCTCCTCCACCCGTCCGGCATGACCGGACGCGGCAAAATATTCCTCCGGCACTGCGCCGATGTATTCCGTCTGTTCCTGTCCCGTATTCTCCGCCGGAGATTCCGGCTGCTGCTCTGCATTTTCTTCTGTACTCTGTTCGGTTGTCCGGGATGTATTCGTATTCTCCTGCGGCTGTCTCTCCTGACTGCACCCCGCCATGCAGAAAACAAGCAGCAGCAGAAATGAAAAAATCAGAATGCTTCGTTTCATGAAATGTCTCCTTCCGGCAAAGGATAAACAGCTGTTCCTTAAAAGCTGCCGGCTGATCAGCGGTAAGATGTTTGATAAATACTCACACAGTCCTCGTCAGAGAGCTGACACGGATCGTTTTGGAAATTGGGGCCAAGGGTATCACGGGCATTCTGAACCATGCCCGGGAACTCAGACGGATCAATGCCATAGTCTGACATCTTCAGGTCAGCCACGCCGCACTCTTCCTGCAGCTTTGTAAGCGCTGCTATAAAGTCTTCCGGCTTGCCGGCATCCTCCATGCTCATAAGTTTTGCCATCTCAACAAAACGTTCATCGCAGACATGACGCTTTGCAAAATGGCTGTAATAGGCCTTGGAAATCATAATAAGTCCTGCTCCATGCGGCAGTTTTTCATGGTAGGCAGACAGCGCGTGCTCCAGAGGATGGGCGCTGGTGCAGGAGCCAATGGCCATCTGAATGCCGGACAGATAACTGCCCAGAGCAACAGCTGACACCGCCTCCATGTTTTCCGGCTCGCGGATAGAAACAGCCAGATTCCTGCCTACATTCCGGATGGCCTCGGCCGCCACCATCTTGCTCCTGATAAAATGTCCTTCCATTCTGAGCTTCTGCCTGCCGTTTGAAAACGCGGCGGCGATCTTCTATAATTGATTTTAATATTATGAGCAGGCTCTTTTTCTCTGTTCCAACTTTATTATAGTTGCTGTAAAGGAAAAGTACACTGCCGATAGCGAATAGTATTATCAGTTTCATTTATACTTAGGAGTAAATGATAATAAGCAGGGTTATGTTTTTGCATGACCCTATTTTTTGGTCTGTATGCAGCTTTGCAAAAAATATGATAACGCTTGCGGTATGCAAGAACAGCCTGTATAATATTTTTAGGTTAGTTTTATCAAACTAGTGGAGCTGAAAAATATGGAGGAGGGACAAAGAATGAAGAAAGTGATTGGCCTAACTATTCTTATCGTTACAGTATTTTTTATTTCTTTTCAATATAAAAAACTGAAGGAAGACCGGGAATTTCAGATTACAGAAGATTCTACCTGGGGAGAATTATACCGACATTATGATCCGGAGGGATTTGAAGCCTTGACAGAACAGCAGCAAGAACAGCTGGACAGCACCCTGGTTACAGACGGAGCCCCCTTCACCTGGGTCGTGAAAGAGGATGGCGAGTTTGTATTTGAATTCCAGTAAAGCTCATTGACCTTATATCATTACTTTTATAACGGCATACGTGCAAGATTTCTTCCTTATTTTATTTAAAAGTAATCAAGGTAATCAAAATATGTGATTCTCAAAAACCGCGAAGCCCCTGATTTTATTGGGATTTTCGCGGTTTGAGATTATGGACCTGGCGGGAATCGAACCCGCGTCCGAAAGCCTATCCATTCAGGCATCTCCCATCACAGTCATTCTTTTATCATTCCCTCCGTCAGGCGCCGGATGACAGGCTCCTGCCTTCAGTAGCTTCATGGATTCTTTTTTCTCCGCAAAGCTTAGGAGAAAAAGTGCCCCGCCTTTTTTGATGCCGGATTCCACAGCGCGGGAACTGCAGGTCCGACAAGCTGCTTAAGCAGCAGCTAACGCGTAATCTTCGTTATCTGCGTTTAATTTTAGGTTCCAGGTTGGTGCGCGGTCCCGGAGTCCGCGGATGGCTTCCCAAACTTCAAAACCCCCGTCGAAACCAGTACAAGCCCGAAGTTTTGTTCTGTAGGAACTATAACATATCTTCCGCGGGCCGTCAAGCCCGCAGAAGCTTAATACAGATTTTTCACCTTAAACTCTCTTTCCGCTTCCCTGCGCTGATCTTTCTTTGCAATATCCTGGCGCTTGTCATAAAGCTTTTTGCCCCGGGCCAGGCCAATCTCCACCTTTACAAGCGAATTTTTAAAATACACCTGCAGCGGCACCAGCGTGTAGCCCTTTTCCGCGATCCTGCTCTGCAGCCTGCGTATTTCCGCCCGGTGCATCAGCAGCTTTTTGGGGCGCAGCGGATCCCGGTTAAAGATATTTCCCTTCTCATAGGGACTGACGTGCATTCCGTAGACAAAGACCTCCCCGTTTTCAATCCGGATGAAAGATTCTTTGATGGAACACTTGCCCATGCGCAGGGATTTCACCTCTGTCCCGTGCAGAGATACCCCCGCCTCATATTTTTCTTCTATAAAATAATCGTGATACGCCTTTTTATTGTTGGCGATCAGACGGCTGTCTTTTTCTTTACTCATCTTCCCTCTCTCCTGCCAGTACAAAATCAACGGTCTTCGTCTCCACATCCGCATCTTTTACCCGGATGCGGACGCTTTGTCCCAGGGTATATTCCCGCCCGGTGATTTCGCCCACCAGCCGGTAATTTTCCTCATCAAAATGATAGTAATCTCCCTCCAGGCTGCTGACATGGACCAGGCCCTCCACTGTATTTTCCAGTTCCACATAGAAGCCCCAGCCCGTAACGCCGGAAATAATACCCTCGTATTCCTCGCCGATCCGGCCGGCCATGTACTCCGCAATTTTTAGCTTGTCCGTCTCCCGTTCCGCCTCCTGGGCCCGGCGCTCCGTTACCGAGGACTGCAGGGCCACATCCTCCAGAATTCCGGCGTAATGGGCGATCTTCTCCTGCCGCATCCGTCCCCGGAGATCATCCTTGATGATCCGGTGGATCTGCAGGTCCGGATAGCGCCGGATGGGAGAGGTGAAATGACAGTAGTATTTTGCCGCCAGCCCGAAATGGCCGCTGCAGCCGGTGGTGTATTTTGCCTGTTTCATGGAACGCAGCAGCAGACGGCTGATCAGCGCCTCCTTGGGGCTTCCCTGGATCTGCTGCAGAATTTTCTGTATTTCTCCCGGGGTGATGTCTTCCAAAGTCTTCTCCACCCGGATTCCCTGATTCCGGATAAAGGTGAGTACAGCCTCCATCCGGTCCGTATCCGGATTTTCATGAGTCCGGTACAGAAACGGCAGTTCTTTCTTGCAGTACGTTCGCGCCACGGTTTCATTGGCCATCAACATAAAATCTTCAATCAGCTGCGTGGCCGCGTTCTGCTCATAGGCACGGATTTCCACCGGATGGCCCTTCCTGTCCAGGAGAATTTTGCTCTCCGGAAATTCAAAATCTATGGCGCCTCTGGCGCTTCTGTTCTTCCGCAGAATACCCGCCAGTTCGTTCATCTGAAAAAACATGGGGACCAGCTCTCTGTATTCTTCCATCAGTTCCGGCGGCTGCTCTGTCAGAATCCGGTTCACGACTGTATAACTCATTCTCCGGTCTACCCGGATCACTGTTTCCGCAATCCGGCTGTCTGCGACACGGCCCTGGCTGTCAATCTTCATAATGCAGGACAGAGCCAGCCGGTCTTCGCCCGCGTTCAGAGAACAGATTCCGTTGGAAAGCCTCTCCGGCAGCATGGGGATGACCCGGTCCACAAGATATACGGAGGTTCCCCTCTTTAGAGCCTCCCGGTCCAGCGCGCTGCCTCCCTGGACATAGTTGCTTACATCGGCGATATGCACCCCCAGCCGATAGTATTCTCCCTCGCGGCATACCGATACGGCGTCGTCCAGATCCTTTGCGTCCTCCCCGTCAATGGTAACCATCTGCCAGCTCCTCAGATCCAGCCTCCCGTTAAAATCATTGGGAATCAGCCCGTCCGGACAGCGGTCCGCCTGTCTCAGAACCTTTTCCGGAAATTCCATGGGAATATTCATGCCCCTGGCTACCGACAGCACATCCACGCCCACATCCCCGGCATGGCCCAGAATTTCCGTCACCTTGCCCTCCGGGCTCCTGCGCCCGTCTCCGTAAGAAGTAAGCCGGACAACCACCTTCTGCCCCGTCTTGGCGCCGGAATCCTGCCCCTGGGGTATAAAAATGTCCACAGATATTTTGGGATTGTCAGCGGTTACGAACCCGAAATGGTTGCTTCTCTCGTAGGTGCCCACCAGTTCCGCCACCGCGTGGGAGTGCACTTTTACCACCTTTCCTTCCCGCCTTCTGTCGCCGCCCTTCTTCGACAGCTCCACCTCCACTTCATCCATATGGAGGGCGCCCCCGGTGCAGTCCTCGGGAATAAAAATATCCTCCTCTTCGCTGTCCGGTATTTCAACAAAGCCAAAACCTTTTTTATTTCCGATAAATATTCCCCTGACGCGTTCGGCCGGCTTCTCTTTCTTCTTTTTCCGATAACGGCCCCTGGCATCTGACACGGCCAGTCCCTCTTCCGTCAGAGCGTCCAGCACCTCCTGCAGCTCCTTCCTTTTGCCCCTGGGGATCTGCAGAAGCGCGGCGATTTCTTTTGCCTTCATCGGCACATAGTTCTTTGTGCAGAACAGATCGTAAATCATCTTTTTTCTGTTCTTAAATGTTTCTTTTTTCAAGTGTATCTTCTCCTGTCTGTTTCCGCGCGTGCCGCGCAAACAAATAGGCTGCCGCAAAAACCTCTTGCAGCAGCCGTATTTTTTCTAAAACTTCATATTCAGGATTACGGCGATTACTATAAACAATACTGCCATAATCTTCGTAGCTCTCTTCAGATTACCTTCCGCGGAGCGTCCCTTGTTCCTGTCCCAGTAGGACTCGGTGGTGGTTGTCATCTCTCCCGCGATGGCTCCCAGGCCCTGTTCCTTACCCTTCTGCATCAGAACCACAATACTCAGGGCGATACAATCTATAACGAAAAAAACGGTCAAAATTGTGCGGATAATTGCTGCCATTTTTTCACCTCCTAAAACTAACCAAGGTGTATTTTATCACAGGCACAGGAAAATAGCAAGCTAAAAATCCATTCTTCCGCGGAAACTGCCGAAGGGATTTTCATATTCCGCGGAATCGCCCAGATCTTCCTCCAGGCGCAGCAGCTGATTATACTTGGCGTTCCGGTCGCTGCGGCAGGGGGCACCCGCCTTGATCTGCCCGGCCCCGGTCCCCACAGCCAGATCCGCGATAAAGGCATCTTCGGTCTCGCCGGACCTGTGGGAGATCACTGTCCTGTATCCGGACCGGCTGGCCAGCTCCACCGCGTCCAGTGCCTCTGTCAGTGTTCCAATCTGATTCACCTTCACCAGAACAGCATTGGCCACGGACAGATCAATACCGCAGCGAAGCCTGCGCACATTCGTCACAAACAGATCATCCCCCACCAGCTGCAGCTTATCTCCCAGCTCCGCGGTCATCTGCTTCCAGCCCTCCCAGTCATCCTCCTGCAGGCCGTCTTCCAGCGAAACAATGGGAAATTCACGGATCAGTTCTCTGTAGTATTCCACCATTTCCCGCGTATCCCGCTGCACCGCGCTGCCGGTCATCCTGCTTTCTCCCGGAAAATAATAAACATTTTTTTCCGGATCGTACAGCTCACTGGCCGCGGCGTCCATGGCAATTGCCACATCCTGGCCCGGCCGGTATCCGCTCTGTTCCGCTGCCTCCAGGATCAGCTGCAGCACAGCCCGGGTATCTTTCACATCCGGGGCAAAGCCGCCCTCGTCTCCCACGGCAGTGGAAAGCCCCCGGTCCTTCAAAATCTTTTTCAGAGTCTGATAGATTTCCGCGCACATGCGCAGACCTTCCCGAAAACAACCGGCGCCCACCGGCATAATCATAAATTCCTGAAAATCCACCGTGTTGTCTGCGTGCCTGCCGCCGTTCAGAATGTTCATCATGGGAACGGGCAGCCTTCCCGCATGGCAGCCTCCCAGATAGCGATAGAGGGGCAGGCCCAGTGCTCCCGCCGCAGCCCTGGCCACGGCCAGCGAAATACCCAGCACCGCATTGGCCCCCATATTTCCCTTGTTGGAGCTTCCGTCCGTCTCCGCCAGGATTCTGTCTATATTTTTCTGATTCAGCGCGCTTTCCCCCAGCAGTGCCCCCGCCAGCTCCTGGTTGGCATGTTCCACGGCGCTGCGGACTCCCAGTCCATGGTACCGCTGTTCTCCATCCCTGAGCTCCGCCGCCTCAAACTTCCCGGTGGAGGCGCCGGAAGGCACCATGGCTCTCCCCGTGTAGCAGTCCATTCCCATAACCCCTTCTCCCACAGTCACTTCAACTTCCACCGTCGGGTTTCCTCTGGAGTCCAGCACTTCTCTTGCATTTATCCGCCGTATCGGTAAATAACGAAACATGGTCGTTCCTCCTTCACATTTCTGGGACGGCAGCATGAAGCTGAAAACCTCCCTGAAAACAGTATAGACAGATTTCAGGGTTCTATGTAAACGGACTTCCTTCCTTTTTTTATTTTCATAAAAATCGGGATAAGGCCCAGACCTGCACCCGCGAGAGCACCGAAGACCCCTGGAGACAGCCAGGCGTCCTCTCTTTTGCCCGCCATCCCCCGCAGCAGAAAGAGCCGTCCGTTTCCGGCCGCGTCCACAGCGCGAACCTCCAGCGTTCCTCCGGGATCCGGAGGGAGAGAGACATAATAAGAGTCTCCTTCCTGCCGGAAGGAAAGCTGTTCGCCCCCGCAGCAAAATTCCACCTGCTTCAGCAGGAAATTATCCTGTATCCGAAAATGTTCAGAATTTTTTTCTTCCGGTACAAGCCGCTGAATCAGCGGTTTCACCCGGTCCAGCCAAAAGCTTAAAGGCTTCTCACGGAAAAACAGTTCACTTTCATTGCTGTTTCCGGCTTCATCTTCCGAGCGGAACAGAAAGGCATAGACTCCGTCCGCTTCAAAAACCCCGGGGGACACTGCATACTGATAGCGGCTGCCCTCCGCCGTTTCCTCCTCAACCACGGTGTAGCCGCCGCCTCTTTCCAGCTGCCGGGACACACCGTTTCTGACCATCCACACTTCTATCGTCTCCTCCCGCAGACGGTCAATATTTTCTTCTGTCAGCAGAATCTCCGGGGGCTCCGCCGTATACGCTCCGAGAACCCTCTCCAGCTCTCCGCTGACCGCGTACCGGGAGCCGCTGCGGTTAACGGTAAAGGACGCCTCCGCCGCACTGATATTTCCGGCCAGATCCCGCCCCTGCACACGCAGCGTATAAAAATCATCCTGCCCGGGAAGGTTCTCAAGCTGAAAGCATAGTTTTCCCTCCTCCGCAGCTGTCTGCCGGTACTGGATGTGCACTTCCCCTGATTTTCTTCCCTCCAGGGCCATTGTGACAGCCCCGCTGTCAATGGCCCGGTCTTCCACTGTAATCAGCGGATTTCTGCTGTGCGGATCCAGGGCTCTGCCGTCCGTCTCCGTGACCGCGATGGAGGGGGCTGTCCGGTCCAGCGTAAAAGAATCCCCCACCGTATACCGGGTTTTGTTTCCCGCCCGGTCCTCCGCGGAAACAGAAAAACTGTAATCCCCTTCTTCGTCCAGAAAGAATTCCGCCTGCATCCCCGCCTCCGTTCTCTGCCAGGCCGGCGGCAGGGGGAGCCCCTGTACAGTAATCTTTTCCGGCGTGAGATTCCTGTCCCGGACCTGCAGAAGGTATTTCTGCGGTTCTCTCCGGTATTTTCCCTGCCCCTCCGTCTCCAGCAGCAGCTCCGGAGCCGACCCGTCCACAGCCAGATAAATGCTCCTCCAGCTCTCTTTCCCGTTCTGCTCCTCCATTCCCACCCGCAGCATGATTTCCTGGGATTCTTCCAGGATCTGCAGCTGTTTTTCCGCCTTTATCACGGCCCCTGCCTGCTGTTCCAGAACCGTAAAGCCTGCCGCGCCTGCCCTGCCCGCATCCGCAAAATCCGCCCTGCCGCTTTCCAGAATCCGGCTTCCCTCTGCCTCCACCCTCCAGGTTACTTTGGCAATTCCCGATCCGGGGGCAGAAAGCATGACGGTCACCCCGGCCGAACCCTGATACAGATCTATTCCCTCCTCCGTTCTGCCCTCCGGCTCTCTTCTTTCAAATTGAATCCCCGCCTCTGCACTGCCTGCTCCTCCCAGAAGCAGACAGATGCCTGCCGCGGCCAGACAGCCGGCCAGCTTCACTGTCCCCCGGTTTCCTTTTTCCCTTCTCAATTTCTATCCTCCTCCCGCCGCGATCTTTCTCTCCCTGCTGATTTCTTCCAGCATCTGCCGTTCCCGGCTGCTTCCCGGCTCCAGCTTTTCCGCTGCCTCCCACAGCCGATCCAGAAACAGTTCCTGTTCCTCCCGGGATATGCCTTCCAGTTTGAGAGCCGTCTGCCAGATCCTGACGGTACGGAAACAGAGTCTCAGCAGCTCCAGGCGCTCCGCTCCCACTTCCTCCCGGGACTGGGCCTCCAGTTCCTGCAACTGTTCCCAGAGCTCGCGGATGTTTTTCTGTTCTGTTCCTTCCCGGACCTGCAGCTGCAGTTCCTGAAAAAAATATCCGATCTGCGCGTACCGCTTGGCACTGTCTGCCCATTCCTCCGGTCCCCCGGAGGCCTCACGGAACCAGGGCGCTGCTGCCCGCATCCGGATCAGCCCATTCTCCTCCCCGGCCGTCTGGCCGTAGCTGTAATAATACCAGTAAAGTCTTCCGGCCTGATACGCCAGGCCTCTGTATGTGGAAGATCTCTTAAATTCCGGCGTCAGCTGACCGGCCGCCTGCAAAAAGATTTCTTCCTCCTCCGCGGTAAAGCTTCCGTCTTCCCGGAAAATCTCCAGCAGCAGCCGATACCCTTCCGGCGCATCTCTCCGGAGTCCGACGGCTTTTATGCATGCCTCTGTCCTGGACTTTGCGCTCCCCGGGCCTTCCGCCTCCCTCAGATACGCCTGATACTGCTTCTCCTCCGCCCGGGCCCCGCGCAGGCCGGCCCCCAGGGCAATACCGGCTGCGGCTGCCGTCAGCAGGATTCTTCTCCGCTTTATCCGCTGTTCCTTCCGCTCCTCCTTTCCCTCTCTGCAGGTTCTAAGTGCTCTTTCCAGGGCTTTGCAGGAAGAAAATCTCCGTCCGGGCTCCTCTTCCATGCATTTCCGCAGAATCCGGGCAAGCCCGGGAGACAGATTTCCCATCCTTCTTTTTTTCCGGTTTTTCTGCGGAAAGCGGCCGGTCGCCAGACGGTACAGGGTAATGCCCAGGGCATACAGATCCGTACGGGCATCCTGCCGGTTCCCGGGCTGCAGCTGTTCCGGCGCCGCGTAATTCCGGCTGCCGGCCAGAGAAGGACAGTCGTTTTCCCGTTCCGCAATCCCGAAGTCCACCAGCCGCAGCCGGCCCTCTCCGTCCAGAATCAGATTGGAGGGCTTCAGGTCCCGGTACAGAACCGGCGGTTCCTGTCCGTGAAGATACTGCAGAGCGTCACACAGCTCACCTGCCCACTTCCAGATTCTTCCGGCGTCAAAGGGGCCGTGGCTCTTCAGCCAGGTCTCCAGATTCTTTCCTTTTATATACTCCATAACCAGAAAGATGCCCTGTTCATCCTCCCATCTGTCTATAACACCCGGGAATGCCGGATGATTCAGATTCTTCAATATCTCCCCTTCCCGAAATCCTCCGCCGGCATTCCCGGGCCGCTCCGTATACTTCACCGCTCTTTTCGTGCCCAGCCGCAGATCCTCCGCCAGATAAACGGCAGCGCAGCCTCCCCGGCCGATTCGCTCCAGGATCCTGTACTTTCCGCCTATGATCCTGCCTTTTTCCATCCCGGCACCACCAGATCCCTTCTTAATTTCTGTTGTAAAACGTGAAAAACTCTCCGAATGGAGAAAGAAAATATAAGAAACAGGCAGGAATTTCCCGCCCTGTCCCCCGCGCGGGGGGATTGTTTTCAGTATAGCCCTAAACTGTGTAAAATGCTATTAAATCTTTCTAAAAAATCAGGCTTTTACAGATTCTCCAGCAGTACTGTAAAAGGCCCGTCATTGACCAGAGATACTTCCATATGGGCTCCAAAGACGCCGGTTTCCACAACATCTACCTGTTTTTTCGCCTCTCTGACCATATATTCATAGAGCTGCTCCGCTTTCTCCGGATCTCCCGCCTCTATAAAGCTGGGCCGGTTTCCCTTTCTGCAGTTTGCGTACAGCGTAAACTGGGAGACCAGCAGCAGCTCTCCCTCCACGTCTTTCAGAGAAAGATTTGTCTTCCCCTCCGCGTCCTCAAAAATGCGCAGCCCCAGCAGTTTTTTCAAATACTTGTCTGCAGCTGCCTCCGTATCCTCCCGGCCCACGCCGATCAGAACCAGAAGACCGGCGCCGATTTCTCCCGCCGTTTTTCCGTCCACCTCCACCCGGGCAGATTTTACTCTCTGTATCACCAGTTTCATGAACAATCCCCTTTCAGAACAGATTCTGATTTATTATACCTCCGCCCTTCTTTTTGGTAAAGCGGCTTTTACGGCATAATTTTTCTGAATTATCTGATGATTTTCTTTTATAAACAGTTATCATTATTTTTTCAAAAGAAATTTCAAAATAGTTATTGACATATTCAATATTGCCTGTTATAATAAAACCATCAAAAGAAAAGGAGGACGGACCACCGAAGACTTAAAGTAATACCTCATAATATTACAGAAAGGAAGGTACGGACCACCAGAAACATGAAAAAATTACAGATTCACACGTAAAGAGCCATTCGATGACGAGAAAGTCGAATGGCTCTGTTACCGTCTGTATTCTTATTTTCACAGCATTTTTCATTTTTCTATCTGCACTTCCAGACCGTCACCCCCTCTCTTTTCTCTCTTTCTTTCGATACTCGGCTGCATATAACTTGCATGAAACTCCGCTTGCGGGTATTCTTTTGATAAAGAGAACACAGGAGGAAGATATTGCAATCGGGACTATTATCTCCAGCTTGCAGAGTGACCGGCTTACAAAAAGATTCGGCACTGGAAACAGTCGGCAAACATGGACGCTGCCCAAACGAAAAAAAACAGCAGACCGCTTTCTCTTGGCACGGTCATTCGTATTCCCGGTGCAAAAGAAGTCATGCTTACATTTTTCTGTTATTGCGCTCTGGAGCAGACTTCCGGTCTCTGGGCCAGCAGCTATCTCGTACTGCGGCATGGATTATCCGCTGATACGGCAGCGGGTTTTGCCAGTCTGTTCTTTGTCGGAATTACGGTCGGAAGGGCTCTCAGCGGCTTTTTAACATTGAAGTTTAACGATATTATCATACATTCTACCCCGGAACATTTTGGAGCTGAAAAATCCCAGGCTATGATTGGAGTTCAAATGGCTTCCGCTTATGCAGGAACCTGCCTGATGCCTCCACTGTTCGGTCTGATTGCTAACCATAATCGCTTCACTTTTGCCTTTCTATTTACTGTTAATCCTGGCTCTCATGGTATGGATGCATGAGCAGATGCTGAAAAAAATAAGCAGACAGCACAATACTGAATCGTATGCGAAAAAATATCGCCAGCCACCATGTGGCTGACGATATGAAAACACAAACGATTTATTTTCTGATCAGCAGAGACTTTCCGGTCATCTCCGCCGGCTTCTCCATGCCCATCAGGTCAATGAGCGTCGGCACGATATCGGCCAGGCGTCCTCCCTCGGCCAGTCCATACTCGGAGCCGGCATTTACCAGAATAAAGGGAACGGGATTGGTGGTATGCGCCGTGTAGGGCTCGCCGGTCTCTTCGTCCACCATACGCTCCGCGTTTCCGTGATCCGCGCAGATAAACATCTGGCCGTCCACCTCGCGGATGGCTTCCACGGCTCTTCCCACACAGGAATCCACCGCCTCGATCGCCGCCACCGCTGCTTTCTCAACGCCCGTGTGGCCCACCATGTCCGGATTTGCGAAATTAATGATAATCACATCGTATTTCTGAGATTTGATGGCCTCCACCAGCTTATCGCAGACTTCATAGGCGCTCATCTCCGGCTGCAGGTCATAGGTAGCCACCTTCGGGGACTTCACCAGAATCCTGTCCTCACCCTCGTTGGGCTCTTCCACGCCGCCGTTGAAGAAGAAGGTGACATGGGCATATTTTTCCGTCTCGGCAATCCGGGCCTGAGTCATATGATTGGCCGCCAGCCACTCGCCGAAGGTGTTGGTGATCTCTTCCTTCTTAAAGGCAACTGTCTTGTTGGGAATCGTTTCATCGTACTCGGTAAAGCAGACATACGTAAGATCCTGTATCCGCTCCCTCTCAAATCCGGAAAATTCCGGATCGCAGAAGGCCCGTGTGATCTCCCTGGCCCGGTCCGGCCGGAAATTAAAGAAGATCACGGAATCTCCCTCCTGGATAGTGGCCACCGGCCTTCCGTCCTTCTGCATTACCGTGGGAAGCATGAACTCATCCGTTTTTCCGTCATCATAGGAAGCCTGCACCGCCGCCGCGGGATCGCTTCCGCCGTCCACGCCCTCACCCAGTGTCAGGGCACGGTAAGCCTTTTCCACTCTGTCCCAGCGGTTATCCCGGTCCATGGCATAGTAACGGCCGGAAATCATTCCGATCTCGCCTACGCCCAGCTCTTTCATCTTCTCCGCCAGCTGCTCCACATAGCCCTTTCCGGACTCCGGCGGGGTATCTCTTCCGTCCAGGAAGCAGTGTACGTATACTTTTTTCAGCCCCTGTCTTTTCGCCAGCTCCAGCAGGCCGAACACGTGCGTAATATGGCTGTGCACACCGCCGTCAGAGAGCAGTCCGTACATATGAAGGGCGGAATTCTTCTTCTTCGCGTTCTGAACAGCCCGCAGCAGCTCCTCATTTTCATAGAAATCTCCGTCCTCGATCGACTTGGTAATGCGTGTCAGCTCCTGATATACAATTCTTCCCGCTCCCATATTCAGATGGCCCACCTCTGAGTTGCCCATCTGGCCGTCGGGAAGGCCCACCGCCAGGCCGCTGGCCTGACCGCTCACATAGGGGCACTGGCTCATCAGCTGATCCATCACCGGCGTCCTGGCCTCGCACACCGCGTTGTGCTCGCAGCTCCTGTTCAGCCCGTAGCCGTCCAAAATCATCAGTACTGTTGGTTTTTTCTTCATGATCTGCTCCTCTCGGCGCACCGTCTCGCTGTCACAGCGCGCAAATTTATGACAAGTTCTCTGCCGGCCTTTTCACAGAAAAAGGCCCGTGTCCGCAATCGTTCTGTCCGAGACATATTCTATCACGAAACGCCGGGCCGGTAAAGGCGAATTTATAATACTTTTGACAAAAACTCCTGCAGCCTTGGGTGCTTCGGATGGGCAAAAAACTCATCCGGCGCTCCCTCCTCCTGAATGTTTCCGTTGTTGATAAAGATCACGCGGCTGGCCACCTCCCGGGCAAATCCCATCTCATGGGTTACCACAACCATGGTCATGCCCGATTCTGCCAGTTCCTTCATGATCTCCAGAACCTCGCCCACCATCTCCGGGTCCAGCGCCGATGTAGGTTCGTCAAACAGCATGACATCGGGGTTCATGGCCAGCGCCCTGGCAATGGCGATCCTCTGCTTCTGACCGCCGGAAAGGCTTCCCGGATACGCGTCCGCCTTATCGGGCAGTCCCACCCGGTTCAGCAGCTCATCCGCTTTCGCGGAAGCCTGCTCATTTGTCATAAGCTTCAGGGTCACAGGCGCCAGCATAATGTTCTCCTTCACTGTTTTATGGGGGAACAGATTAAACTGCTGGAATACCATACCGATCTTCTGGCGGTGGCGGTTAATATCCACCTTGGGATCCGTAATATCCTCTCCCTCAAACAGAATCCTTCCGCTGGTGGGGACCTCCAGAAGATTCAGGGAGCGGAGAAAGGTTGATTTTCCGGAACCGGAAGGCCCGATGATGGCCACCACCTCGCCCTGGCGTATCTCCGTGGAAATTCCGTCCAGCACCACATTATCTCCGAACCGCTTGGTCAGCTCCTGCACTTCGATTAAAACTCTTCCGTCAGTGGTCACTTCTGCGCAGCCTCCTTTCCAGCTTGCCCATAAAGTGGGTCAGTATCATAACCAGTATCAGATAGAAGACTGCTGCCGTCAGCAGCGGCACGTAGGCGTCATAGGTACGGCTCTGTACCAGGGTTGCCGCCTTTGTGATATCCACAGTGCCTATGTAGCCGATGATGGATGTCTCCTTCAGCAGCACAATCATTTCATTGATCAGCGCCGGCAGTACATTCTTGAATGCCTGGGGCATGATGATCAGCTTCATGGTCTGCCCGGAGCTTAATCCCAGGCTCCGCCCTGCCTCCATCTGTCCCCTGTCGATGGACATGATGCCGGAACGGACAATCTCAGCCACATAGGCGCCTGAATTAATTCCGAAGGCGATACCGCCGATGATAATGTTGTTCAGGTTGACACTGGCAAACACGATGGAGTAACAGATCAGCACCTGCACCATGGTGGGCGTACCCCGGATGATGGTCAGATAGATTTTGGCGATCACGTTCAGGAATTTCAGTTTTCCTGTCTGCTCATGGGTGGAACGCACGACTGCCACCAGAAAGCCCAGCACCACGCCGATCACCAGAGCCAGCAATGTTACCAGAAGGGTCGTCTTAAGACCTGTCAGCCACCATTCATGGGCGCCGTTATCCACAAAATACCGGTTGAACCAGTGCTGGATATTTTCCCACATATTAATCGTCTCTCCTTACTTTTTCACAATAACAACCTGGCTGGCATCTGCATAAGTATCGGTAAATTCCACACTTTCCTCTCTCTCGGGAGTTACCGTCATACCCGCAATCCCGAAATCTGCTTTTCCTGAGCTGACGGCCACAAGGATCGTGTCGAAGGCCATATCTTCAATGGCCAGCTCATATCCCAGCTTGTCGCAGATGGCCTGGGCAATATCCACATCGATTCCCACGATAGCGTTGCCCTCCCGGTACTCCCAGGGCTCAAACTCCGCATTGGTGGCCATGGTCAGGGTTCCCTTGGAGCGGTCCACATCTGCCGGGGATTCATACGGATGCTGTCCGATCTCATCACCGATATAGTTGCTCATGATGCTATCGATGGTTCCGTCCTCCTTCAGCTCGTTCAGGGCGCCGTTGATCGCATCTCTCAGCTCTGTATTGCCCTTCTTCAGAGAAATGGCATACTCCTCCGTATCAAAGATGCCGTCAACGATCGTCAGGTCATCGTTCAGCTCCACGAACTTCTCCGCCGGCAGAGAATCAATCACCACACAGTCCACTTTTCCGTTCTTCAGAGCCTGCACCGCATCCGCCCCGGTATTAAAACGGTTCATCTGGGAATCCTCGTTGACCACCTCCGTTGCCTGCAGATCGCCGGTAGTTCCCGTCTGTACACCAATCCTCAGATCCGCCAGATCTTCAATAGAGGTAATCCCCTCCTCCGATGAAGAGGCGCTGACGGCTGCGGCATCCTGGGAAGAGCCGCCGGATGTGCCGGATACTGCCTCATTGCTCCCGCAGGCTGTCAGGGACAAAACAAACGCTGCCGTCAGGGCCAGCGCGGTAAATTTCTTTAAATTTCTCATACTATCTCCTTCCTCGCGCTCCGCCTGCCGGGCAGGCAGAGTGTCTCTTTATTATTTTTTTATAAATATGCATAACGTTATTATAACAGCATTCTTTTGAAAAACAAGTGGAAATTTATCGAATATCTGCCCCTGTGCTTCCGAAATTCTCCGGTCCGAAGCTGTCCGGAAGCAGCTGTCCCAGCGTGCGGATTTCATATTTATTCACATCCTCCACCAGCAGAATAATAAAATCCGGTCCGCAGAATTCCCTCAGGGCCTGTCTGCACATCCCGCAGGGAGCTGCCATTCCCCTCCCTTCCCGGCCGCCGGTGACCGCCAGAGCCCGGAATCTTCGCTCACCTTCGCTGACTGCCTTGCACAGAGCGGTACGCTCCGCGCAGATCCCCACCGGATAGGACGCATTTTCCACATTGCAGCCCGTATAAATTTTTCCGTTTCCGGCCAGCAGTGCGGCCCCCACCCGGAAATGCGAATAGGGACTGTAGGAAAACTCCGCGGCGCGGACGGCCTCCCGGGAAAGCCGGTCGTACAATTCTTTTTCCTCCATGAAACAGCTTCCTCTCTTTCCTGTGTTTTTCTGAATGCATTATACCAGAAACCGGAAAACCTCACAATGCGCCGCCGTGAAAGTTGTGCAGTCTTTCGATTTATGGTATACTGTACAAGTGTCCCCGGGGACACAGATCACTGAATAAAGGAGCTGCCATGGAGACCTGGATGGGTAAACCGTATTATTCGCTGGACGTATTTCTCCAGGAACAATTTCATGAAAAGGTCTACAAAGTTTCTCTGGACGGAGGCTTTACCTGTCCCAACCGGGACGGCTCTCTGGATACCCGCGGCTGCATTTTCTGCAGTGCCGGCGGCAGCGGAGAATTTGCCGGCGACCGGCATCTCTCCATTTCCCGGCAGCTGGACCTGCAGATAGAAGCTCTGCAGAAAAAAAGGCCCGTGCGGAAGTTCATCGCATATTTTCAGGCCTTTACCAATACGTATGCGCCGGCAGACCGGCTGGAAGCTCTGTACCGTGAGGCTATGGACCACCCCGGAATCGCCGCGCTGTCCGTGGCTACCCGCCCGGACTGTCTGCCGCCTCCGGTGCTGGATCTGCTTGCCCGCCTGAACCGGGAAAAACCGGTCTGGGTGGAACTGGGGCTGCAGACCGCCAACGAAGATACAGCTGCCTATATCCGGAGAGGTTACCCCCTCTCCTGTTTTGAGGACGCTGTCATGCGTCTGCAGGAAAAAGGGCTTGACACCATCGTCCACACGATCCTCGGTCTTCCCGGCGAATCCCGGGAGCGGATGCTGGATACCATACGGTATATCAACCGCCTTCCGGTCCGCGGCATCAAACTGCAGCTGCTCCATGTCCTGGCCGGCACAGATCTGGCCGCCGACTACAGCCGCGGCCGGTTCCGCGTCCTGACCTTCGAAGAATACATCGACCTCCTGATCCGCTGTCTGGAGGAGCTGCGGCCGGATATTGTGATCCACCGGCTTACCGGAGACGGACCGAAGGAGCTGCTGATCGCCCCCCTCTGGAGCAGGGCCAAGCGGAAGGTTCTCAATACTCTCCATCGGGAAATGGCTCTTTGCCGCACCTGGCAGGGGCGCCTGTACGAACAATATACGGAAGGAAGCGCCAAACATGATTGAATCCACCTATTCTCTTTACAAACTGATCATTTTATATATGCTGAAAAAAGTCAGCTTTCCACTGACCAATGCCCAGATCTCTGACTTTATTCTGGGGCAGGAATACACCTCCTATTTTCATCTGCAGGAAGTGCTCTCTGAAATGCACGAGTCAGGGCTGATTCAGACGGAAAGCATTCACAATGCCACCTACTACCGCATGACGGACAGCGGGCGGCAGACACTGGAATTCTTTGAAAAGGAAATCTCCTCCGAGATACGGCAGGATATCCAGCGCTATCTGACCGACCACTCCTATGAAATGCGCAATGAATCTTCTATTCTCGCGGATTATTACCGGACTGCCGGTCAGGACTATGCCGTGCACTGCCGGGTTAAAGAGGGCAATACCGTTCTCATTGACCTGACCATCACCGTCCCCACCGAGGGCGCGGCCCAAACCCTGTGCGACAACTGGAAAAAGAAAAGCCAGGAAACCTATGCGGCCATTATGAAGCTTCTGATGTAAAAAGGGTATCCCGCAGGTCCTTGATGACCCCGGGATACCCTTTTTTGTTACAGCTCCAGTTTCAGATCATTTTCTTTAATCCATCCATGCTTCCGCAGGGGCATGGCAAACAGCACCGTCAGCACGGCCGGCAGCAGAAAGCAGATCAGCACCAGACCCAGCCAGTCAAAGGCTGTGATGGCCGCCTTGGCGCCGCTTTCCACATCGCTGATCCAGCCGGTGTAGACGCCGATCTGTCCCACCAGGCCGCAGGTCCCCATACCGGAGGCGATGGCCGCCCCGTTCATCTGCATCCGAAACACGCAGGTGGCAATGGGCCCTGTAACCGCCGACGCCAGCGTGGGCGGAATCCAGATCCTGGGATTCCGGACGATATTTCCCATCTGCAGCATAGAGGTTCCGATCCCCTGGGCAAACAGTCCTCCCCAGCGGTTCTCCCGGAAACTCATAACCGCAAATCCCACCATCTGGGCGCAGCAGCCGGCTACTGCCGCGCCTCCGGCCAGTCCTGTAAGTCCCAGCGCCGCACAGATGGCAGCGCTGCTGATGGGCAGCGTCAGGGCAATCCCCACTACCACGGAAACGATCATGCCCATCAGGAAGGGCTGCAGATCCGTGGCCCACATAATCGCGCTGCCCACCGCGTTGGCCGCTGCCCCGATGGCAGGCGCGCACCACATGGACAGCAGGACGCCCACAATAATGGTAACGCTGGGCGTTACGATAATATCAATTTTCGTTTCCTTGGAGACGATTTTTCCGCACTCGGAGGCTACAATGGCCACCACCAGCACGGCCAGCGGACCGCCCGCTCCCCCCAGGGCATTGGCTGCTCCGCCCACGGCGATCAGCGAAAACAGTACCAGCGGCGGGCACTTCAGCGCATAGCCGATGGCCGCTGCCATGGCCGGTCCCGAGGCCGCCTTGGCATAGTCCCCGATCTGCACCAGCACCTGGAGGCCTGTCTGCTCTCCCAGCGTGCCGATGATGGTTCCGATCAGCAGCGAAGCAAACAGCCCCTGGGCCATGGCGCTCATGGCGTCAATCCCGTACCGTCTGGCGGAAAACTCCACATCCTTCCGTTTCAGAAAGGCCCGGAAGCCTCCCCGCTTTGTTTCATTACTCATGCTCTTTTCCCCCTGCTCTGTTCTTATGTATTTTCCTGAAGTACGCCCGGATCTCAGCCTCATACCCATTCTCCGTGGGCCGGTAGAAAGAGGCGCCCCGGATCTCATCCGGCAGATACTGCTGTTCCACATAGTGATCCGGATAGTCATGGGCGTATTTATATCCGGTTCCCCTTCCAAGGTCGGCCGCCCCTTTATAATGGGCATCCTGCAGATGGGCCGGGACCGTGGTCTTTACAGTCCGAACCGATTCCATCGCCTCAAAAATGGCATCGCAGGCCGCGTTGCTCTTGGGCGCGCAGGCCACATAGGCTGCCGCCTGGGCCAGAATAATCTGGGCCTCCGGCATGCCCACACGTTCCACCGCCTGGGCGGCGGAGACGGCCACGGTCAGAGCCCGGGGATCCGCGTTTCCCACATCCTCCGAGGCGCAGATCATGATCCTCCTGGCGATAAATTTGATGTCTTCCCCCGCGTACAGCATTTTGGCCAGATAATACACCGCCGCGTCCGGATCTGAACCGCGCATGCTCTTGATAAAGGCTGAAATCGTGTCGTAATGCTCATCTCCGCCCTTATCATAACGGACTGCCCGCTTCTGGATACAGTCTGAGGCCGTCTCCAGATCAATATGGATCCTGCCGTCCTCCCCCGGTTTTGTGGTCATTACCGCCAGTTCCAGAGCATTCAGGGCACTCCTGGCATCACCCCCGGAAACATCCGCCAGAAATTCCTCCGCTTCCGGCTCCAGCACCGCATGATAGCTGCCCAGCCCTTTCACCGGATCCGTCACCGCTCTTTGCAGCAGCGTACAGATATCCTCCGGAGACAGCGGCTTCAGCTCGAAAATGACGGAACGGGAGAGAAGCGCTCCATTTACCTCAAAATAGGGATTTTCCGTGGTCGCTCCGATCAGGATTACCGTTCCGTCCTCCACAAAGGGCAGAAGATAGTCCTGCTGGCCCTTGTTGAACCGGTGAATCTCATCCACAAACAGGATCGTGCGCTTCCCGTACATGCCCAGGCGTTCCTGCGCCTGCCGGACTGCCTCCTCCATATCTTTTTTCCCGGCCAGGGTGGCGTTCAGCCGGGTGAACTCCGCGCTGGTCGTGCGGGCGATCACCTGGGCCAGGGTTGTCTTTCCGGTTCCCGGAGGCCCGTAAAAGATCAGGGAGCCGAGCTTATCCGCCTTCACCGCCCGGTACAGAAGCTTTCCCGGTCCAATAATATGCTGCTGCCCCACCATTTCCTCCAGCGTCTCCGGCCTCATCCTGGAGGCCAGCGGCGATTCCCGCTTCAGACTCTTCTCCTTTGCGTACTCAAACAAATCCATGCCCTTCATCCTCCCGCTGCAAATTTCCCGTCCCTGCCGTCCGGACTTTCTCTGTAGTATATCAAACAACTTCCTCCCTTTACAACAAAAAAATGGCACAGAAATCCCACTGTGCCGGATCCTCCGGGAAAAATGTGGTAAAATGGAGGGAGAACAGAATACAGAAAGACAGGTAAAGGAATATGAAAGAAACGAACACAGCAAAAACGTATGCTTCCCTCCAGGAAGCCGTGGAGGACTGCTTCGGGGCTTCCGCCCGGATTACGCATACGGAGCGCCTGCACGGCGGCGATATCAGCGATGCCTTCCGCGTCCGTCTCTCCACCGGAGACCTCCTGTTTCTGAAAACAAATGCCCTGTCCCGCAGGGATCTCTTCCTTACGGAAGCCGCCGGACTGCAGGCCCTCGGAACTCCCGGAGAAATCGGCGTTCCCCGGGTTCTGGGTACCGGAACAGACCCGGAACAGGGAATCTCCTTTCTGGCTCTGGAATATCTGGATGGCGCTCCCCCTGTTCCTTCTTACTGGGAAATCTTCGGCCATCAGCTGGCCGCCCTGCACAGGGCCGACTGCCATCTTTTTACACCTTCCGGAAAGTACGGCTTTTCTATGGACAATTATATCGGCTCCAGTCCACAGAAAAACATTCCGTCGGAAACGTGGACGGACTTCTACCGGAACTGCCGGCTCCAGCCCCAGTTCGCGATGGCCTGGCACTACCTGGATGATTCCGCCCGGAAATCTGCGGAATATCTGCTGGAGCATCTGGACGCTTTCCTGCGGGAACCGGAATTTTCCTCTCTGCTCCACGGCGATCTCTGGTCCGGAAATGTTCTCCGCGGCCCCGACGGCCTGGCCTGGCTCATCGATCCCGCCGCCTGCGTGGGAGATTTTGAGGCCGACCTGGCCATGACGCGGCTCTTCGGAGGATTCCCGGAAAGCTTTTATGCCGCCTACCGGGAGATCAATCCTCCGGATCCCTGCGGCCTTGACCAGCGCAGAGATCTGTACCAGCTGTACCACCTGCTGAATCATCTGAACTTATTCGGGGCCGCCTATCTGGGCAGCGTCCTGGACATCCTGAGACGTTACGGCAGATAATTCACGGAAAAGTCCCGGGGCTGCCTGCTCCGCTCTGTCACCGGTATCTCCGGAATGCCTGCCGCCACCCCCAGCAGGGGTTCAAAATCCGGCGGCAGTTCCAGAAGCCCTGTATGATCCAGCTCCGGTATTTCCCGCATGGCTTCCAGCACACCCCAGATCAGAACGCTTCCCAGCCCCTGGCTGCAGGCTGCGAGATGCAGCGTCTGGGCCACGCACGCGGCATTGGCGTATTCAATGCCCGGCTGCAGTGTCTGGCGTCTGTGGGAAATAAAAATAACCGCAGGAGCGCCGTAGAAGGGATCTAACCTTTTCCTTTCCCTGGGTACATCCACATCTTCCACGAGCTTTTTCATAAGCGCCTGATTTTCGGCCCGCTTCACAGCTGCTTCCGCCAGCTTCTCCAGAATCTCCGGATTCTGTACAACCGTCAGATGAATATCCTGGCGGCGGTTGCTGCCCACCGGCGCAAACCGGGCCGCTTCCAAAAGCTTCTGGAGCTCTTCCGGAGGGATCTTCTCCTGTCTGAATTTCCGGACAGATCTTCTCCGCTTCAGCACTTCCATAAAATCCATGTACATGCACCTCCCTGACCTGCCAGTTAATTCTGACAGATTTTTTTAATTATACAGGATTTTTATGGCTCAGTCTACCCCCGGCAAAATCGCCACCGCCTGCTTTCCCAGCTTTTCATACGCCGCCTCCACGCTCTCCCGGCTGTACCCGGTAATTTCCGATTCTGCGGCCGGATCACTGAAATAATAGTTGTCTTTATCGAAGCCTGTGAGAACCAGGCAGTGCTCCGCTGTATAAAAAGTGACAGTATCGCCCCTCACCTGATCTTCCCAGGTGATGGTGCTGGTCCAGGCACGCATATCGATGGTGGCCCAGACAATCACCGGCACATCCCGGCTTACGTATTCACGGCAGAGTGTCTCCAGGCCTGTCCCGGTAAGATTCAGCACCTGGCTGTCCGTGCCCTCCAGGACCTGCTGCGCCGCCCGGACAATCACCGGCGCGTTGCAGCCGCAGCCGTGGACCGTCCGGGGGTCTCCGATGAAAGCATCATCCAGGCTCGGACCTGTGAGGCCGCCTTTTTCGTTTTCCCCCAGACTTCCCTTCACCAGATACTTGTCAATAAAAGTATCCACCGAAATATCCGCCCCGCTGTAGCGGAGGGCGCAGACAGCGCTGACGCTTTCACATCCTGTGGGATAGCTGTCATACTGATAAATATGCGGAACATCCCAGATCATCCAGGATAAAATTTCCGGCACCGGCAGCTCCTCCTCCCCATATCCCTCCTGTCCTGCTGCGGCCGCCCCTGCTTCTGCCGCGGAAGCATCATTCTGCGGAACGGTGATCTCTGTATACTGCGGATACTCCCTTTCCAGCCAGGAAAGGGGCGGGGCCACCGCGCCGTAGCTGGCAAGATAATTCCAGGAAGCGGCCGCCACCATGACGGCACAGATGCCGTTTCGTATACGTCTTAGGGATCTCCTCTCTGCTTTTTTCATACCCGTCATTCCTCCTGCTGCGATCCTGATCCACGGGTAGCTTTTGCGAAAATTCCGTTTTCTATCCTCCCTTTACGGGAAAATCAGCTCATCCACCGTGACAAATTCATAACCCCGCTCCGTGAGTCCGTCTATGATCTGAAATGCTGCTTCCACAGAAGATTTATAACAGTCATGCAGCAGGATCACGGACCCGGACTCCGCCTGGGACAGCACCTCCTCCGCAACCGCAGAGGCATCCTTTATTTCCCAGTCCCGGGAATCCAGCGTCCACAGCACCGGCACCATAGTCACATGAAATTCCAGCTCCTCCGGCCACCGTCCGTAGGGCGGACGGACAAATGCCGTGTACACGCCTGTAACCTCATAGATGGCGTTGCTGGTGCGAAGTACCTCCCGCTCTGCCTCCTCCCGCCTCAAAGCCGTCAGATCCTTGTGGGAGTAGGTATGATTTCCAATCAGATGGCCTTCTTCCTGCATCCTTTTTACGATCCCTTCTCTTCCCTCTATGCACTGTCCCAGCAGAAAAAAAGAGGCAGGCACCCCCCGCTCCTTCAGACCGTCCAGCAGCAGCGGCGTACAGACAGAATGCGGACCGTCGTCAAAGGTGATGGCCACCTTCAGCGCTTCCCGGTCCGCATCTGTCCCGCCTGCTTCCGTACTGCTCTGAACCTGTCTGCTTCTCTCCCGTCCGGAAAATGCATTTCCTTCCAGAAAAGCTAAAAGGCCTACACAGAAAATCAGCAGTCCTGTTTTCCACTTTTCCATATACGCTCCGCTGCAGCCCGCATTACTACAGTATATGCTTAAGAGCTAACTTTTATGATATACGTTCCTCCTGTACTTTCAGAATTGTCCCCGAAGACTACTTCTCCCAGCTCTGCAAGAAGCTCTTCGTTGAGCGCGTCCCCGTATTTTTCCCGTTCAAAGCTTCCCACAAAAATATATTCCACCTCATATTTTTCCAGAATTGCTTCTGCCGCCCGGGGATCCGAAGCGGTATAGACCGCCTGTATTTCCGCGGATTTCTCGTTGAGATCCGCCGTATCCCCTCTCCAGAGCCATTCATGTACGTACCAGCCAAGCACCGTGGGCAGGCCCGTCATGGCAGATACGCGGCAGTACTCGCTGTAGCTGTCTCCGTTGGCCTCCAGAATCACAGGGGAACCGTCCACGTTGTCATTCAGCCACCGGATAGCCGCCGCGTCTTCCGGATAAACGGTTTCCAGGTAAGCCGTGGCATCCAGCCCCCGGTATCCGGATGGATCCAGCACATTGCCGAACCAGCATTCCACCGCGTAGCCAAAATATCCGCAGGTCAGCAGCAGCAGAGCCAGCCCCGCGGCCCCGGCCGCCCGAGCCGCCTTCCTGCCCTTCCACAGAAGCAGCCGCACAACCGTGTAGGCCATGGCAATCCCAAACATGATAAACGCCTGGTAGGTCAGCTTGAACATCGTATTGGACCGGGCATATCCGTTCTCATAAATATCCCGCACATAGACCAGCTCCGGGATCAGCACAAGCCCAATCCCGCAGATTCCCAGAATCAGCGCGAACATGTCGGAGAGAGAGACTTTCCGGAAGAAATTCCGAAATCTGCCCGGTCCCCTTACCGCCCGCAGATATTTGATCAGCACGCCCAAAAGCAGAACCAGAACCAGGGCGGCGGGCAGTCCCCACAGGATCAGAAGCTGATAAAGGGCTGAATGATTCTGGGAGAGAGCCACTCCTGAAACCATGGTCTCAAAGGTACTGGTAAAGGGAAGCGCCGCAGCAGCTCCCAGCAGGAGCACCTCCACAGTCTGGACAGCCACAGCGGCGGCAGCAGCACGGAGACGGCTCCCATACCGGTACATGGAAACACAAAAAATACAGATAAAAACTACCACCGTATATATGACAAAATCCCAGTAGTTGGTCCACTGAAAGATTCCGGTCAGGATTCCGACGGCAATCACCGGCGGTTCCAGCAGAATCCGCTTCAGACGGAAGCCCTGTTCCGTCCCTTCTCTCTCCCGCACGCGCTTCATCCAGGCATAGAGGATCCCGATCATCAGCAGCACATACATGACGTTCACCACATGGGCGTGAAGATCTCCCAGAACAAAAGAATAGGAAGGGAACTCATGGATGCACTGATCATCATTCAGCGGATTATGTCCGATATAGCGGGTGGAGTCCGGAAACCAGTATTCTTCATAGCCGGACAGTTTAAATACACTGCCAAATAACCCGTACAGGACGTAATGCATATTTCCGGCCAGGGAAACGGCAGCTCCCGCCAGCAGCCCGCAAAGCGATGCGATCCAGCCCGGCACCGCTTTTGCCCTCCCCGGAATCCCCTTAATCATATGGAAGGCCAGAGAAAAAGGAAGCGCAAAGGCAAAGCCCGCCACAAGGGTACGCATCAAGTGATACGTCTCCTGAATACGCGTAAAGCTCAGCTTTGTAAGGAATACGGCGTAATACTGTCCGCCGTAATAATAATTAATATTTCCGGCACTGTACCACAGATCCCGGGCCGGCAGCGTATCGCTGCGCATCATGGCCGCCATAAACCCGTAATCCATAAATTTTTCCGTCCCTGTCGCCTCCGGGCGGAAACCTGCAAAATACGTCCATAACAAAAAGAAGGCCAGAAAAATCAGTTCCTCACCCAGAACCAGATCCAGATTGGGCGCTTTCTTTTCTGCCTTCTTTATATACAGGATCCAGCAGACGGCCATGGAAACGGCTGTCACGGCCAAGGCCGCCCCGCTGGTAAATTTTGCAGCTTTGCACACCACCAGCACCCAGGTCAGAAAGCCGGACAGCCCGATTCCCAGAACCTTTGAAAAAATAAATCCCCGGTCCTCCAGAGAAGAAAACAGCACGGATCCCAGGGGATAAAAGCCCAGTCCCAGGATCAGCACCATCATCCACCACTTCAGAAACGGAACATTATCTGTTCCCAGAAGAGGGATTGTCGCCAGGATCAGCCCGATAATTCCAATGCTGTATATGGTTGCTTTTCTGCTCATAGAAATTTATTCCTCTCCAAACCGGATCTTTTTGTAGGAAAGAATCTCCTCTACGCACTTTTCAAAGCCCAGCTTGCTGCTGTCCAGGCACAGATCATAGTTCAGAGCGCTGGACCACTGTCTTCCCGTGTAATAGTGATAGTATTCTCCCCGATATTTATCCGTCTTGGCAATGAATTTCTCCATTTCTTTTTCGCTCATGCTGTTCCGCAGCATGGCCTGTTCCATGCAGAAATCATGGGGCGCGTGAATAAATACGCTCATGACATTGGGATAATTCCGGAGAACATAATCGGCACACCGGCCCACGATCACACAGGATTCTGTCTCCGCCAGCTTCTTGATAATTTTAGCCTGGTAATTAAACAGATTTCTGGTAGATACAAAATCATCAGAATCCGGCGGCAGCAGTTCTCCCTCATAAACACTTTTGGAGATACGAAACAGCGCGCTCTTTTTGATCTTCTCATCTGCCTGGGCGAACAGACGCTCGTTGATGCCGCTCTCATCGGAAGCCATCCGGAGAATTTCCCGGTTATAGCAGGGAACGCCCAGACGGTCCGCCAGCATTCCGCCGATGGTCTTTCCGCCGCTTCCGTACTGTCTCGCAATGGTAATGACGATTTTTTTCATACTGCGCCTCCCTTCTATTCTCCCAGATACGCCTTTTTCACAGAATCATCATTTAAAAGCTCCTCCGCCCGGCCGGAAAGCACAATCTTTCCCGTTTCCAGCACATAGGCCCGGTCCGCGATGGACAGCGCCTTCTTGGCGTTCTGCTCCACCAGAAGAACCGTGGTTCCCCCGGCGCTTACCTTCTGAATAATATCAAAAATCTCATTGACAAAGATAGGGGACAGACCCATGGACGGCTCATCCATGACGATCAGCTTCGGCTTTGACATCAGAGCCCGGCCCATGGCCAGCATCTGCTGTTCACCGCCGGACAGTGTTCCCGCCGGCTGGTTCTTTCTTTCCTGAAGTCTGGGAAAACGTTCATAAACCATCTTCAGGCTGTCTTCAATCTCCTTTTTGTCCGCCCGCGTATAGGCGCCCATCCGCAGGTTCTGATACACGGTCAGATTGGAGAAAACGCGCCGTCCCTCGGGAACATGGGCAATCCCCAGCTTTACAATGCTGTGTGCCGGCGTTTTCGTGATGTCTTTTCCCTCAAAGGTGATGGAACCGCTCTTGGCCTGCATAAGCCCGGTAATTGTATGCAGGGTTGTGGTTTTTCCGGCTCCGTTTGCACCGATCAGCGCGATGACCTCTCCCTGGTTTACCTCGAAGGAAATGCCCTTCAGCGCCTGAATCACACCGTAATATACTTCAACATCTTTAATTTCCAACATAGCCATGATGACACCCTCCTATTCGTCGCCCAGATAAGCTTTGATCACTTCCGGGTCATTCAGGACTTCACTGGTGGCGCCCTCCGTCAGAACCTGACCGAAGTTCAGCACCGTAAGGCGCTCGCAGATTCCGCTTACCAGCTTCATATCATGCTCGATCAGCAGGATCGTCATATCGAAATGCTCCCTCACAAACTGGATCGTATCCATCAGTTCCTGGGTCTCATTGGGATTCATGCCCGCCGCGGGCTCATCCAGCAGCAGAAGCTTTGGCTCTGTGGCCATGGCCCGGGCAATCTCCAGCTTTCTCTGGGGACCATAGGGAAGATTGCTGGCCAGTTTATCCGCATGGACATCCAGGCCGAATACCTTCAGAATTTCCATGGCCCTCTCATTCATCTCTTTCTCTGTCTTCCAGTATTTCGGCAGACGGAAAATGCCCGTCAGAGTGGAATAAGCGTGATGATTGTGCAGACCGGCCTTTACGTTGTCCAGAACAGAAAGCTGCTTGAACAGGCGGATGTTCTGGAAGGTCCGGGCAATTCCGTCCTTATTGATCTCTACCGTCTTATGCCCTGTAATATCTTTTCCGTCCAGCTTCACAAAACCCTCATCCGGCTTATAAACACCGGTCAGAAGATTGAAGACAGTAGTCTTTCCGGCGCCGTTGGGGCCGATCAGTCCGTACAGTTCTCCCTTTTCAATCTTAAGATTAAAATTATCCACAGCCCGCAGGCCTCCAAAGGAGATAGACAGATTCTTTACCTCCAGCAATGCCATGTCAGGATACCCCCTTTGTCTTATTTCTCTTGAATTTCTCCTTGATTCTTTCTCTCCAGGCGATGGATGCGGGCGACCAGTTAAAGAGCATCATGGCGATGAGGACGATGGCATAGATCAGCATCCGGTAATCCTGCAGGAACCGCAGCATCTCCGGCAGTACGTACAGAATGACTGTGGCGATGATGGAGCCCTTGATGCTTCCGATACCGCCCAGCACCACGTACACCAGGATCAGGATGGACATGTTGTAGTCAAACCGGCTGACCGTAAGGCTGGAAAGATTGTGGGAATACAGAGCGCCCGCGACGCCGGCCAGAGCGGCCGACACGGTAAATGCCAGCAGCTTGTATTTGGTCACATTGATGCCGATGGATTCCGCCGCAATCCGGTTGTCACGGATGGCCATGATAGCCCGCCCGGTGCGGGAATTAATAATATTCTGCACAATAAACAGCGTTACCAGAATCAGAATGATGCCCACCAAAAAGCTGGAATCTCTGGGCGTGCCGGAGATGCCCTGGGCTCCCTTGATGATGGTGTCGCCCTCCGCCGACATCTGCAGGCCGCCGGCGTTCCTGGCCAGATGGAGTCCGTTCTCATCACGGCCCAGATATACGATATTCAGAAGATTCTTGATGATCTCTCCAAAGGCCAGCGTAACAATGGCCAGATAATCCCCCCGAAGCCGGAGCACCGGAATGCCGATCAGGAAGCCGAAAAACGCCGCCACCAGGGCACCGATAACGATGGCAATGAAAAACCGCGGACCTGTGGGCAGAGCGTCCTCCATCAGTCTGGAAAACAGAGCGCTGGAAAAAGCTCCCACACACATGAAGCCCGCGTGTCCCAGGCTGAGCTCTCCGGAAATACCTACCACCAGGTTCAGGGATATGGCCGCAATCACATAAATGCAGACCGGAATCAGCAGTCCCTCGATCTGGTTGGTGAGGACCCCTGCCGCGGAACAGATCTGTACGATAATAAAAATTGCTATGATCAGCCCGTAATTGGACAGGCTGCTTACTGTTGCTTTACTCATTCGTCTCTTCATACCGTCCACCTTACACTTTCTCCTGTACATTCTTGCCAAACAGCCCCGCCGGCTTCACCAGAAGCACCACGATCAGGACCGCAAACACGATGGCGTCCGCAATCTCAGAAGAGATGTAGGCGCGGCTCAGATTCTCTATTACACCCAGCAGCAGGCCTCCGATCATGGCGCCGGGGATGGAACCGATACCGCCGAAGACAGCTGCCACGAATGCCTTGATGCCGGGCATGGCCCCCGTGTAGGGAGTCAGGGTACTGTAGGCCGAACAGAGCAGTGCTCCCGCAATGGCCGCCAGCGCGGAACCAATGGCAAAAGTAAGGGCGATGGTTCCGTTGACATTAATGCCCATGAGCTCCGCAGCTCCCCGGTCCTCCGAGACAGCCTGCATGGCCTGCCCGGGCTTTGTCCGGTTTACAAACAGCGTCAGCGCGATCATAATCACAATATTTGCCACAATCGTTACAATGGTCGTGGCCTGGATCGTCAGCGCTCCTCCGCCCAGTACAAGGGAAGGAAGCTGTACAACGCTGCTGAAGGATTTGGTGTCCGCCCCGAACACCAGCAAAGCAATGTTCTGCAGCAGATAGCTGACGCCGATGGCCGTGATCAGCACGGCCAGGTTGGAGCTGGCATTCCGCAGCGGCTTATAGGCTACCCGCTCAATCACAATTCCCAGAACTGTGCAGATCACCATGGCAATGATAACAGCAAGGACAGGATTTACCTGAAATCCCGTCATGGCAGTGAACACCACGTAGGCCCCGATCATAATAACATCGCCGTGTGCGAAGTTCAGCATCTTGGCGATACCGTAAACCATGGTATATCCCAGGGCGATGATGGCGTATACACTTCCAAGACTGATTCCATTGATCAGATAAGACAAGAAACTCATAACGCACCCCTTCAGTTTTTTCTTTTGATTGTTTTATCATAGCACAAATGTGCCGGAGACAAAAGGCCAATTTGGGACGTATACCGGCGAACCAGCCTCTTCACCGGTATACGTCCCAAATTGCGCGCTTATATAAATATGAATCAGAAAAATCGGGAAACCGCCCCGGAAATTCCGGGGCGCTTTCACCAGATACAGTGCTGGCCGCACATTCCTTTCCATAAACAACGTATGTTCCGTGCTTACATGGTTACATACTCGCCGTTTTCGATTACTACGGCCATGGGCTCTTTGTCCGGCTCACCGTCTTCGGTCCAGCGGATGGTTCCGGTCACGCCCACCAGCTCGATCTCCGTCATAGCGGTTTTCATGGCGTCGCAGATATCGGAAGCGCTCATATCAGCCGTAATTCCTGCCTGCTCGGCAGCCAGCTTGATAGCGTAGATACCATCATAGGCATCGGCTGCAAACTGGATCGGGGTCTCTCCGTACTGCTCCTGGTATGCAGAAACGAAGGCCTGTACATTCTCATCCTCGGAATTCGCAGCAAAGGGAGTCAGAAGCATAACGCCCTCGGCAAGAGAAGTATCAAAATTCTCCACAGTCAGCACACCGTCCATGCCGTCCACGCCAAAGAAGCTGGGGGCAAATCCCATGTTGGAAGCCTGCTGCAGAATCAGAGAAGCCTCCTGGTAATAGATGGGCAGGAACAGAAGATCCGCGCCTGCATCCTGGCACTTCTGAAGCTGCACACTGAAGTCAGACTTACTGTCATCGGTAAATGCCTCCTCGGCTACAATGCTCATTCCCAGAGAAGTGGCCTCACTGACGAAGTTCTCATAGATTCCGGTTGAATACGGATCGGAGCTGTTATAAATGATTCCGATATTCTCACCCAGAGAATTCTCAGAAATATAATCCGCGGAAGCAGTTCCCTGGCTGGGATCGGAGAAGCAGACACGGAACGCATTGCCCGCATCGCCCAGACACTCTACCGCCGTACCGGAGGGAGTGAGCTGGAACATATTGTCATCTGCCGTCTCGGCCACCACCGCGATACAGGGTGCGCTGGTAACGGTTCCCAGCAGCATCTGCATGCCCCAGTCCTTCAGGCTGTTATAAGCGTTGACGGAGGTTTCCGCATCGCTGACATCATCTTCCATGCTGAATTCTACGGTCATGCCGTTGATGCCGCCCTCAGCGTTGATCTCATCTACCGCAATCTGGGCGCCTCTCTGTACGGCCAGTCCGTATGCCGCGTTATCACCGGTCAGCGGTCCGATACCGCCGATCTTCAGGGTGCCGCCCTCAGCAGTTTCCCCTGAATCAGCGGAAGTGCCGGTATTTCCGGACCCGGACGCGGAATTGCTGCTGCTGGCACTGTCTCCGCAGGCTCCCAGGGACAGAGCCATGGCCGCAGCCAGGGACAGCCCAAGAATCTTTTTCATTTTCATGATAATCTCCTCCTTAAACTCTTCTATATACCCGGATATCTTACCCTTAAAAACTCTGTTTGTCAATGCAAATCGCCAAAATTCCGTCAGTTTTGGCAGTTCCGGAAGCATTTTTTTCCCAAAAAAACCAATCCGCATCAAATTTTACGAAGTTCCCGGATGATAGACAGCAAAAGAGGGCGTTTCAAAGTTTCTGAAACTCCCTCTCCTTTTCAAAACGTCTCCGGGTATTCCCCCCGCTTTTCCATGGCACGAACCGCCTCCCTGACCATGGGCTTATCTTCCCTGTAGGTAACTCCGTACCACGGATCCGGCGTGTGAAGCACTTTCACTGCGGCTTTTCCCTCTCTCAGGAGACTGTCCACCACCGAAGGAAGCTGATATTCACACTTCAGCGGATTTTTCTCCAGATTTTCCCGGAGAAACTCCGGGAATCTCCGGTTCAGCTCTACCAGCATGCCTGCGGAAAATCCCCAGAAATTCATGGAAACTACCGTATCCGGATCCAGCCGCGTCCAGGTCTTCCCGTCCTCGCCGGCAGAGAAAATACCTCCGTCCCGCTTCTCAATCCGTGTATGTTCCACAATGTCCAGAAGATTCCCCTCCCCGTCCACACGGCAGACGCCCCGGGACACAGAGCCGTTGTCCGTGACCGTGTTTTTCAGAGAATACCCCACCATGGCGTAGCGGTACACGCCGTCATCCCCATGACCGGTCAGATAGTTGTAGATCAGGCGGAAAGCATTCTTTCCGTAATAATCATCGGCGTTGATCACCGCAATCGGAACATCGGAAAATGAATGGATACAGCTTAAGACCGCATGGCCGGTTCCCCAGGGCTTCACCCTCCCGGAAGGAACCGCAAAGCCCTCCGGGATATCTTCCAGCTGCTGATATACGTAATGCACCTTGATCTTCCGGCTGATCCGGTCTCCCACCGCCTGCCGGAAATCCGTCTCATTTTCTCTCTTAATAATGAGCGCCACTTCCTCAAATCCGGCTTCCAGAGCGTCCCAGATGGAAAAATCCATGATGATATGTCCCTGGTCATCTACGGGATCAATCTGTTTCAGACCGCCGTAACGGCTTCCCATGCCGGCGGCCATGATCACCAGAACCGGTTTTTTCATATCAGTTATCCTCCTCCGTCATGGTGTAAACCTGACGTTTTCTGGCCATCTCATCACTGGCCAGATACTCATCGTAGGTGGTAATTTTATCAATCAGTGTTCCCGCCGGCGTAATTTCCATAATCCGGTTGGCCGTGGTCTCCACAAACTGATGATCGTGGCAGGTAAACAGAACTACGCCCGGGAATTTGATCAGGCCGTTGTTCAGGGCGGTAATGGACTCCATATCCAGATGGTTGGTGGGCTCGTCCAGCAGCAGGATATTGGCGCCGGAAATCATCATTTTTGACAGCAGGCAGCGGACCTTCTCGCCTCCGGAGAGCACGCGCACTTTCTTCACGCCGTCCTCCCCTGCAAAGAGCATTCTGCCCAGGAAGCCCCGGACATAGGTTACATCTTTTACTTCCGAATACTGTGTCAGCCACTCGGCAATCGTCAGATCGCTGTCGAATTCTGCCGTATTATCCTTGGGAAAATAGGCCTGGCTGGTAGTCACACCCCATTTGTAGGTGCCGGAATCCGCCTTCTCCTCATCCATGAGGATCTTGAACAGCATGGTGATGGCCTGCTCATTTCCGCCCACAAACGCTACCTTGTCCTCTCTCCCCAGAGTGAAGGTAATATTGTCCAGAATTTTTACGCCGTCCACGGTTTTCGTCAGACCTTCCACCTGAAGCACCTCATTTCCGATCTCCCGGTTTGGTCTGAAATCAATATAGGGATACTTCCGGCTGGAAGGCTTGATCTCATCCAGCTGGATTTTCTCCAGCGCTCTCTTTCTGGAGGTTGCCTGCTTGGATTTGGAGGCGTTGGCTGAAAATCTGGAGATGAATTCCTGCAGCTCCTTGATCTTCTCCTCCTTTTTCTTGTTGGCTTCCTTCATCTGCTTGATCAGCAGCTGGCTGGATTCAAACCAGAAATCGTAGTTGCCGGCATACAGCTGAATCTTTCCGTAATCGATATCCGCAATCTGGGTACAGACCTTATTCAGAAAATAGCGGTCGTGGGATACCACAATCACCGTATTATCAAAATTAATCAGGAACTCTTCCAGCCAGGCAATGGCATCCAGATCCAGATGGTTGGTTGGCTCATCCAGAAGCAGAATATCCGGATTTCCGAACAGGGCTCTGGCCAGCAGCACCTTTACCTTCTGGGAACCGGTCAGATCCGCCATCTGGGAATAGTGCAGCTTCGTCTCAATTCCCAGGCCGTTCAGGAGCTGTTCCGCGTCGGACTCCGCTTCCCAGCCGTTCATCTCGGCAAATTCCGCCTCCAGCTCACTGGCGCGGATGCCGTCCTCGTCCGTAAAATCTTCCTTGGCGTAAAGAGCATCCTTCTCATTTTTAATCTCGTAAAGGCGGGCGTTTCCCATAATGACCGTATCAATCACCGGGTACGCATCATATTTAAAGTGATCCTGCTCCAGAAAGGACAGTCTCTGCCCCGGAGTTATGGAGACATCGCCCTTTGTGGGCTCCAGCTGTCCGGAGAGAATCTTCAGAAAGGTGGACTTTCCCGCGCCGTTGGCGCCGATCAGTCCATAACAGTTTCCTTCGGTAAATTTAATATTCACATCCTCAAAAAGAGCCTTCTTGCCCACTCTCAGGGTCACATTATTTGCTGAAATCATAGTAAACCTCTTTCTTTCCTTTCCTTAACTGTAGAGTAAAAGCCTACAGTTTACCATTGTACCGTATTCCCGGGAATTTGCAAGAGGTTTTCGCAGATTTTAACCTTACCCGTCCCCTGCGTCTACAGTAAAGAACCAGTCGAGCCTGTTTCTCTCTTCTGCCAGATTGTTATACTGAAGGCACTCGTACTCCCACTCTGCCTGCAGAACCTCTTCCTCCCCGTCAGACCAGGAATGGAAATTTCCTTCTGCGTCCATATACCCCAGATGATTCAGGGCGGGTATAAGCTCTCTGAGATCCTGCAGATAATAATTGTATGGCGCCATCTCAAGCCCTGTCTGTTCCAGCATCATGGTTCCCAGATAATTGGTGCTGGTGAGTATTCCTTCCGCCTCCGGGATATCATAATTGGCCCAGATAAAGAAGGGCGTCGCGTAATACATTTCCTGCTCACCCAGAGACAGATCGTCAAAGTCCGAACCGGAAATATATTCCGTAAAACTGTCCGGCAGGGTGGGATAATGATCCCCGAACATGACGATCAGGGTGGGTTCCTCGCATTCTTCAAAATAGCTGATCAGATATTCCAGCGCCTTGTCGCTTTCATGGATCAGGGACAGATACTGGTTGGCAGCCTGGCCGTTGTAGCCTTCCACCTGGATCTCCCCCTGGTAGCTGTCGTCGGTATATCCCCCATGATTCTGCATGGTCACGTCAAACAGAAACAGCGGATCATCGCTGTTCTCCTTCTCTTCCACCACCTGGATGATCTTCTCAAAATTAGCCTGATCGCTGATATTGTCCCGGATCCGCTCCGCGTCAGTATCAAAGTCATCCACTGTGTAAAAGGTATCAAAACCCAGGAAGCGGTAGGCGCTGGTCCGCTTCCAGTTGGAGCCCTTGTTGGGATGCATGGCCACAGACGCGTAGCCCTGCGCCTCCAGTGTGCTTACCAGAGAATACTGGTCATGGGTATAGTAGCTTACATAGGGCACCATGGACGGAAAACGCTTTACGGAATTCCCAGTAAGGAATTCATACTCTGTCTTAGCCGTCCCGCCGCCCCGGATACACACCAGCGTACTGCCCTTGATCGTATTTTCCTTCAGTGAATCGTAGAACGGCATAACCTCTTCATTGGTCACCAGGTCCCCCACCATCCGGTAATCCGCCCAGGATTCGCTCATAATGGCAATAATATTCACCGGCTTCACCTGGTTCTGCCCGGAATCGCCGGAGGTATCCACGGCTTCCGCAATCTGCTCCGTCTCCTGGACCGTATAGCCCTCCGGCGGCGTCAGCCGCATATATTTTGCCACACAGAAAAAGCCCACTGTATTCCCGTATTCCCGGTAGGTACTGATGGGCGACCAGAGGTTTGTGATGATGCCCAGGCCGCCGTTCCAGTTTACATTCAGGTAAAAGAAATATCCGAACACCATAAACCCGCCGACTCCTATGCGAACCGCGATTTTCCCAAATCGCTTTCTGGCCAGATACCGGTCCGGCAGGTGCAGGATCAGAGCGATCAGGCAAAGCGCCACCGGGACAATCACCGCCATCTGCCTCGGAAATGAAAAATCATAATCTCCCGCCACATCCATGGCCGTGCCGAAGCTGAAAAAGTCAATCAGCTGCAGCGGTTCACCCCGGAAAGTGTACACATAATAGAAGGCGACCGTCAGGGAGGTAAACAGGATAGTTACCGCCATCAGCGCTCTCCGGAAGGAATTCAGCCAGAACAGAAAAATCAGCGCAATGATAAAAATCCCCGCCACATTCAGCGCCATGTAGCCGAATTCCATCTCCGTGAACTGGTTATTATTGACAAACTCCATAGCCCAGAAAAGGTAGATGGAATCGGCAAACAGGATCAGAAAATGCCAGATGGTAATCCTTTTCTTTTCTCTTCTGCTGACATCCCTGGTCCACATTCTCTCGCACAGCCATACCAGCACCGCGAAGAGGATCAGCATCCCGGCCACGGCCAGACAGTAGGGCAGATGTGCCCCTCCCTCCGCGCTGGTAAGAAGCGGGAGATGCCCCAGAATCAGGGCCAGTGTAATTCCCCAGTAAATTCCCCAGAAGATCAGATGGCGCCTTCCTCCCTTTTCCCTGAGCTTCTCTTTCCACATTTGCATCATTTCAGAACACGAGCCTTCCTTTCAGTCCTATATTTTCCCTTACGAAAAATACAAATATGGTTTTATTGTAAACATTTTACACAGATTTTGCAAATGAATTTTCTGTGTCCCGGGCAGGCTGCCGCCAAAAACAGAAAAGGCAAAGCCGTTAAGCTCTGCCCTTTCCATGTGTATAGAGTAGTAATGGGTTACCAAAAATTGATTTAACCATATTATATGGGATAAAGACCTTTTCGTAAATCCATTAAAACAGTTGACTTTTCGCCTTCTGCACACTACAATTTGTAGTGTGTGAAAAATGTCATTTTATCTGCATTTTGCACAGAAAAACGGGATATGAGAGGATTTACCCATGAAATTAAACAGCGATATCATATATTTTCATCTGTCCAAACAACATTCTGTCCTGTACATTCCCGGAGAAGGACAGAACCCGGAGCTTGGGAGGCCTCTGTATTATACCGGCGCTTCCGGCCAGTCCGGCCATCTTCTTCTTCTGGGCTCCGGCAGCCCTCCCCCGCTGCCGGAAACATTTTTATGTTTTTCCGATAACCCGCCGCAGCCCTCCGGAGGGGCATCACTTTTCGTCCTGCCGGAAAGTGAGAATCCCGATGTCATCTACAACAAACTGCAGCAGCTGTATGACTTTTATGATGAATGGGAGAACACGTGCCTGCAGATTGTGGAGAAATTTCAGGATTTCCGGAACCTGATCCGCTACACCTATCAGTGCTTCCGGATTCCCGTCTGCCTGCTGGACAACCAGTTTAACATCATTGCCTCGGAACACGAGCCGGATACCCCCTACGCCCTGTTCTCAGACGAAGGACAGATCAATCTGGACACGGTAAACGACATCATCTCCAACCCCCATTTTCGGAATCTGGAAACCGCGCGGGGAATTTTTGAATTTGATTACGACAAGAATTATCTGCTCTACAATTTCCGCTCGGGAGGAAAATACTGCGGGCGCCTGGTTATGGCGGCCGAGGATGCCAACTGCCGCGGACGGCGCAGCCCCATTCTGGAAAAGCTGGCGGAATGCATCGAAATGCTTCTCCAGCGGTTCGGCTCCTTCCAGTTCACCTCCTCCGTCCAGACGTATCTGCACTCTTTTCTCTCCGACAGCCTGTCCGGAAAGGTTCCCCATCTCCGGGACATCAGCCGGCTGGGCCAGAATACCGGCTGGGCGGAAGAACACAGCTATCTGATGGTTCTCTTCCTTCCGGAACACCGGCTGAAAAGAGATCTGTATCCCCCTTATCTGATCTCGCAGGTGGAAGAACGGTGGCGGGGCGCCTGCGCGGTGGAGCATCAGGGAAACGTGGCCCTGCTTCTGAACCTGACTCTTTACGGCGCCGATAAGCTTTCGGAATTTTATCAGTCCCTGGCGTATCTGGTCCGGGACGGCCTGATGGTGGCCGGGTGCAGCCGGGTCTTTACCGGCCTGCGGGAGATCAGCGTATACTTCCGCCAGGCAGTTTACGCGCTGGAATTCGGCAAAAAAAAAGACAGCACCCGCTGGTACTTCCGCTTTAACGATTACGGACTGGAATATCTTCTTTCCTACGGGACAGGCATCTTTAAACCGGAACAGGTCTGCCACCCGGCCCTGCTCACGCTCCGTGAGCACGACCAGCAGCGGCAGACCAGCTACTACGCAACGCTTCTTATGTATTTTGAACAGCAGTTTAACATGTCAAAGGCTGCGGAAAAGCTGTATATCCACCGCAGCACGTTTATCAACCGCATGGAGCGGATCCTGGAGCTGACGCACCTGAACCTGGCCGACTACGACACACGGCTGTACCTGGAACTGTCCTTCCGGCTTCTGCGGGAGCCGGATGTCAGCTTTCAATTTTATGTATAAACAGTCCGCTCCGGAGCTTCGGCTCGAACCAGGTGGACTTCGGCGGCATCAAAAGCCCCGCGTCCGCCACCGCGAAAAGCTCCTCCATGGAGGTGGGATACAGGGAAATGGCTGCCGCGCAGTCTTCCCGGCACCGCCGCTCCAGCTCTTCCAGGCCCCGGATGCCTCCCACAAAATCAATTCTTTTATCTGTTTTGGGATCCCGGATGCCGAATACCGGCTCCAGGATCTCTCTCTGCAGATAGGCCACATCCAGGCTGCCCACCGGATCTGTCTTCACTCTTTCCTGCCGCACCCGGAGACGCCTCCAGCATCCGCCCAGACAGAGGCCCATTTCCCCCTTCTGCGCCGGCCGCACCGGAGCCGTCTCCGGAGCGCCCACGGTGAATGCCTCCCGGAACGCGGCCAGAATCTGCTCCTCCGTATGCCCGTTCAGATCCTTCAGCACACGGTTATAATCCAGAATACGCAGCTCATCATCCGGAAAAAGTACGGACAGAAAATAATTGAATTCTTCCTCCCCGGTGTAATCCGGATGTTCCTCTCTCCGCATCACGGAAACTGCCACGGCGGAGGCCGCCCGGTGGTGTCCGTCTGCGATGTATGTGTGGCTGATCTCCCCGAAAATCCCCGTAATCTCTTCTATTATGTCATACTCCGCAATCTTCCATATCCGGTGCCGGACGCCGTCCTCGGAAGTAAAATCCGCCAGGGCCGGCGCCTCTTTCTCCCGTCTGAGGATCTGCCGGATCCGGTCCTCGGCCCGGTAGGCCAGGAAAATGGGGCCCGTCTGGGCGCTCAGGGCATCCACATGGCGGATCCGGTCCTCCTCCTTGTCCCGCCGGGTATTTTCATGCTTCTTGATAACCCCGGACAGATAATCGTCCACAGCAGAACAGGCCACCAGGCCTGTCTGGGCCTGCCCGTCCATGGTCAGCTCGTAAATATAAAAACAGGCCGCCTCATCCTGTATGAAAATCCCCTCTTTCTCCATTTCCCGGAGCATCTCCGCACCTTTTTGATAAACACAGGCCGCATACATATCCTGCTCCGGCGGAAACTGCGTCTCCGGCCGGTCAATGCCAAGAAAGGTAAGGCTGTCTCCCTTCACCTTTTCTCTTGCCTCCGCGCGGCTGTACACATCGTAGGGGAGGGCAGCCACCGCTGCCTCCTTTCCCTCTGCAGGGCGGAGCGCCCGGAACGGTCTTATCCTTGCCATCACTGATTCCTCCTCATAATTTCATGCAGGCGCACAAGGGCTGCCGCAAAATCTTTCAATTCTGCCGCAGCCCTCTTTCTTCTGCTTTTATTTCACCACACGCACCTTCAGTACGCCGTCAATGGCCTCCAGGGCGCGCACCATCTCCTCCGTCGCCGGCTCTTCCAGGTCGATCAGAGAATATGCGTAATTTTCTTTGCTCTTATTGGTCAGATCTGAAATATTGATGCCCGCATCGCCGATCACCTTCGTAAACTGATTGATCATATTTACAATATTTCTGTGGTTGATGGCAATTCTTCCCGCAGCGGAACATCTTCCCATATCACAGTTGGGATAGTTTACAGAATTCTTAATATTTCCGTTCTCCAGATAATCGCGGATCTCCTTCACCGCCATCACCGCGCAGTTATCCTCAGCCTCCTCCGTGGAAGCTCCCAGATGGGGCGTAATCAGCGTGCCCGGCACGCCGGCCACCGTGGGATTGGCAAAATCCGTCACATATTTTTTCACCTTGCCGGACTTCAGGGCTTCCACCAGAGCGTCCTCATCCACCAGCACATCCCGGGCAAAGTTCAGAATCACAACGCCCTCCTTCATCATCCCGATGGCCTCCCGGCTGATCATACCCCGGGTACTGTCCAGCAGCGGCACATGAATGGTGATGTAATCGCAGTCCCGGTAGATATCATTCACATCCTGAATGTGATGGATGGAGCGGGACAGATTCCAGGCCGCGTCCACGGAAATATACGGATCATAGCCATACACATCCATGCCGAGATGGGTGGCCGCGTTTGCCACCAGCTGCCCGATGGCGCCCAGGCCGATGATCCCCAGCTTCTTTCCGCTGATCTCACAGCCGGCGAACTGCTTTTTCTGCTTCTCCGCCAGCTTTCCCACTTCCGGATTGTCCTCCTGGCTCTTTACCCATTCCACACCGCCGACAATATCTCTGGAGGCCAGTAGCATGCCTGCCAGCACCAGTTCCTTTACACCGTTGGCATTGGCTCCCGGCGTGTTGAATACCACGATTCCGTGTTCCGCGCAGAGCTCCAGAGGAATATTGTTAACGCCCGCCCCGGCCCTGGCCACAGCGGTCAGTTTCTCCGGCAGCTCCATATCATGCATTTTCGCGCTCCGGACCAGGATGGCATCTGCCTCCTCTATCTTCTCAGTCCTGGCATACCCGTCCCCGAACTCCCGGAGACCCACCTCTGAAATCGGATTTAAACAGCTATACTGAAACATCACGCATTCTCCTCTTCAAACTTTTTCATAAATGCCACCAGAGCCTCTACGCCCTCCATCGGCATGGCATTATAGATGCTGGCACGCATGCCTCCCACCGTGCGGTGACCCTTCAGGTTTTCCAGGCCTGCCGCCTGCGCTTCTTTTACGAACTTGGCATCCATATCCTTGTCTCCGGTTACAAAGGGAACATTCATCAGAGAACGGGATTCTTTCTCCACCGTTCCGCGGAACAGCCTGCTGGAATCCAGGAAATCATAGAGCACCTTTGCCTTTTTCTCGTTTCTCTCCTTCATGGCAGAGAGGCCGCCCATCTTTTTCAGCCATTTGAATACCTTGCCGCAGATGTAGATGCACCAGCAGTTGGGCGTATTGTACAGCGATCCGGCGTCCGCCTGGGTCTTAAACTTCATCATGGTGGGGGTGCCCGGCAGAACATCATCCGTGATCAGATCCTCCCGGATAATGGAAATCACCATGCCGGCCGGTCCGATATTCTTCTGCACACCGCCGTATACAATGCCGTACTTCGTCACATCCATGGGCTCCGACAGGAAGCAGGATGAAACGTCAGACACCAGAAGCTTGCCCTTGGTGTCGGGCAGCGTCTTATACTTGGTTCCGTAAATGGTATTGTTTTCACAAATGTATACATAGTCCGCATCCGGGCTGATGGGAAGATCCGAGCAGTCCGGGATGTAGCTGTACGTCTTATCCTCCGAGGACGCGATCTTATTGGCAGTTCCGAACTTCTGAGCCTCCTGCCACGCTTTCTTGGCCCACTGGCCCGTGACAATGTAGTCGGCCACACGGTTCTTCATGAGATTCATGGGAATCTGCGCGAACTGCAGGGAGGCTCCTCCCTGCAGAAACAGAACCTTATAATCATCCGGAATATTCAGAAGCTCCCGGAGATCTGCTTCCGCCTCGTTCAGGATATCATCAAACATTTTTGAGCGGTGACTCATCTCCATTACGGACATCCCACAGCCGCGGTAATCCAGCATCTCCTCCTGGGCTTCCCTCAAAACCTCCTCCGGCAGAACGGCGGGGCCTGCTGAGAAATTGTATACTCTGCTCATTTCTCTCTCCTCCTGTTTCCATATCTAGCATCCTAATTTTTAAACAACATTATCTGCGGACCCGGAAATTCGGGTCCGCACGATACCATCATACATCTATTCTGTCTTTTCCGTCAAGCGTTCTTTTCCGCAAGGTCTTTCTCATCAAATACCTCGCTGTTGGCGCCGCCGGCGGCCACCATGGGAAATACCTTGTCATCACAGTCGATCTGGCAGTCGAGCACCACCGGGACTCCCAGGGAAATTGCCTTCTCCAGCGCCGGGGCAAACTCTTCTTTCTTCGTCACCCGCATACCTGCGGCCCCCATGGACTCGGCAACTTTTACAAAGTCTGTCTTATCATTGAGGATGGTCTGGGAGTAGCGTTTGTCGTAGAAAAGCGTCTGCCACTGGCGGACCATTCCCAGTACATGATTGTTGATCACCACTTCTACCACAGGAATATTATATCTTACCAGAGTGGCAATCTCATTCATATTCATGCGGAAGCAGCCGTCTCCGGCCACGTTGATGACCGTTTTATCCGGCCGGCCGCACTTCGCGCCCATGGCGGCACCCAGGCCGTATCCCATGGTTCCCAGGCCTCCGGAAGTAAGCAGCGTGCGCGGCTTCGTATACTTATAATACTGAGCCGTCCACATCTGGTGCTGCCCCACATCGGTGCAGATCAGCGCATCGCCCTTCGTCACCCGGTAGATCTCCTCCACGATGCCGGGGCCGCTTAAGCCCTCCTGGTGATAGGTCATGGGATATTTCTCCTTCAGCGCCTCCATCTCCTGAAGCCACTCCGGATGCTTCTCCTCCGGCAGCATGGGCAGAAGCCGGCGCAGGACTTCCTTTACGTCTCCGATGATCTCCGCGTCCACCCGCACATTCTTGTTTATCTCCGCCGGATCCACATCAATCTGCAATATCTTTGCCTGATTTGCGAAATGCTTCGTGTCTCCCACATCCCGGTCTGAAAATCTTGCTCCCAGCACGATTACGAGATCACAGGCGTACATGCCCAGATTGGAAGCCTTGGTGCCGTGCATGCCAAGCATGCCCGTATAAGTCTCATCCGTACCCGGGAAGGTTCCCTTACCCATGAGGCTGTCGCAGACCGGCGCCTGGATCTTTGCCGCCAGCTCCCGGACCTCCTGGTCCGCCCCGGCGATGGCCGCGCCGCCGCCCACAAACAGAAAAGGCTTTTTCGACGCAGAGATCATCCGGGCCGCCTTCTCCAGATCCTCCTGGCGGATCAGATCGGTCTTCGGCAGGATCTTTTCCGGCTCCATATAAGTATATTCACACATGGCCGCCGTGACATCCTTGGTCACGTCCACAAGCACCGGTCCCGGACGTCCCGAGCGGGCGATGCGGAACGCCTTGCGGATGGTCCTGGCCAGCACCTGTATATCCTTGACAATTACGCTGTATTTTGTAATCGGCATGGTAACGCCCGCAATATCAATTTCCTGGAAGCTGTCCTTGCCCAGGAGGGACGTTCCCACATTGGCCGTGATAGCCACCACCGGCACGGAATCCATATAGGCCGTGGCAATTCCCGTCACCAGGTTTGTGGCTCCGGGGCCGCTGGTGGCAAAACACACGCCCACCTTTCCCGTTGCCCTGGCATATCCGTCCGCCGCATGGGAAGCCCCCTGCTCATGGGATGTGAGAATATGGCGGATCTCCGGGTGCCTGTATAACTCATCATAAACATTCAGGATCGTGCCTCCGGGATACCCGAACACCGTGTCCACTCCCTGCTCCTTTAAACATTCAATGATGATCTGTGAACCATTTAACTGCATGGCAATATCTCCTTTCGCTCTATCGTATGCCGTCCGGCGGCTTCTCTTCCAAAAACCCTGGCCCCGTCAGTCCGGAATTTCCAGGATCGCCCCGCGATTGGCGCTGGTCACCATTTTGGCGTACCGGGCCAGATAGCCGGTGGTTACATTGGGCTTTCTGGGCTTCCAGTTCTTCCGCCGCTCTTCCAGCACCTCCTCCGGAACGGCAAGCTCCAGCTTATTTTCCGGAATATTAATGCGGATCCGATCTCCCTCTTCCACCAGGGCGATGGGGCCGCCCACGGCGGCTTCCGGGCTCACGTGTCCGATGGAAGCGCCCCGGGAAGCGCCGGAGAAGCGGCCGTCCGTAATCAGGGCCACGGTGGAGCCAAGCCCCATGCCCGCAATGGCCGAGGTGGGATTCAGCATTTCCCGCATGCCCGGGCCGCCCTTCGGTCCCTCATAGCGGATAACCACCACATCGCCCGCAACAATCTTTCCGCCCTTGATCGCCGCAATGGCATCCTCTTCACAGTCAAAGACTCTGGCCGGGCCCTCATGAACCATCATCTCCTCGCAGACGGCGGAGCGCTTCACCACCGCCGTATCCGGAGCCAGGTTCCCCTTCAGAACGGCGATGCCGCCCGTCTGGCTGTAGGGATTGTCTATGGGACGGATCACCTCGGGATTCTTATTCTGAACGCCGCGGATATTCTCACCCACCGTCCTGCCCGTAACAGTCATGCAGTCCAGATGCAGAAGATCCTTCCTGGAAAGCTCGTTCATCACCGCGTAGACGCCTCCCGCCTCGTTCAGATCTTCTATATAGGTATGTCCGGCCGGCGCCAGATGACAGAGGTTCGGCGTTCTGGCGCTGATCTCATTGGCCAGCTCCGGCAGGAAATCAAATCCCACCTCATGGGCAATGGCCGGAAGATGCAGCATGCTGTTTGTGGAGCAGCCCAGAGCCATATCTACGGTCAGAGCATTCAAAAACGCGTTCTTCGTCATAATATCCCGGGGCCGGATATTTTTCTTCAGCAGCTCCATCACCTGCATGCCGGCATGTTTGGCCAGCTTCAGGCGTTCGGAATAGACGGCGGGGATGGTTCCGTTGCCCCGAAGTCCCATGCCCAGCACCTCCGTCAGGCAGTTCATGCTGTTGGCCGTGTACATGCCGGAGCAGGACCCGCAGGTGGGACATGCCTTGCACTCAAACTCATCCACATCTTCCTCTGTGATGGTTCCCGCCGTGTACGCGCCCACCGCCTCAAACATGGAGGAAAGGCTTCTCTTCTCTCCGTGGACATGGCCGGCCAGCATGGGGCCTCCGCTGACAAATACAGTGGGAACGTTGATTCTCGCCGCGGCCATCAGAAGACCCGGCACATTTTTATCACAGTTGGGGATCATGACGAGAGCGTCGAACTGATGCGCCATGGCCATGGCCTCTGTGGAATCGGCAATCAGATCTCTGGTTACCAGGGAATATTTCATTCCGATATGGCCCATGGCAATCCCGTCGCAGACAGCGATCGCCGGGAAGACGATGGGAGTTCCTCCCGCCATGGCCACGCCCATCTTTACAGCTTCCGTAATCTTATCCAGGTTCATGTGTCCCGGTACAATCTCATTATAGGAGCTGACAATGCCCACCAGAGGCCGCTCCAGCTCTTCCTTCGTCATTCCCAGCGCGTTAAAAAGGCTTCTGTGGGGGGCTGACTGCATCCCCTTCTTCACTGCATCACTTCTCATCCTTCTCATCTCCTCCAACTTTCGCTGCCACCAGAGATCCCATCTCCGTGGTAGATACTTTTCTGCATCCCTCCGACATAATATCGCCGGTGCGGTACCCTTCCTTCAGCACCTTCTGCACTGCCGCCTCCACGGCATCCGCCTCCGCGTCCAGATCGAGAGAATAGCGGAGCAGCATGGCTGCGGAGAGGATCGTGGCCAGCGGATTGGCCAGATTCTTTCCCGCGATATCCGGAGCTGAACCGTGGCTTGGCTCATAGAGGCCGAAGCTGGTCTCATTCAGGCTGGCGGAAGAGAGCATCCCGATGGAGCCCGTCACCATGCTGGCCTCATCGGACAGAATATCTCCGAACATATTCTCCGTCAGGATTACATCAAACTGGCCCGGATCCCTGACCAGCTGCATGGCGCAGTTGTCCACCAGCATATGCTCCAGAGTAATGTCCGGATATTCCCGGGCTGTTTCCTCCACCACGGAGCGCCACAGTCTGGATGAATCCAGCACGTTGGCTTTATCGACGCTGGTGACTTTCTTTCTTCTCTTTCCGGCAATCTCAAAGGCCCTCTTTGCGATCCGCCGGATCTCATTTTCATTATAGATCAGGGTATCCACAGCCGTACGGACGCCGTTCTCCTCATACGTTTTTCTCTCGCCGAAATACAGACCGCCGGTAAGCTCCCGCATGATCACCATATCAAAGCCCTTCCCGATCACCTCATCTCTTAAGGGGCAGGCGGCCTTAAGCTCGTCATACAGGTAAGCCGGACGCACATTGGCAAACAGGTTCAGAGCCTTGCGGATTCCCAGCAGGCCGGCCTCCGGGCGTCTGGAGGGCTCCAGCCGGTACCAGGGAGAGGTGGCCGCGTCGCCTCCGATGGATCCCATCAGCACCGCATCGCAGGTTTTCGCCTCCGCCACTGTCTCCTCCGTCAGAGGCAGTCCGGTGGCATCGATCGACGCGCCGCCCAGCAGCATATCTGAATAATGGAAGGTGTGCCCGTACTTTTCACAGACAGCATCCAGCACCTTTTTTGCTTCATTTACAATTTCCGGGCCGATTCCATCGCCCCGGATCAATCCGATCTTATATTCCATAGCTATCCCTCTTTTCTCTTTCCACTCCGTCCCGGCGTCCAGCCGGGCCGATATAAGTAATATGATACTTCAATATTACGGAATTTTCAACAAAAACCGCAAGAAACTCCGTCCAAAACGCCTGCCGCTGTAAAAAATCCACAGAACAGGACTCCCTTCCGGCCATCCTGTTCTGTGGACTTTCCGTTTTTCTTTTATTTCTTTTTTGTCTCGACCTTTTCCGTCTTGGAGTCCTTCTTCGTCTCCTTCTCGGCAGCCGCCGCTGCCTCCTCCGGCTTCTCAACCGCCGCAATGGCCGATTTTCTCATGGGGATCCGGCAGTTTCTGTTGTTGCCGAACTCCACGATCACATCGTCTTCGGTAATATTGATGACCGTTCCGTAAAAACCGCTGTTGGTCACGATCGCATCGCCCACGGCCAGATCGGAAAGCATGGACTGCATCCGCTTCTGCTCCTTCTTCTGGGGACGGATCATCATAAAATACATCAGCGCCACCAGAACTACGATCCCGATAAGCATCATTCCCATGCCGCCGGAAGATGATGCTGTTGATGTCTCACTTGCAAAAATCATTCTTTTCTTTCCTCCTGCTATTTTCAGCTACTCTTAAACGCATCCGCGCACTAGTAATATAATACACAATCGTTTCCTAAATGGCAAGCGTTTTCTTTACCCCATCTCCACATCCTGGGTAGGTTCCGGTCCCACAACCTGGTCCACGCTGTAATACACAACGACCGGATATCCGATCTCCATGGCATTAAAAATCGTCTGGGCCGCGCTGCGGGGTGTATTGACGCAGCCGTGGGAACCATTGGTCTGCCAGATATCCCCGCCGTAGCCGGATGCGTCCTCCCCCCGCCAGGAGGCATCGTGGATGCCGCAGTCTCCGTTAAAGGGCAGCCAGAAGTCTACATCACTGTTATACGTGTCAAAGTGGGCGCCCTCCTCCTTTGCATCGATGGCCCACACGCTTCCGGAAGGCGTATCGTATCCGGTGGAATGGCAGCCGGTCACCACCGGAGTGTCCACGATCAGCTGCCCATCCTGATAGCACCACATCCGCTGTTCCACGATACAGATTTCCACATACGTATCTCCGATATCATTGACCGACCGGTCCGCTCCCTCATACAGGTAAACCGGCTCGACCGTTGCCGTCTGTCCCTCCTGCACCATCTGAAGAAGAGCCTCTGTTGTGGCCTCCCGGTCTATCACCCAGCCGTAATCCCCGCCGGCCGCCAGTGTGATAACCGCTCCGGAGGTGGTTGTAAATGTATGCTCCAGTCCGAATGTATCCGTCTCATAGGCCATCTGCGTGACCCACTGAAGCATCTGGCCGCGGTCTAATACATATTCTCCGTCTTCTCCCTTTACAATCCAGTTTTTGATTGCTTCCCGGTCCACCGTCATCTGCCGGTCCCCGAAATCGTAGGTGATGCTTGCGGCCGTCATACGGTTCAGAAAATCCGCCTCCTCCTGCAGCTTCGGGTCCGTGCTAAGCACAGAAGGCTGTTCGTACAGTCCCAGCGCGTCCAGATCTATTTCCGTTTTTCCGGTTTCCACAGCTTCTTTGACCGCAGCCGCAGTCCTGTCTCGGTCCAGAAGATTCCCCTGCACTTCCGGACTCACTGCAAAGGCCGTTCCGGTATCCTCCACAAAAGCATCGGAGGGCGGCGTTATATTTTCCTGCTGAAAACATTTCAGCCGGCCCAAAAGTTCCGAAATTCCCGCCTCTTCATAAGTAAATGCCTCTGCCACCTGGTAAGAATGACTCCGGCCCACAGCCAGGAACCAGAGGCTGTCCTTCTGAGCGGAGAGCAGCGCGTCCACACCGCCGTCGTCTGCATATCTGACAGCCAGCTGCTCCCCTGTAATCGTTTCCTCCGCTCCTCCCCGTTCCCGGAGTACCAGCGTATATCTCTGCAGCTCCTTCTGGATCTCCTCCTTTACTGCTTCCGCAGTCATTCCTCCGCAGTCGATCCCGTTGACCACTGTCCCCGGATAGAAATGAGAAGAAAAATAATTCTTTCCCCAAAAATAAACGGCAGCAATCCCCACGGCCAAACCAATCAGCAGCACAATCTTAACGGATGCTCTTCTTGATGCCTTCTTCATGACTGCTCCTCTCTCATCTTTTCTTAAATCTTATGCTATCTTTGCATGTATAAAATGTCAAGCAAAACCCTCCTTCTTTCCTCATGAGTTGTTCTTTTCTGACAATTATGGTATCCTGATATCAATCATTCACTTTATAGGAGGTTTCTGACATGCTCACAGTCACTGCTGACACTACAGGTATCGGACAGGGAATGGATTACCTTCAGGAAACCCTGAAGTCTTTGCGCCTTAAGCCGAAAGCCGTCAACCGCATACTTCTGGCAGCTGAAGAATCCCTGGTCAAACTTTCTTCGCATACAGACGCGGGAGCCCTGCTTCAGATCGCTGTCATTCGGCGTCTTGGCACCATCTCCATCCGTCTGTCATCCTCCGGGGAATCCTTTGACCTGGCAGAGAATTCCAGTTTCGGTATTCCTCTGGAAATAGAGGATGTGGACTACGATACGGAGATGGCCATCCGCAATCTGGTGCTCCGTTCTTTTCAGGACAATCTGAAATATAAACATAAAAATCATCGGAATACCATTGTCATCACCGCAAAAAAATCCGAAAAAAAAGCCCTGTGGATGACTCTGGGAGCTCTGGTGCTGGCCATTGCCCTCGGCTTCCTCCTAAAATTTGCCTTCCCCGAATTTCTGACTCAGGGCATGGACACCTACTGTTTCACGCCGGTAAAAACCATGTTCCTGAATGCTTTGAAAATGGTGGTCGGCCCCGTCGTATTTTTCTCTATCGTCTCCTGTATCTCCAATTTCAGCAATCTGGCGGAGTTCGGCAAGATCGGCGCAAAAGTTATGGGTATGTATCTCTTTACCACTTTTATCGCCATCGGCGTAGGTCTCGGCATCTTCTTTCTGTTTCAGCCCGGCAGTCCCAGCATGCTGGATTCCGCTCAGGCAGCTGCCGCTTCCGTGGAAACCACGAGCGTTTCCATGCTGGATACGGTTATCAATATTGTGCCGGATAATTTTGTGCTGCCGTTCCTGAATGCAGATATGCTGCAGATTATTTTTATCGCCCTCCTGTGCGGCATTGCCGTGGGCATGATCGGGGACTATTCCAAGCCTCTGAAAGACTTTTTCGAAGCCTGCAACACTCTGTTTCTGAAGATTACTACTTTGATTATCAAATTCGTACCTCTGGCCGTATTCTGCTCCGTGATCTCTTTGATCCTGCAGACAGGCACCGATACGCTCCTGTCCCTGCTGGGACTTATGGGCACCGTCATTGCCGGAATGGCCTGCATGATTGCTGTTTACTGCCTCCTGATCCTGTCAATCGGCGCTCCCGGAGTTCCCGGATCCGCTTTTATCTGTCTGTCTGTACTGCTGGTACAGATCGGTGTGCCGGTGGAAGCGGTCGGCCTTCTTATGGGCATTGATCCGATTCTGTCCATGTTCCGTGCCACCTCCAACACTACCGGAGACGCCGCCGTCTCCCTGGCCGTGGCCAAAACAGAGGGACTGCTGGATCTAAATGTGTATAACCGCTGAAACTTTTCCTAAGCCGCTGTAATCCCGGGTTCTCCTGAATTACAGCGGCTGCGTCTCCTTCCCTGTTTTGAAAAATCCTACAGTAATACTTCCTGTGCCGGCAGCGCAGACACACACGCCAGTGATACAGATATCTGAAATATTTTGAAACGCTTCCAGCTCTATCTGCCCCGAACTCACCTTATGGATGGAAATCAAGCTTTCCTCCGGAAGTTTTTCCACCTCGTACGCTTCACTGCCGGCCCCATCATGCCCTCCTTAATTTCTACGCGAAATGTATCATGCAGGTCCAGTCCGTTCCGTTTCGCCAGATTTTCAGAAATCACCGTTTTATAACGATCCCCCGCCTGTACATTCCGCCCTCGGATGACCTCAAAGGCCCCACTGCGGAAATACGGATGAAGTTCTCCCGTCCTGCAGTTTAAAGCGTATGTCGTTTGGCTGCTCATCTCTATATAATCCGCTGTCACCAGTTCATTCGGAGGGGCTTCCGACTTCATCCAGGCTCCCGGCCGTAATTTCAATTCTGTCCATATGTGCGAATATGTATTTATTTCGTAAGCGCTCACTCCTTCTATCTGGGAGATTTTCTCAATCATGCCATCTGTAACAAGTGGACCCCATGCTTCTCTTCAGCTCAGTTATCTCTTCAGCCACGCTTCTTTGAATACTGACAGAAATCAGTACGGCCAAGGATAAAAGGAACAATATCAGAAGCGCCAGAGCCGTTCTTCCCTTTTTTCTTCTGATATAAAGCAGAGATCGATGAACAGTTCCCATCCCGGCCACCTCCTTTATCCCGAACGATTTGCTTTCTGCCAAACCATTCCATTTCTTTCTTAATTTTCTTTGCCATAAAATAGACGTTCCGTCTTGCTCTCCTGCTTCCGATCCATCGATTTTTTTCAGGTCTCTCCTGCCGCAAAGCCTTCCAGCTTCTCTTTCTTGTAGGCCGGGAACCGTTCCTGATCCAGAGCCTCCCGGATCTCTTCCATTAAATGATTATAAAAATACAGATTGTGTAGCACGCAGAGCCGCATGCCCAGCATCTCCTTTGCCTTCAGAAGGTGCCGGATATAGGCCCGGCTGTACCGGCGGCAGGCCGGGCAGCCGCAGCCCTCCTGAATCGGACGGTCATCCAGCTCATACCGGGCGTTTAAAAGGTTCAGCTTGCCGCGGTTCGTGTACACATGTCCGTGACGGCCGTTGCGGCTGGGGTACACGCAGTCAAAGAAATCGATGCCCCGCTCCACGCCCTCCAGGATATTGGCCGGCGTGCCCACGCCCATCAGATACGTAGGCTTGTCCTTGGGCAGATAGGGAACCACCTCCTCCAGGATGTGGTACATTTCCTCATGACTCTCCCCTACGGCCAGTCCGCCAACAGCGTAGCCGTCTAGTTCCATCTCGCTGATCCTCTTGGCGTGGTCGATGCGGATATCCGGATAGATGGCCCCCTGGTTGATGCCGAAAAGGAGCTGCTGCCTGTTGATCGTATCCTCACGCTGATTCAGCTCCTGCATCTTCACTTTACATCTCTGGAGCCACCGGGCCGTCCGGTCCACGGATGCCTGGACGTAGGATCGCTCCGCCACGCTGGAGGGGCACTCATCAAAGGCCATGGCAATGGTGGAAGCCAGATTGGACTGGATCTGCATACTCTCTTCCGGGCCCATAAAAATTTTCCGCCCGTCCACATGGGAGTGGAAATAGACGCCCTCTTCCCTAATCTTCCGCAGCGTGGCCAGAGAAAACACCTGGAAGCCGCCGGAGTCGGTAAGTATGGGTTTGTTCCAGGACATGAATTTGTGAAGACCTCCCAGCTTCTTTACCACCTCATCACCGGGACGCACATGCAGATGGTAGGTATTGGACAGCTCCACCTGGGTGCCGATGCCTTCCAGATCCTCCGTGGAGACGGCCCCTTTAATGGCCGCCACGGTGCCCACATTCATAAATACCGGGGTCTGGATCACTCCGTGCACCGTGTGAAATTCCGCCCGCTTGGCTCTGCCCTCAGTTTTCAGAATCTTATATTCGCTCATGTTCTCTCTCCTCTGTCCTTCTTCCTCTCTGTCTCTTTCAGGATGCCGGTACCCACACGGACACCGACCCGCCGTTCACCGGAAAATCCGCCCAGCCGTCGGCCCCGATCCGGACGGCTTCCCTGCGGTTCCCCAGAAAATCCAGGAACAGGCGTCCGGCAAACCCGGGGCCCGCGTACATCCTTTTCCGGCCCTCTCCCCGGTCCGTCAGCGCCACGGCCATACCGGAACCCGGATGGGCCGGATCCCCCTCCCGGACCCAGCCGATCACATCGCTGCTGTCCAGATAATCCCTCTGGGGGCCGTAGGCGTACCTCTTCCGGGCCAGCATCAGCCGCTCCAGCTCCGGAACGGGCGGAATGCCGCTGTGGGGAATGCCGTAGAGATCCCCGTAAAATACACAGGGCAGCCCTTCACTTCGCAAAAGGATGCAGGCATAAGCCAGGGGCCTGCACCAGGGCGCCACCCAGGACTCCAGAGCCTGCCCCGGCTGGGTATCATGGTTATCCACAAAAGTCACCGCGTAATCCGGCTCTATTCCGGCCAGCGTATCCCGGAAAAGACTTCCCAGATCAAAATTGCCGTCCGCCCCGGAGAGCTGCCGGAACTTAAAGTGAAGGGGGACGTCAAAGAGCCGCATCACGCGGCTGCACTGCTCCAGATAGCTTTTCAGCACCCGCGCATCCGGATGCCAGTATTCTCCCACCGCAGGCAGATCCCGGCCGCTGTCCCTCCGGAGCTTTCCGAGCCAGCGGGGGAAGAAGTCCGCGCTGATATGCTTCACCGCATCCAGACGGAAACCGTCCATTCCCACCGTGTCCAGATACCACTTTCCCCAGCGGTCCAGCTCTTCCAGCACCGCCGGATTTTTCATGTCCAGATCCGCGCCCATGAGGTAATCATAGTTCCCGTTTTCACTGTCCACAGCGGTCTCCCAGGACTTCCCCTCAAGCTCAAAAATCTGATGCTGCTTCTGCCGGTCATCCCAGTCCACGCCGTCGAAGCAGTGCCAGTCCCAGACAAAGTCCGAATACTTTCCCTTTCTTCCCGGAAATGTAAATTTTGTCCAGGCCCGGATCTCGGCATCCGGGGCGATCTCCTGATTTCTGTTCCGGCTGCTGACAGCCCCGGCCCGGACGGTCTCCGCCTCATCCGCTCCCATGCGGTGGTTCAGCACGATATCCGCCCATACTTTCATCCCCGCCCGGTGGCAGGCTTCCACAGCCCGGAGATATTCCTCCCGGGTACCGTACTTGGTGGCCACTGTTCCCTTCTGGTCAAACTCTCCCAGATCGTAAAGGTCATAAACACCGTAGCCCACATCACTCTTTCCCGCCTGCCCCTTGTAGGCCGGCGGCATCCATACATCCGTAATTCCCAGCGAAGCCAGATATCCGGATTCCCCGGCCAGACGGTTCCAATGCTGCCCGTCCTCCGGCAGATACCACTCAAAAAACTGGATCAGCGTCCTGTTCATTCTTCAAATCCTTTCTCTTTCAATGGCTACAGTATAGCCTGTTCCCCCGCAAAAATCAATGACCGACCCCTCTCCCGCTTCAGATATTTCGTACAGCCTAAGGCTATACTCTTTTCCTATTTGCCGGAGATTTTACTAATTGTATTTGCCCGGATCTTGTCGTATAATCATAAGAAGCGAAAGTGAGGAGATTTTTACATGAACGAAAAACGATATACCCTGGGAATCGACACCGGTTCCACAACGGTAAAAGTCGCGATTTTAGACGCAGAGAATACTCTGCTTTTTTCTGATTACAGACGTCACTACGCCAATATCCAGGAGACCCTGGCAGATCTTCTGTCGGAGGCCTGCGAAAAGCTGGGGGGGATTTCCGTCAGCCCGGTGATCACAGGCTCCGGCGGACTGACTCTGGCCAACCATCTGGAGGTGCCCTTTGTCCAGGAAGTAATCGCCGTCTCCACGGCCCTGCAGCACTACGCGCCCCAGACGGATGTGGCCATCGAGCTGGGCGGCGAGGACGCGAAAATCATCTATTTTGAAGGGGGAAACATCGAGCAGCGGATGAACGGCATCTGCGCCGGAGGCACAGGATCTTTTATCGACCAGATGGCCTCTCTGCTGCAGACGGACGCCACGGGACTGAATGAATATGCCAGGGACTACAAGGCTATCTATCCCATTGCCGCCCGCTGCGGCGTGTTTGCCAAGACGGATATCCAGCCCCTGATCAACGACGGAGCCACCAAGGAGGATCTGGCAGTCTCCATTTTCCAGGCCGTGGTCAACCAGACCATTTCCGGCCTGGCCTGCGGCAAGCCCATCCGGGGGCATATTGCCTTTCTGGGCGGCCCGCTGCACTTCCTGCCGGAGCTGCGCCAGGCCTTTGTCCGCACGCTGAAGCTGGATGCGGAGCACACCATCGTGCCGGACAATTCCCATCTGTTCGCAGCCATCGGCTCCGCCATGAACGCCGCTCCGGAAGCCCAGGTGCCTTTGAAGAATCTGGCGGAGAAGCTGCGCTCCGGCGTAACCATCGATTTTGAGGTTGCCCGCATGGAGCCCCTGTTTGCCTCCCAGGAAGAGTATGATGCCTTCCTGGAGCGTCAGAGTGTCAACAATGTGGCCACTGCGGATTTTTCCACCTACGAGGGCAGCTGTTATCTGGGCATCGATGCCGGCTCCACCACCACCAAAGCGGCGGTGGTGGGTGAAGACGGATCGCTGCTCTACTCTTTCTACAGCAACAACCAGGGGAATCCTCTGGCCACCTCCATCCGCGCCATCCAGGAAATCTATGCGCAGATGCCAGATTCCGCCCATATTGCCTACTCCTGTTCCACCGGATACGGCGAGGCGCTGATCAAGGCGGCTCTTATGCTGGATGAGGGCGAGGTGGAGACCATCGCCCACTACACCGCCGCCGCCTTCTTTGATCCGGATGTGGACTGCATCCTGGACATCGGCGGCCAGGACATGAAGTGCATCAAGATCAAAGATCACGCCGTGGACAGCGTTCTTCTGAACGAGGCCTGTTCTTCCGGCTGCGGTTCCTTTATTGAAAACTTTGCCCAGTCCCTGAACTACAGCGTTCAGGATTTTGCAAAAGAAGCACTGTTCGCGGAGCATCCCATCGACCTGGGTACCCGCTGCACCGTATTTATGAATTCCAAGGTAAAGCAGGCTCAGAAGGAAGGGGCCACTGTGGCGGATATCTCCGCCGGTCTGGCCTATTCCGTCATCAAGAACGCTCTGTACAAGGTCATCAAGGTGTCCGATGCCACGGAGCTGGGCAACCACATCGTGGTCCAGGGCGGTACTTTCTACAACGACGCGGTGCTCAGAAGCTTTGAGCGGATCGCCGACTGCGAGGCCATCCGTCCCGACATCGCAGGCATCATGGGCGCTTTCGGCGCGGCTCTTATTGCCAGAGAGCGCTGTGAGGGCAAAGAGACCACCATGCTGCCCATTGAAAAGATCAACACCCTGCAGTATTCCACCAGGATGGCCAACTGCAAGGGCTGTACCAATAACTGCCGTCTGACCATCAACCGTTTTTCCGGCGGCCGCCAGTATATCAGCGGCAACCGCTGTGAGCGGGGCATCGGCAAGGAGAAGAATGCCAACCACATTCCCAACCTCTTTGAATATAAGATGAAAAAACTCTTCGGCTACGCCGCCCTGACGGAGGATGAGGCGCCCCGGGGCAAGGTGGGTATCCCAAGAGTCCTGAACATGTACGAGAACTATCCCCTGTGGTTCACCTTCTTTACGAAGCTGGGCTACCAGGTGGTGCTCTCCCCGGTTTCTACCCGGAAGATCTACGAGCTGGGCATTGAATCCATCCCCAGCGAGTCCGAGTGCTATCCGGCCAAACTGGCCCACGGCCACATCAGCTGGCTTCTGAAACAGGGCGTGAAGTTCATCTTCTATCCCTGCATTCCCTATGAGCGGAATGAGGATCCCAGCGCGGTCAACCACTACAACTGCCCCATCGTCACCTCCTACGCGGAAAATATTAAAAACAACGTAGACGAGCTGGAGGATCCGGACATCCGCTTTATGAATCCCTTCCTGGCGCTTACCAGCGAACAGATCCTGGCTGATGAGCTGGTCAAGGTCTTTCCCCAGATACCCGAGGAGGAGGTCCGGGAAGCCTGCCACGCCGGCTGGGAGGAAATGGCTGCCATGCGCAGGGATATCGAAAAGAAGGGCGAGGAAACCCTGAAATGGATGGAGGAAACCGGACACCGGGGCATCGTCCTGGCGGGCCGTCCCTACCATATTGACCCGGAGATCCATCACGGCATCCCCGATATGATCAATTCCTATGATATTGCGGTGCTGACCGAGGACTCCGTGTCCCATCTGGCGCCCCTGGAGCGGCCTCTGCGGGTCAATGACCAGTGGATGTACCACACCCGCCTCTACGCCGCCGCCAACTACGTAAAAACACGGGAAGATCTGGATCTGATCCAGCTGAATTCCTTCGGCTGCGGCCTGGACGCCGTCACCACCGACCAGGTATATGATATTCTCACCGGCAGCGGCAAGATCTACACCTGCCTGAAGATCGATGAGGTCAACAATCTGGGGGCCGCCCGGATCCGCGTCCGCTCTCTGCTGGCAGCCCTGCGGGCCCGGGAAAAGAATCCGGAAAAACGGGACATCCGCCCCTCCTCCATCGAGAAGGTTGTTTTCACCGAGGAAATGCGGAAGGATTACACGATCCTCTGTCCGCAGATGTCTCCCATTCACTTTAATATTCTGGAACCGGCCTTTAACGCGGAGGGATACCATCTGGAGATCCTGGGCAACGACAACAAGGACGCTGTGGATGTGGGCCTGAAATACGTGAACAATGACGCCTGCTACCCCTCTCTGATGGTGGTGGGGCAGATCATGCAGGCACTTCTGTCCGGAAAGTACGATACACACCGGACCGCTGTCATTATGACCCAGACCGGCGGCGGCTGCCGTGCTTCCAATTATATCAGCTTTATCCGCCGCGCGCTGAAGAAGGTGGGAATGGAATACGTTCCCGTTATCTCTCTGAACTTAAGCGGACTGGAATCCAATCCCGGCTTCAAGATCACGCCGAAGTTGGCTCTCCGGGTGGTATTCGGCGCCGTATTCGGAGATATCCTGATGAAATGTCTCTACCGGATGCGTCCCTACGAGAAGGTAAAGGGCTCCGCCAACCGGCTCCATAAAAAATGGGAAAAGATCTGCATCGACTTTGTCAGCGGGCCGAAGGTCTCCTTTAAAAAGTACAAGCAGATCTGCCGCACCATGATCCGGGATTTTGACCGTCTTCCCATCACAGATGAGAAGAAACCCCGGGTTGGCATCGTGGGCGAGATCCTGGTAAAATTCCTGCCTGCGGCCAATAACCACCTGGCTGAGCTTTTGGAGCGGGAGGGCGCCGAGGCGGTATGCCCGGACCTGATTGATTTCTTCATGTACAGCTTTTACAACGCCAATTTCAAGGCAGAGCACCTGGGCACCAAGAAATCCACAGCGGCTCTCTGCAACCTGGGCATCAAGGCCATCAACTGGCTGCGGAGCGCTGCCTCCAAGGAATTTGCCAGAAGCCAGCATTTTACGCCTCCGGCCAACATCAAGGACCTGGCAAAATACGCCTCTCCCATTGTATCCGTAGGCAACCAGACCGGGGAGGGATGGTTCCTGACCGGCGAAATGATGGAGCTGATCCATGCGGGTGTTATGAACATCGTCTGCATCCAGCCCTTTGCCTGCCTGCCCAATCACATTGTGGGCAAGGGCGTTATCAAAGCCATCCGGAAGGAATATCCGAAGGCCAATATTGTGGCCGTGGACTACGACCCCGGCGCCTCCGAGGTGAACCAGCTGAACCGGATCAAGCTGATGCTCTCCACCGCGGTGAAAAACCTGCAGGGCGGCCACTGAGACAGACGCAGACCGGCGTTTAACTAAAAACAGGGAGTTTTATTTCCGCCAGAAGGCGGAGACAAAGCTCCCTGTTTTTTATTCTTTTATGCGATGCTGAATTTTCCCGCAGCGCCTCCTTCCGGGCAAAAAAAATCCTCGAAATCCGCTGTACTGGATTTTCGAGGTTTCCCGGATCTTCCTGATCCATTTAGAAATGCAGGAAGCGGGACTTGAACCCGCACGATATTGCTACCACAGGCACCTGAAGCCTGCGCGTCTGCCAATTCCGCCATTCCTGCTTCTTCAGTTCTCAGCGGCTCTCCCGCTGACATGGATTATAATACCACCATTCCCTCTGTAAGTCAACGGTTTTTTTAAATTTTTTTATTTTTCTAAACTTTTTTAATTTTTCAGACTTTTCTGTTATTTTCCTTCCTCATATGCGCCCATCCTTCCGCATATAGTAAACAAAACCGCCAAAGGATTTTCTGTGTTTTCCAGAGAAAGTATTAAGAAGATTGCCGCATCTCTGCTTCTGCTGGGCGCCGCCTTTCTGACCGGGCGCGGAATCGCCCTGGGCACCTCCGATCTCCGGGAAGCCTCCGCAGTTCTCCAGCCCTCAGAGGAGAGCTGGGGCTTAAGCTTTCAGGAGGAGGGACAGCCGCCGGCGGCCAATGCCAGTTTCGAGGAACTGCGCCGGTATAACGCCTGGTATGCCCAGGATACCCGAGAAAAAGTAATCTACCTTACCTTCGATGCGGGCTACGAGAATGGCTGCACACCCGCCATTCTGGACGCTCTGAAAAAACATCAGGCCCCCGCCGCCTTTTTTGTGGTGGGCAATTATATTTCCTCCTGCCCGGATCTCGTGCAGCGCATGGTGGAGGAGGGCCATATTGTCGGAAACCATACATACTCCCATCCGGATATGTCGCAGATTTCCACAAGAGAAGCCTTTGAAAAGGAGCTGTCCGGCGTGGAGCAGCTGTATGAGGAGCTGACCGGGGAACCCATGAAAAAATATTACCGGCCTCCCCAGGGAAAATACAGCACCGCCAACCTGGAGATGGCCCGCGATATGGGATACACAACTTTTTTCTGGAGCCTGGCCTACGTGGACTGGTACCAGGACGACCAGCCCACCAAAGAGGAGGCCTTTGAAAAGCTGCTGGGGCGGATCCATCCGGGGGCCATCGTTCTTCTCCACAGTACCTCCTCCACCAACGCGGAAATTCTCGATGAACTGCTTACCCGCTGGGAGGAAATGGGATATAGCTTCCGCTCTCTGGACCAGCTGGCCGGATAGGTTCTTTCCGCAGGCAGCCGGCCTGTACTCCCGGAACCATGGGCACAGGCCGGCCTTCCTTTCCGTATCCGGAAAGATCCTTCAATAAAGCTTCAATAAAATTCTTTTTTGTCTTGATTTTTTCAACTATTCATTCTATAATGTAAGACATGCAGATATAGTTCATCGGTAGAACGCTAGCTTCCCAAGCTGGAGAGACGGGTTCGATTCCCGCTATCTGCTTTTGCTTATGCCCGGAGACGCTTATCATCGGCGTTTCCGGGCTTTACTCTTTCTGCCGCTATGCATCCGTCTCCTGTCTCTCCACGTTCCTGGTGGCAATCACATCGCTTCCCAGGCCCAGGACATTTGGAATCAGCACATCTCCGGCTTTTACCGGGGCAGATACTTTCATCTCTTTCATTTTTTCCATCACATCAAAAATACGGCTTTTCGGGACCGGCGCGGTCAGACGGACGCTGCAGAGGGGCATGGTGCCGCCCACTACCAGCACCGAAGAAGCTATATTGCGGACGGGATTCTTTATCTCCTGTTCCACATAGGCTGCCCCCTTCGGGCATTTATTTCCATCGGCGAAAAGGATCTCCGTGCCGTCCAGCTGCACGCGGATTTCACATCCGTTGGGGCATAAAATACAGGTAAAGGTTTTATTCACCGCTTGTCACCACCTTTATACTGGAATCGGAAATCAATTTTGAAGCCGGCAGCGTGATGGTCTCCATTTCCGCCGGAAGGAGCCGGGGATACTTCTTTTTCACAAGGCAGACGCCGTCCTGCCGGATCTCCACACAGGCGCCGCGCAGAGGGCGTCTGGGCCGGAAGGACAGAACCGCATCCTGCCTGCCCGTGATTTTCTGGGGCACGGTGTAGCCCACGTACCCGCCGGTCTCCACCTGGATGCCGGCCCCGGGAAGCCCCTCCTCTAAAAAAGAGGCCACGGACCGGGCCAGCCGCTCTGCCTCCAGAGATACGAAATCCACAAGATCATGGACATGGAGCACATTTCCCGCGGCAAAGATCCCAGACACATTCGTCTGGTAAAATTCATCCACAACCGCGCCCCTGGTCCGGGGATCCAGTTCCACCCCCGCCATCAGCGACAGCTCATTTTCAGGGATCAGCCCCACCGACAGGATCAGCGTATCACAGGGGTATTCCTTTTCCGTTCCGGGGATAGGCTTTAAATTCTCATCTACCCGGCTCACTTCCACCGCCCTGAGCCTTCCCTCTCCTATGATCTTCGTTACCGTATGGCTCAGATAAAGGGGAATGCCGTAATCCTTCAGACACTGCTGGATATTGCGGGGCAGGCCGCTTGCGTAGGGCTGGATTTCAAAAACTGCATCCACCTTTGCCCCCTCCAGGGTCAGGCGTCTGGCCATGATCATGCCGATATCCCCCGAACCCAGGATCACGGCCCTACGCCCGATCATCTTATTTTTCAGATTGATGTAGGCCTGGGCCACGCCGGCCGTGAACACGCCGGAGGGCCGTTCCCCCGGGATGGACAGCGCTCCCCGGGTCCGTTCCCGGCAGCCCATGGTCAGTATCACCGCATCCGCCTGATACTGGACAAGCCCCTTTCTGGACACGGCAGTGACCGTTCTGTCGCGGTCAAGGCCGATGACCGTCGTATCCACAGAGGCCTCGATTCCTGCTTCCCGGGCCTCATCGATAAACCGCTGGGCATACTCCGGCCCTGAAAGGGTCTCCCCGAACCGGGTCAGGCCGAAACCATCGTGGATGCACTGCCGGAGGATTCCTCCCAGACAGTGCTCCCTCTCGATTATCAGGATATCCTGTATCCCCTTTTTCTTTAATTCCACTGCGGCGGCCAGGCCGCCGGGACCGCCGCCTATAATAACCGCCTGCTTATGAATCTTTTCCATTATCCGCGCACCTCCCCCGTAAAAATATAGGAACCGCGCCGCCCATAGATCAGCTTCTCCGGCGGTATTCCCTTTTCCCGCATCAGGAGTTCCGTAATCCTTGTCTGGCAGTAGCCGCCCTGACAGCGCCCCATCATGGCCCGGCAGCGATACTTTACGCCGGTGACGGTCCGCGCGCCCAGGGGGCCGCCTATGGCGTGAAGCACTTCCGCTTTGGTGATCGTCTCGCAGCGGCAGACCACCTCCCCATAGTCCGGATTCTGCCGTATAAGCTCCGCCTGCTCCTCCGGGGATTTATCCCGGAATGTGGGGAACCGGCGCCTGACAGGACGAAACCCTGGATTTTCCCGCAGATCCTCCGCCTCCCGCATCAGCCTGACAACCTCCTTCGCGATCGGCACAGCGCTGGTGAGGCCGGGAGATTCAATGCCCACCAGGTTGATCGCATGGGGCGCAGTGTCTTTCCGGCGCTCGATCACAAAATCATGGTAGCCGCCTTTTTCCTTAGGGACAAGCTTCGGACGGATTCCCGCAAAATTCCGGATGAAATACTCCTGCTTCAGATAGGGATAGATCCGGCTGCCGTCCCGGATCAGCAGATCCATAATCTCTCTTGTTGTGGCGTAATTTCCCCGTTTCTCAATGTATTCCGTGCTCGGCCCCACCATAATATTTCCATCCAGGGTGGGCGTCAGATGGATGCCCAGGCCTCCCGTCTTATAGTTCGGAACCGGATAGGCCGGAAGAGGCAGCGTATCCTTCAGTTTTTTGTCCAGCAGATAGTATTCCCCCCGGCAGGGGTAAATGGTATAATCATCCATTCCCAGCATGGAGGCGATCCGGTCCGCCCAAAGCCCCGCGCAGTTGATGATCCAGCGGGCTCTGCACTGCCCGCCTTTTGTCGAGACGGTATACAGGCCGTCCTCCTCCAGGGAAATTGCCGTCACCTCGCTGTCGCAGAAGAACCGGACTCCGTTTTCCGCCGCATTTTCCGCCATGCCGAAGGTAAACTGGAAGGGACTCAGTATGGCCGTAGTGGGAGACCACATGGCAAAATTTCCTTTTATGAGAGGAGCCTTTTTATCCATAAAGTCCCGGCCGACAATTTCCATGCCCCGGATCCCGTTCTTCTCTCCCTGCTCCTTCAGTTTTCTGAGGGCTTCCATATCTTCCCCGGTAAAGCCCACCACAAACTTTCCGGTCCGCTTATACGGTATATCCAGCTCCGCGGCAATTTCGTCAAAGCTTCTGTTTCCCTCCACGCAGAACCGCGCCATCTTTGAACCGGGCCGGTTATTATATCCCGCATGAAGCACGGCCGAATTCCGGCTGCTGGTCTCCATGCAGATATCCGGCCCCTTCTCCGCCACACAGACGGACAGCCGGTAACGCGACAATTCCCGCGCCACAGAACAGCCGATCACGCCGGCTCCCACAATCAGAACATCGTATGTCTGAATCATCTTTTTCTCCTTATATCGGTAACCTGTTGTTTTCTGTCCTTTTAAAATTTTACAACTTCTCGCCCGAAAGTGCAATATCGCAGGATAAGCAGAGAAACCTCCGGAGAAATCACGGAATATTTCCGGAGACAGGCAAAAATATAGGGCAGCCCTTTTACCGGCTGCCCCGTTCTCAGGCTTCCTTGCCTGCCGCTTTCATTTTTTCAATTTCCTCCATGGGGTTGTAATTTTCGATATCCTTTACCACCCACTTCAGATACTCGATCACAGACAGATGCTGGGGACACTGTTTCTCACAGTTTCCGCACTCCACGCAGGCCGAGGCCGGTCCGTGTCCCTGCTCAATCAGGGCTCCGTAGTACATGGCCTGGGTCATTACCTCATCGGCCGGCAGCCGCTTCAGATCATTATACAGCGCGAAATAATCCGGAATGGCAATCTTCTTCGGACATTTCGGTTCACAGTAGCGGCACTGTGTACAGGGAATCGGCGTCTTGGCGTTGACAATCTCCACAACCTTATCCAGAATCTTGTACTCTTCCTCATTCAAAGGCTTAAAATCATCAAAAACAGCCACATCCTCCTTCAGAAATTCTTCCGTCGGCATGCCGCACAGACAGACTCTGACTCCCGGCAGGCTTCCCACAAACCGGTACGCCCAGGAAGCAATGGGCGCGTCCGGATTATAATCTTTCATTAATTTCACCGCTTCCTCCGGAAGATTGGCCAGCGTGCCTCCCTTGCAGGCTTCCATAACAACCACCGGCTTGTTATGTTTCACAGCCATCTCGTAAACTTCTCTGGAACGGATGGTGGGATTATTCCAGTCAAGATAGTTAATCTGCTCCATCACAAAGTCGATTTCCGGATGCTCGTTCAGAATCTCCTCCAGAAATTCCGGCGAATCATGGAGGGATACACCGAACTCCCGGAACTTTCCTTCCGCTCTCTTTTTCTTGAGGAATTCAAAAACGCCCCACTCCTTGCACCTTTCATACGTATCTCTGGATACACAGTGCACCAGATAGAAGTCAAAGTAGTCCACATGACATTTTTTCAGCTGTTCTTCGAAAATCGGCTCCATCTGATCTGCGGAATTCATCTGCTTTACAGGCATCTTTGTGGAAAGCAGAAAAGAATCTCTTGGATATCTGTCCACCACAGCCTCTCCATATGCATTTTCGGAAAGCTCGCCGTGATAAATGTAGGCCGTGTCAAAATAATTGAAGCCGTGGGCCATAAAATAATCTACATTTTTCTTCAGTTGTTCAATATCAATCGACATAGGATTTGCGGGATCCTTCACGGGCAGCCGCAGGCCTCCCATACCCATACGTTTTCCAAAATCAATTGCCACTTTTTTCCTCCTCCAATTTGCAGGCCGGCGGATTGCAGGAACCCGTCTTCCCTTTCTGCGCTTCTGCCATACACTTCAGAAGCAGATCTTTCTTTTTAAAAACCCATTTTCAGCTGCACGCAAATACATTTCATATACTTATCATTATAATATATTTTTCTTATTCTTTTGTCAATCAAAATTATCTGTATTTTTAGCCAAAAATCTCCTATTATTTTTGTTATTTATTTTTATCATCTTTTCTAAACTGACAATTGACTTTTAAAACCCTCTATTTTATAATGACCTCAATGGGTTATCAATTAAAATCTCAAATGCATTTCATATACAAATCTTATAATTCCAGGGTCAAGGGGGATTGTGGGAGTGCGCAGCACAGAACAATCCGCAGGCATCCTGGCTGGGGACTTTTGTCCCCCACATCATCTTATTATTAATGTATTGGGAGGAAACAGAATATGAAGGATATGCTGAAGAATCAGATCGCCATCGTCGCCGGAGGTACCAGTGGAATGGGTGAGGCTACCGCCAAACTGTACGCCGCCGAGGGCGCCGTTGTAATTATCGGCGGGACGAACCCCAAGAAGGGCAACCGTGTAAAAGATGAGATCATCGCGGCCGGCGGCCAGGCCCGCTACTACGGTCCCCTGAACGTGGCCAGCAAGGAAAGCTGCCAGGCCATCGTAGATGAGACCATGAAAGAATTCGGACGCATCGACATTCTGGCCAACTTTGCCGGAAAGAGCTATGACGGAGATGAGTCCATGACGCCGGAAGAGCGCTATCAGACCACCATGGATGTAAACATGACCGGAACGTATAACCTGGTGTTCTGCGTAGTTCCTCATATGAAGGAGGCAAAAAGCGGAAAGATTATCCTCTGCTCTTCCAACGGTGCTTTTAACCCCACAACGCCGGCCTACGATTACCATATGGCCAAGGCAGCCTGCGAGTCCCTGACCGTCAACCTGGCCATGGAGCTTGCTCCTCTGGGCATCCGCGTCAACTGCCTGAAGCCCGGTCCTATCATCACACCTTTCTGGGATGAGCTCTTCTCCCCGGAAGAAAAAGCAGCCAGAGAGGCTACCTTCAACGGCATCGCCTCCAAGGAAGTTCCCCTGCAGCGCATGGGTACGCCGGAGGATATTGCGGGACCGGCTCTCTTCTTTGCATCGGATCTGTCCGCCTACATCACAGGACTTCTGCTCTACGTGGGCGGCGGCATGGGATACGTATATGCCCATGGCCAGTCGGCAATCCTGGGCAACGTTCCGGTGGCCGGCGAAAAGAAGTAATCTGCAGAAACTCTTTCTGTCATCTTAAAAGCCTGAGGGTGTCTCAGCCATTGGGACACCCTCCACTTGTATATGTACCTTTACAATCCAGTTAGGGAGGGTTCTGCGAATGAATAATGCAAACGTTAAATCCGGCAGTTACAGTAAGATAATTGCCATTATTCTATTTTTTGCACTGACTGTAGGAAACTATTTTCAATATCAGCTGACACCGTTAGCCGGACAATTGATGACCGATCTAGGGATTACCCAAAATCAGTTTTCCAGCATTTTTACTTCCCCCATGATCACTTCGATCATTCTGGGAATTGTCGCCGGCGTCCTGGCGGATAAGTTCGGAATCAAAAAAGTCATTGCCGTAGCCCTTGTCATTGCAGCCGCCGGACTCTGCATACGTCCCTTTGCAGAGAGCTACGGCCCGCTTTTCGCCAGCATGGTTCTGGGCGGTCTTGGCATTACTTTTTTAAATACCAATCTGTCCAAGATCATCGGCGGATGGTATACACCGCAGCAAATCGGATCGGTTATGGGAATTATCATGGCCGGAAATACTGTGGGCATGACTCTTGGAACCGCAACAACCGCCATGCTGCCCTCTATGACCACAGCATTCTGGATCTCCGGCATTGCAGCCGTTCTGGTTGCCGTACTCTGGATCGCCTTCGTGCGCGAAGGCCCCTACAGCCGGAAAGACGGACAGACGGAGACGATACCTCTTGGCCAGTCTCTGAAAACGGTTCTGAAGAGCAAAAATGTATGGCTGGCAGGAATCTGCCTGGCTTTCATTCTGGGCTGCAACGTGGCCCTGACCTCTTTTCTGCCCACCGCCCTGCAGTCCCGGGGCTATACGGAAGCTGCCGCCGGTCTTGTCTCCTCGGTGATGACGATCGGAAGCTTCTGCGGAACATTCCTGGGGCCCATCATTATTACAAAGCTGCCACGGATGAAACCGGCGCTGATCGTCTGTTCCATTGTCGCCGCCCTCTGCGCCGCTTTCGGGTGGGCCGCCCCCACACCTCTGGTTCCGGTGCTGCTTTTCCTGGCCGGCGCCTTTATCAGCGCGCTGGTTCCGACCTTTATGTCTTTCCCGATGCTGCTTCCCGAGATCGGGCCTGCTTATGCCGGCAGCGCGGGCGGGGTTATGACCACCCTGGAACTTTTGGGAGCCGTCATTATTCCCACCTATATTATCACACCGGCAGCCGGATCCAATTTTACGCTGTATTTTGCCCTGGCCGGAATCTCTGCTGCCCTGATGGTTATTTTTGCCCTCTTCCTGCCGGAACTGAACCGGAGGAAAAAGGCCGCATAAACCGGGGAATTTGACAAATTCCTTTCACATGGTATAATCGTACCGGTGGATACGGCATGTATGCCTGTCCACCGGTTTTTATCGAATTTCAACGGATCGAAAAGGAAAATGAAGACGTATGGACATAAAAGGAATGCGCTATTTTATCAGCGCCGCTGAAAATCTGAGCTTTACAAAAACCGCGCTGGAACAGAATGTCACGCAGACAGCCATCAGTCTGTGCATCTCAAAAATGGAAGAGGAGCTGGGTTTTAAGCTGTTCACCCGGAAGAATCGTTCTGTACAGCTGACAGAGGCCGGGCGGGATTTCTATAAACACGTTGTTCATATTGTAAAAAATTATGAAGAGGCAGTGGAGCACAGCCGGAATACGGCAACCGGAAAGGTGGGAGAAATCCGCATCGCAGTTCCCGACCATGTAATGGGCATGAGTCTGATCCCCTCCCTCCGTGCTTTTCAGAAGACATACCCCCAGTTAAGTGTGAAGTCCCTGACCATCCCTCCTCACGAGATCATGACAGCCCTTGACAACCATGAAATCGATGCTGCCGTCGGTTTTCCCCAGGAATTTGAGTTTATTCCCAACCTCCAGCACCGGGTCATCCGAAACGACAGACTGGTGGCCGCCATGTCAGCGGAACACCCTCTGGCTTTCCTGGATAATCCGGATCTTCAGCAGCTGAGCGCACAGACCTTCACGGTGGTGCATCCCCAGAAAGCGCCCATGGTGGACCGGTATATGTACCGGATCTGGGACCAGGCCGGACTGAAGCCCCAGAAGGTTCTGCATGCCGATTCTCTGGAGGACGCGCTGCTGGATGTGGCGCTGGGGAATTCCATTATCCTGATTACAGAACAGATCCAGAACTTCTGTTCCCCCGCCCTGGTATATAAGAAGCCAAAAGTACTCGAAAATCTGCATATTGAGATCGCCCTGGCCTGGAGAGATCAGGAAAACCCGATTATGATGAGTCTCATCTGGGAACTGCTGGATGCCTAAGCCGTTTTATGCCTCCATTGGGTCCCTCCTTTCTCTGCTTTCTTCCTACAGTCTAACGGACAGTTCTAATGGCTTCCTGTGGTTTTTTTAACACGATTTAAACAATTTCTTATCCTTTAAAAAACTGCTGCCGCACCCGGCATTTTTCCCGCCATTTCCGGATGAAATAACAGAAAAGGAGACATGGCTCCACGGATGTTTTTTCATCCGGCCATGCCTCCTTTTTCGTCCGTTCAATGATCGGCTGCTGAATACTACTGTATCGGCTCAAAATCAATGGCTCCGTGCTTGCACAGAGGACATACAAAATCATCAGGAAGAACATCTCCCTCATAAATATATCCGCACACCTTGCAGACAAATCCCTTCTTGCCCTCGGTCTTGGGCTTCGGCTTTACATAGTTCTGGTAATAGGTATAGGTCATGGTATCCTTGTCGCTCATAACTCTGGCCTCTGTCACAGAACAGATGAACATGCCGTGGGTGCCAAGATCCACATACTGCTCCACCTTCAGGGAGAAGACAGCATTGATATATTTGGGCAGAATCCGCAGTCCGTTGTCAGAACGCACCTCCGCCCAGCCGGCAAATTTGTCCGCTACTCGTCCGCTCTGGAATCCGAAGTTCTGGAATACGGAAAAGGGCGCTTCCACAGACAGGCAGTTTACATTCAGAATACCCGTCTGCTTGATCACATGGTGGGAGTAATTCGCCTTGTTGATGTTGACGGCCACCCGGTTGGGATTGTCCGACACCTGGGTCACAGTGTTGACGATCAGACCGTTGTCCTTCTTTCCGTCATTGGAGGTGACTACGTACAGACCGTATCCGATCCGGAACAGGGCGGTCAGATCATTCTTGTTGGCCGCGTTCGGAGACTGGGCGATATACTCCCGGCAAAGTTCATCAGCCATGGCCTCCAGCTGATCCTTTGTCTCTTTCTTCACGCCGGACCAGATGGTTACCTGGTTGTTCAGCCAGGTAATCTTCTGGCTTTCCGCAAACATTTCCCTCATGATCTTGGCAGCCATGGGAGACCAGGAACCGTTCTCGATCAGTCCGATGGTGCGGTTCTGGTAGTTGCGCTCCGTCAGGTGCTCAATAAAATCTCTCATAAACGGGAAAATGCCCGCATTGTAGGTGGTGGTGGCCAGCACCAGCTTCCCATAGCGGAAGGCGCTGGCCACGGCCTCCGCCATATCGCATCTGGCCAGATCGTAAACTGCCACTTTCGGGCAGCCCTTTGCCTTCAGCTTCTCCTCCAGAATCTCTACCGCCTGTTTCGTATGGCCGTAGACGGAAGTATAGGCGATCATAATTCCCTCCGATTCCACGGAGTAGGAAGACCAGATATCGTACTTCTCCAGATAATGACCCAGATTTTCCTTCAGGACGGGGCCGTGCAGCGGGCAGATCATGGCGATATCCAGGCCGGAAGCGGCCTTCAGCAGATTCTGCACCTCGTTGCCGTATTTGCCCACAATACCGATGAAGTACCGGCGGGACTCGTCATCCCAGTCCTCCTCCACATCCAGGGCTCCGAACTTTCCAAAGCCGTCCGCGGAAAACAGAACCTTTTCCGTGCTCTCATAGGTCACCATAACCTCCGGCCAGTGCACCATGGGGGCGTAGACGAAGTTCAGCACATGGCTTCCCAGAGAAAGGGAACCGCCGTTTTCCGCCAGCAGCTTGCGGTTCTCGATGTCCATATCGAAAAAGTTGTCCATCATCGCAAAGGCCTTCTCCGTGGATACCACCACCGCATCCGGATACGTATTTACAAAATTCTGGATATTCGCGGCATGGTCCGGCTCCATGTGCTGCACAACCAGATAATCCGGCTTGCGTCCGTCCAGCACATTGGCAATATTATCCAGCCACTCATGGGTAAAGTTGATATCAACCGTGTCCATGACAGCGACCTTCTCATCCAGGATCACATAGGAATTATAGGACATGCCGTTGGGCACCACGTACTGGCCCTCAAACAGATCTACCTGATGATCGTTCACTCCCACGTAGCGGATACTGTCAGTAACATAAGGCATAAACAGAAACCTCCTTCTTTCTTAAAATTAAAAAGTAAAAATCATTTGTCCGTGTCTATTATAGCAAAGGAAAAGGCGGGGGAAAAGCCCATTTTTCTTATTCCAGCTCAATAATCTCATTGTACAGCGCCGCGTACCGGCCGCCGGCAGCCAGAAGCTCCTCATGGGTGCCCCGTTCAATGATGCGGCCCTTCTCCAGGACCATGATGGCATTGGCCTTCCTCACGGTGGAAAGCCGGTGGGCGATCACAAAGGTGGTTCGGTTTTCCATCAGCGCATCCATCCCCTCCTCGATATGGCGTTCCGTCCGGGTGTCCACAGAGCTGGTGGCCTCATCCAGGATCAGGATCGGCGCCCGGGAGAGGGCTGCCCTGGCAATATTCAGCAGCTGCCTCTGTCCCTGGGAAAGGTTCGCCCCGTCATTCTCCAGCACCGTATCGTAGCCGTTCTCCAGCTGTTCGATAAAGGAATGGGCGGAAGCGGCCCGGGCCGCCGCCTCTACCTCTTCATCCGCAGCGTCCAGGCGGCCGTAGCGGATATTTTCCCGAACCGTCCCCGTAAACAGATGGGTATCCTGCAGCACCATGGCAATATGGGAGCGCAGAAAGGCCCGGGGGATTTTTTCGATGGGAACGCCGTCAATGGTGATGCTGCCGTCCTGAATATCGTAGAAGCGGGAAAGCAGATTGGTTACCGTAGTCTTTCCGGCTCCCGTAGAGCCCACGAAGGCAATTTTCTGTCCCGGCTTCGCGTAAAGAGAGATATCCTGGAGCACCGGCACGCCGGGCACATAGCCGAAATTCACGTGATCCAGAACCACATGGCCGCGGATGGTTTCCATGGATACCGTCTCGGGCTCCGGCTTTTCCGGCGGCGTATCCAGAACCTCAAATACCCGTTCCGCCCCGGCCAGCGCCGCAAATACAGTATTCATCTGCATGGATACTTCATTGATGGGCCGGTTAAACTGCCGGGTATAATTCAGAGATACGGTAAGTCCGCCCAGATCGAACCGTCCCAGGGCCACCAGCACGCCTCCGACACAGGCGGAGACCGCATAGACCATGTTGCAGAGCTGATGGGTCACCGGGCCCATGATGCCGGAGCGGAACTGGGCCTGCTCCTGGGTTCTGCAGAGTCTTCCGTTCAGATAGGAAAATTCCTCTCTGGCCACCTCCTCGTGGTTAAACACCTTGACAACCTTCTGGCCGGTCAGAATTTCTTCTGTAAATCCGTTCAGCATGCCAAGATTTCTCTGCTGCTCCGTGTAGGCTTTCTGCCCCTTCTTCATGATTGTCTTGCTGAGCCATGTCAGCACAGGCGTTGCGGCGATGGTGATCAGTCCCAGGACAGGGCTCGTGTAAAGCATCAGAATGATGGTCCCTGCGATGGTGATCGCCCCCGACACGATCTGGATCAGCGTGGTGTTCAGCATCTCTCCGATGGTGTCTATATCATTGGTAAATCTGGACATAATGTCTCCGGCCGCATGGGTGTCGAAATACCGCACCGGCAGGCTCTGCAGCCGGTCAAATAGCTCTTCCCGCATGCGCACCAGCGTTCTCTGGGATGCTTCCAGCATCAGCCGCTGCTGCAGCCACTGGGTGAGCACGGAAACGCCGTAGACCACCGCCAGAATCAGCAGCCACCGGGCCAGACCCGCCACCCTGGCGCCAGGATCCGCCTGCTCCGGGTCAAAATAGATAAACCGGTTGATGATGGGGCGCAGCAGATAGGAGGCTGCCAGGGATGTAACCGTGTACACCAGGGAGCTGATGACAGCCGCTCCAAACAGAATTTTTTCTCCGGCAATATAGCGGAGCAGACGAATCACCGAATTCTTAAGGTTTTTAGGTCTTCCGGTGGAAGCAAGCGCCCGGTTTCTTCCTGCATTTCTGCCCACATCCATCTGCCGGGCTTCCCTTCCGGCGGTCCGCCCGCCGTATTTTTCTTCCAGTCTTGCAGTCCGGCTTTCATTCATGCGCGTCTCCCTCCTTCTGGGAATAATAGATCTCCTGGTACGCTCTGCAGCTTCGGATCAGCTCTTCGTGGGTACCGCAGGCGCACACAGCTCCCTGATCCAGAACCAGAATCTTGTCGGCGTCCATCACAGAAGAGATCCGCTGGGCGATAATCAGCTTCGTAAGCCCCGCAAGCTCTGTGCGGAACGCACGGCGGATGGCCGCGTCCGTGGCCGTATCCACAGCGCTTGTGGAATCGTCCAGAATCAGAATTTTCGGTTTTTTCAGCAGTGCTCTGGCTATGCAGAGCCGCTGCCGCTGTCCTCCGGAAAGATTTCCTCCTCCCTGCCCGATCTCCGTCTGATACCCCTCCGGAAAAGAACGGATAAATCCGTCTGCCTGGGCAATCCTGCATGCCCGGGTCATCTCTTCCTCTGTGGCATTTTCATTGCCCCAGCGGAGGTTTTCTTCAATCGTACCGGAAAAAAGCGTATTTTTCTGCAGGACAACGGCGATGCTCTCCCGCAGTTCCCGGAGGGGGAACTCCTTTACATTTCTGCCGTCCACGAAAACAGCTCCCTCATCCGGATCGTAAAGCCGCGGGATCAGGGAAATCAGTGTACTTTTCCCGGAACCGGTGGATCCGATGATCCCCACAAATTCTCCCGCCCGGATTTTTACGCTGACATGATCCAGAACCGGGGCTCCCGTGCCCTTAAAATAGCGGAAAGATACGTTCTGAAATTCAATGGACCCGGACTCCACCTTCCCTTTTTCCCCGGATTCCTCCCCGTCACGGATATCCGGCCGCGTCTCCAGAACCTGGCTGATACGCCGGTCCGAGGCGGCCGCCCTCGTTCCCTGAAGGAATATATTTGCGAGGAAATTCAGCGCTGTCAGCACCTGGGACAGGTAGGTAATAAAAGCAGTCAGAGAACCGATCTCCATTCCCCCCACCATGATCTGCCGTCCGGCGATCCAGACCACCAGCAGGGTTGTCAGATTGATGGCCAGGGCGGAAACCGGCTGCATGAGGATCATCATCTTCAGCGCAGCCACGGTTTTTCTTCTGAGCGCATCGTTCACGCCCCGGAACTTTTTCTTCTCATATTCCTCCCGCACAAAGGATTTAATCACTTTTTCATTGGTGATCGTCTCCCCGATCCCGGTGTTGAGGGTATCGATCTGCTCCTGCATGGCTGTGTAGCGGGGGGAGGCCGTTTTAATAATCAAAAACGTGGCCAGCGCCAGGAAGGGCAGGATAATCAGGATCACCATCCCGATCCCGGAATCCAGGCGGAAGGACATGATCAGCGCTCCGATCAGCATAACCGGGCTGCGGAAAAATCCCCGCAGCAGGGTCTGGGTGAAAGTCTGAATCTGGGTGATGTCATTCGTCACGCGGGTGATCAGTGATCCCGTGGAAAACCGGTCAATATCTGAAAAAGAAAACGTCTGGATATGGCTGAAGGTATCCATCCGTACACCCGCTGCCATCCGCGCGGCTCCCCGCACCGCAAAGAAAGCGCCCAGGACGCCGAAGACCAGCATGGCCGCCGCGATCAGCAGCATATAAAAGCCATTCTGCAGTATGTAGGAAATATCGCCGTTTGCCGCGCCCCGGTCGATGATATTGGCGTTAATAAACGGCAGAATGAACTCTCCGGAGGCCTCCAGCGTCATAAACACCGGCCCCAGCAGAAAGCAGTACCAGTTTTTTTTGATATGTGCTCTGTATTTACCCATCCTGTCCCCCTCTGTCCCTGCAGGTTGAAACCTGTCTGTTTTTTTTCGATGCCAGGGTCAAAAGGTCTGAGCCCACATGAGCTTGCTCATCAGTGGGTGAAAGGCCTTGGGACCCGCCCCGATATGAGCATAAAAGTGGGATGTATATCCCACGATATGCGAATATTGGGGGGATTGTAGGAGTGCGTAGCACGGAACAATCCGCAGGCATCCTGGTTGGGGACTTTTGTCCCCAACATCATTATATAAAATAATAGCACAAATGTGGAAAACAATCATAGGTTTTTCCTTCGCGTGCATTTTCCCCGCTCCTGTGTTACAATTCAAACTGGGATTTGAAAGTGAGTAATGAAGCGCTCCTTCTGGCACATTTAAAGAAAAAGGATGAGCTGTTATTCGTTCTCAGAAAGCTCCATGAAGCCATACCGAAGAGTCCCAAAAAGAGCCGCGTCAGAGCTGAACAATATTATGAGCTTCTTACCAATCTGGTAAACTGCAATTATGCTCCCGTGCTTGCCCTGGAAGCACAGCAGGCGCCGAACGAGCTGATCCGTCATACATGGGATACATTAATCAGCGATGCAAAAGAGCAGGTGTTTGGCTCTGGCGGCAGGAAAGAGAATTAAGTTTCACCTGGGCTTATCAAACCCGGGTGTGTTTGTGTTGCTCTGTATGCTTTATTCATGTCCGCCAAATTGAAAAACCGTAAAATTTTTTTCATAATTAGTCCTCGATCAGATCATGCTCCACACCTTTTCCTTCATTCAACGCTTTTATGCCTCGCTGCAAATGAGCCAGATTGCTGTCTGAGTAAAACGGATCTGCGGTAACTTCAAAAGGAATCATATAGCAATTTGTAAAGCATTTATCAATTTACTGCTTTACATTCTTTCGTCTAATATTGCGTTGGAAAGTATGTAAAAAACACAAAAACCGCACCAGCCATGAAAGCCAGTGCGGTCTGCTTCATTTCTTATACTATTGAATCTGCGCCTTCGGCTTGCCAGTCGCTAAGTGAAGACGGGTATGTTCCCTCAACTAAACTCAAACTTCGCTTTCTGCTCGTTTTCGTTAAGGTTCGGGAACGACCTCGCACTAAGCTCTGTCTGCGCCTTCGGCTTGCCAGTCGCTAAGTGCTTTCGGTCAGAACTTTCCAGCCTTGGCAGCTTCCTCAACAGCCACTGCTACAGCCACAGTCATTCCAACCATGGGGTTGTTGCCTGCGCCGATGAGTCCCATCATCTCCACGTGAGCCGGTACGGAGGAAGAGCCTGCGAACTGAGCGTCGCTGTGCATACGTCCCATGGTATCGGTCATTCCGTAGGAAGCCGGGCCGGCAGCCATGTTGTCGGGATGCAGGGTACGGCCGGTGCCGCCGCCGGAAGCAACGGAGAAGTATTTCTTTCCTGCCTCGATGCGCTCCTTCTTATATGTACCTGCCACCGGATGCTGGAAACGGGTGGGGTTGGTGGAGTTTCCGGTGATGGATACGTCCACGTTCTCTTTCCACATGATGGCTACGCCCTCCTGCACATCGTTGGCGCCGTAGCAGTTTACCTTGGCCCGGGGGCTGTCCGGATTCTTGGAATAGCACTTCCGGAATACTTCCTTCAGCTCGCCGGTGTAGTAGTCATACTCGGTCTCCACATAGGTAAATCCGTTGATACGGGAAATGATCTGGGCGGCGTCCTTGCCCAGTCCGTTCAGGATCACGCGGAGGGGTTTCTTGCGGACCTTGTTTGCCTTCTCGGCGATACCGATGGCACCCTCTGCTGCCGCGAAGGACTCGTGACCGGCCAGGAAAGCGAAGCACTCCGTATCCTCCTCCAGAAGCATCTTGCCCAGATTACCGTGTCCCAGTCCAACCTTTCTCTGATCGGCAACGGAGCCGGGGATACAGAAGGACTGCAGGCCCTCGCCGATGGCTGCTGCTGCCTCGGATGCCTTGCGGCAGCCCTTCTTGATGGCGATGGCAGCGCCTACGGTGTATGCCCATTTTGCGTTCTCAAAGCAGATGGGCTGAATGCCCTCTACCATCTTATATACATCCAGACCGGCAGCCTTGGTCACTTCCGCAGCTCCCTCAATAGAGTCGATTCCGTACTCAGCAAGCTTTGCCAGAACCTGTTTTTCTCTTCTCTCATATGATTCAAATAAAGCCATCTTTTTCGTTCCTCCTCTATTACTCTTTTCTCGGGTCAATGATCTTCACAGCGTCATCCACGCGTCCGTACTGGCCGGAAGCCTTCTCCAGAGCTGTCTGTGCATCGTCGCCGTTCTTGATAAAGTCCATCATTTTTCCGAAGTTCACAAATTTATAGCCGATGATCTCATCATCCTCGTCCAGAGCGATGCCGGTTACGTAGCCGTCGGTCATCTCCAGATAACGGGGGCCCTTCTTCAGAGTGCCGTACATGGTTCCCACCTGGGAACGAAGGCCCTTGCCCAGATCCTCAAGGCCTGCTCCTACCGGCAGTCCCTCCTCAGAGAATGCGCTCTGGGAACGTCCGTAAACGATCTGAAGGAACAGCTCTCTCATGGCAGTATTGATGGCGTCGCACACCAAGTCCGTATTCAGCGCCTCCATAACAGTCAGTCCGGGAAGAATCTCGGAAGCCATGGCTGCGGAATGGGTCATACCGGAGCATCCGATGGTCTCCACCAGGCACTCCTGGATGATGCCGTCTTTCACATTCAGAGTCAGCTTGCAGGTTCCCTGCTGGGGTGCGCACCAGCCAACGCCGTGAGTCAGGCCGGAAATATCTTTTACTTCCTTAGCTTTTACCCATTTTGCCTGTTCCGGAATCGGAGCTGCGCCATGATGAACGCCCTGATGCACCGGACACATCATTTCTACCTCTTTTGAATAAATCATTGTGTAACTCCTTTCAAAATTGATGTTTAACTCTGTATGGCTCCGGGCGCCGCATCGCGCCCAGATTCTTATTTATTTTCTCACAAAGTTTCCTTTTCGTAAAGTGTTTTTTCGATGATTTCCCCCGGCTTTTTGTAGATATGCGCCGGCGGGATCACTCCCCGGACACTGGAGAGCGGGTAGATATTCGTATGGGGTCCGATGACGGTGCCGGGATTCAGGACGCTGTTGCAGCCCACCTCCACACAGTCCCCCAGCATGGCCCCGAACTTCTTAAGCCCTGTCTCCATGCGCTCTCCCTCTCCTTTGACCGACACCAGCGTCTTATCCGACTTTACGTTCGAGGTGATGGAACCGGCGCCCATGTGGGCCTTATAACCCAGAATCGAATCTCCCACGTAATTGTAGTGGGGCACCTGCACCTTATTGAACAGAATCACATTCTTCAGTTCCGTGGAATTTCCCACCACGGCTCCTTCCCCCACAATGGCATTTCCCCGGATAAAGGCGCACTGCCGGATCTCCGCTCCCTTTCCGATGATGCAGGGGCCGTTGATGGAAGCCGTGGGCGCCAGGACTGCGTCTCTGGCGATCCAGATATTCTCTCCCCTCCGTTCATATTCTTCCTCTGACAGGGTACTTCCCAGCTTCGGGATGAATTCCCCGATCAGAGGGAGCACTTCCCAGGGATACGTTTTCCCCTCAAACAGCTCCGCGGCAATGGTCTGGCCGAGATCGTAAAGCTCCGCAATCGTCACATATTTCATGTTGCTTCTCCCTTCTCATTCTTTTTTGCCGTCCGCCCTTTCTGCGGCTTTTTATAGTATATGGCCGCCGCGTCAAAACAGGCCTTCAATGTTGTCTGATTTTTCAGCTGCCGGACATTCAGGGTATGGCGGGCCACAAAATGGTTCAGTTTTTCCATATATTCTTCTGTGGAGACACTTCCCTCCGCCACGTAGGAGAGCCCCTTCTCCCAGCTGGCCGTCAACTCCGGGTTCAGCAGGGGACGGATGGAAGCATGCACCACATCGAAGACCATCTCACCCAGCTGTGTGGGCGTGATCACCTGGGTCTTCTTGTTCAGCGCCAGATATTGAATATGGAACAGCTTTTTCAGAATTTCCGCCCGGGTGGCCGAGGTGCCGATGCCGCTCCCCTTGATCTGGGAGCGCAGCTCCTCGTCTTCAATGAGCTGCCCCGCGTTTTCCATGGCCAGGATCATGGACCCGGAATTATACCGCTTGGGGGGCGAGGTCTCCCCCTCCCGGATCTCAAACTTTTCCACCGGAAGGACGCTGCCCTTCTTAAGTCCTGACAGCACTTTCAGGAACGCGGCGTCGCAGGCAATCTCCTCCTCCCCCTCGTCTTTCTTCTTATTCTGGTTCTGGGGAAGCCCGGCCACCTTCAGATATCCCTCCTCCGCCAGCACCCGGAAGCTGGAGAAGAAAGATTCCTTTCCCATCCGGGACACCAGGGAAACCTTCTGGTACACGGCAGGCGGATAAAAAATACTCAGGAACCGCCGGACGATAGTACCGTAGACCTTCCCGGACAGCTCGGAGAGACGCCCCAGATTGGAAAGGCCCTGGCCCGTGGGAATAATGGCGTAATGGTCGGTGATCTGTTTATCATTGGTATAACGGCTTTTTCCGATGCCCCGGAAGCTGCCCTTTTCCAGAATCTCCGCCGCAAAGGGCGCCGCCGGGGAATAGCCGGAAAGCCCCCGGATATTCTTCTGGATTTCCTTCGCCACAGCCGAGGACAGCACCCGGGCATCCGTCCGGGGATACGTCACCAGCTTCTTCTCATACAGCTCCTGCACCACGGAGAGGGTCTGATCGGGGCTTATCTTGTACAGTCTGGAGCAGTCGTTCTGCAGCTCCGCCAGATTATAGAGCAGGGGAGCGTTTTTCGTCTCCTTCCTGCGCTCCGCCTTCTCCACCACGGCCTGCCATGGACTGCACGCCTCCAGCTTCCGCACCAGTTCTTCCGCGTCCTCCCGCTTTTTAAAACCATTTTCCTTGTAGAGCAGAGGCGACTGGTAATAGGCGCTTCCCTCCGCTGCCCTCCACTCTCCGTCAAAGCCTTTCCCGTTGAACTTCTGCCGGGCCAGGACCCGGTAAAAAGGAGTCTTCACAAAGCTGCGAATCTCCCGCTCCCGCCGCACCACCATGCCAAGGACACAGGTCATAACCCGCCCCACGGAGACGGCCCGATACTTTCCCCCCAGATAACTGGACACCGAATACCCGTACTTCAGGGAAAGGGCCCGGGAAAAATTAATGCCCATCAGATAGTCCTCCTTGGCCCGGAGATAGGCGGAATCCGCCAGATGGTCGTAGGCGCTTAAGTCCCTGGCTTCCCGGATTCCCCGGAGGATCTCCTCCTCTGTCTGGGAATCAATCCAGACCCTCTTCTGTTTCTTTCCCTGCACATGGGCCATCTGGGCCACCAGCCGGTAGATGTACTCCCCCTCCCGTCCGGAGTCGGTGCAGACATAGATGGTCTCCACATCCTGCCGGTTCAAAAGGCCGCTGACGATCCGGAACTGCTTCTGTACCGAAGGGATCACTTCATACTGGAATTTTTCCGGCAGAAAGGGAAGGGTGTCAAAGCTCCACTTTTTATATTTTTCATCGTATTTTTCCGGATAGCTCATGGTCACCAGATGGCCCACGCACCAGGTCACAACCGATGCTTCCGATTCCATATATCCGTCCCGCCGGGCCATATTTTCCCCCAGGGCTTTTGCGAATTCCTGGGCCACGCTGGGCTTTTCTGCTATATATAAGGCCTTTGCCATTTCTGTCTTTTCCGTCCTCTCTTATTTCAAGGCTGGGTCTATTATATCAGATTTTTCTTTTTCTGCACAGAAAAAAGGCCGCTCCGGGATTTCCGCCCCGAAAGCAGCCCTCTCTCCGTCGTTTTCATGCCGTGGCCGGGTATGTACTACTTGTCCGCGCTCATCTTGCGCAGCGGCAGAGCCAGCAGCACCGCCCCTCCCACCATATTCCCAAGCGTCACGATCAGCATGGAGAACAGCATACTGGAAATCGATACCCCGGACGCCGTAAAGCCCACAGCCGTAAACAGCGCCATGTTGGCTATACAGTGCTCAAATCCGGAGATCACGAATCCGGAGATGCAGATGACGATCATCAGGAACTTGGAGGTCTCCTCCTTACATTTGGTGCCGCAGGCCACTGCCAGGCACACAAAGAAATTACAGAGAACTGCCCGGAAAAACATCTCTCCCGGCTCGATGGAAAGCTTTCCGCCGATAATCCCGGCCAGATAGTCCTGGGCGCCGGAAGTGCCGGCCAGAACCCAGATACCTGCAAATACAAAACATCCCACAAAATTTCCGATGTAGCTGACGATCCAGACCTTCACGGTCTGGCCCCAGCTGACTGCCCGGTCATAGGCTCCGAAAGCCATGATCAGATTATTCCCCGTGAACAGCTCGCTTCCGATAAACACAATCAGAAGCACGGCGATGGAGAACACAAGTCCGCCTAAAAATTTCCCCCATGCAGCGGAAGTGTCTGCGAACAGACTGTTTACCACGTTGCTGTAGATCATGGCAACGGCAATGAAGAATCCGGCCATGACCGCGCGGATAAAGTACTTGCCCGGATGCTCCCGGAGCAGAGTCGCTTTGGCAACAGCGGCGTTTGAGAATTTTTTGACATCATCAAACGGCATTTCATTTTCCCCCTTTTCGAGAAAACAAAATAGTGGTTTCCGCTCACTATACAGTTAGTCTACCACAGAAGCCGCAAAAGCTCAACAAAATACTGGGCGATCCCTGTTTAAAATCGGATGCCTGGCGCTCCGCCCTTAATATCCGAAATACGCGTCAATGCCCTCCGCGATGCCCCGGACCATGACCGCCTGGAAATCCGGATCCGCCATGCGGGCATCATCGCCGGGATTGGTCATATAGCCCATTTCCACAATCGTTACCGGCATCGTAGCCCAGTTGATCCCGCTCATCTCATCGGTCAGATAAACCCCCTGATTGGGAAATCCTGTAGCTCCGCAGTAACTGTCCACAATACACCGGGACAGTCTCTGGCTCTCTGGGGCCAGATGCGCTACAAAGGGATTGGACCCGGATGGGGCCATGCACAGGGCGCCGCTGACAGAACTGCTGTCTGATCCGTTGGCATGGATCCGGACCAGAATATCCCCGCCCACAGAGGCGGCATACGCAGCCCTCTCCCGGTTGCTGATATTCACATTGTGCGTTTCCCTTGTCATATAAACGGTATACCCTCTGCGCTCCAGCTCGGTCCGCAGCTTAAGGGCCACCTGCAGATTCAGCTCATACTCCGCCAGCCCCGAAACACTTCCCGAGGTTCCTGAGGAAACCCTGGCCTTCAGAACAGAGCTTCCCGGGCCGATCGGCTCGCCTGTACTGTCACCCTGGGCCTGATGCCCCGGATCCAGCACGATCACCTGGCGCATCTCTGTCTGATCCACCTGGAAGGTGATTCCTCCCCGGACGCCGGTGCCGTCCGCATAAGCGTGCACGCAGTAAGTGCCGGAATCCCTGTGATTCTTTGTCTCCATGAGGGCTTCCCATCTTCCTCCGCCCTGGTTGGAAGCGCTGTACCACACAATGTCATCCTGCCCGTTCTGCTCGCTCCACACCGGAAACTGCACCTGGGAAACGCCCTCCGGCACATTTTCCAGAACGATCCGCCGCCTTCCTGAACCGGAGTCCCCGGTCACATACAGGAAATAGGCGGGATCAAATACATACTCGGTTTTTCCGGCAAAGACATGGGTTCCGTTTCCGCCCGTCACATAGGCGTGTACCTGATAGCCGCCCAGCGCATAGCCGTGATCGGCCACATTCACCTTTACCCGATACGTTCCGTCCGCCTGCAGAGAGGCTACGTACCACCGGAGATCTCCCTGATCCGGCTGACTCCACACCGGCACCTCCACCTTGGAAACGCCGGAGGCGGCACCGCTGACCCCCACCGCAACCTCAAAGATCCCCAGAGCCTCCTGCGGCGCGGAGACAGAAATATCTGCCTGTGGGCGCCCGGATATCTGAAGTTCCGTATTCTTCGCCAGAATAACCATCTGGCCGCTCTTCGTCCTGGCGTAAACATGGATCTGATAGGGGCCCAGATCCCGGTGCCGGCGGATGTCGATGTCCACTTCATATTCCGTGCCATTTTTCCGGGCCGTATACCAGTACAGATCGTCCTGGCCTCCGTTCTCGCTCCAGACCGCCGCCAGCACCGCATCTTCTCCTCCCGGCACCTGTACATCCCGGATCACAAGCGGATACAGGGTCTCCTCCGGATCCTGCGTAAGGGTGACCGCACCGGCAGAGGCCTGGAAGGAAAACTGTCTTCTTCCGGCACAGGTCCGGACTCCGTTCCCATCCGTAAGATATAAATCGGCAATGTAGGTTTCCACCCTGTAGTTGTGCCTGGAAATATCCGATTCAACCCGGTAGGTCCCCTCTCCGGTCTTTTCTGCCTCATACCACACCAGATTACTCTGATCCGGCTGGCTCCACACAGGCACCTGCACTCTGCTGATGCCTGTCCCTCCGCCGACGCCTGCCAGCTCAATCACAAATCCGCCGCTGCCGTCAGCGGTAATTTCCGCCCCTCCCAGGGAGGGACCCTCAAAGGTCACAGAAGAGCCGCCCACACACTGGAAGATTCCGTTTCCGGCCGTTACGTACACATCGATTTTATAAGTTCCGGTATGAGAACCATGGGCGCGGATATCCATATCTACAAAATATGTTCCCTCTCCGGCTGCCTCCGCCGTATACCATACCAGATCACTCTGATCCGGCCGGCTCCATATAGGTACCTGCACTTTGGAGACTCCGGAGGGGCTGCTGACTCCCTCCACCACTACTCTGCAGGTTCCGCCGTTCTGATTTTCAATGCTTACCTCCGCCATGGCGCTGCCCGACAGGGTAATGGCGCGGCCGGCCAGGCCCTCCATCTGTCCGTCCGCGTGCCTTCTGTAGATATGTACCTGATAGGTTCCGGCAGTCCTGTGCTGGGAGATGCTGCGGTCACAGCAGTAGACGCCCTGATCCTCCCTTTCCAGCACGCACCAGGCCAGATCATCCTGGCCTCCGTTCTCACTCCAGATGGCTGCCAGGAGATCTTCCCCGGCGCTCAGCTCGCAGCCCCGCACCTGCACGGTGCAGACCGTCTCATTTTCCGACAGGTATACCTCTACTTCGGCTGTTTCACCTGCATCTCTCTGTTCCTCTGCCGCTGCCGGAACAGCGGAGGTCAGCAGCAGGCTGACCAGCAGCAAGAAAGCTCCGAGTCTCCGGATCCTGCTCCACATTTCGCCCTCCCTCTGCCGCGCTTTAAACTGTGCGGTCTTTACAAAACATGAAGTTTATGCTTTTGCCTCAATATATTTTTTGGCCACCAGGGTCTCCGCGCACAGAACAGCGCCGCCGGCTGCTCCCCGCACCGTGTTGTGAGACAGGCCGATGAACTTCCAGTCGTAGATGGTATCCTCACGGAGTCTTCCCACGGAAACGCCCATGCCCTTCTCATAGTCCACATCCAGCCGCACCTGGGGACGGTCGTCCTCCTCCATGTAGCGAATGAAATGCTCCGGCGCGCTGGGAAGCTTCAGCTCCTGGGGCAGTCCCCGGAAGTTTACCAGCTTTTCAACCAGCTGCTCTTTGGTGGGGTTCTTCCGGAACTTCACGAACACGGCGGCTGTGTGGCCGTTGAGCACCGGAACCCGGATACACTGGCAGGTGATCTTCGGCTCTTCCGCCTTTACGATCACGCCGTCCTCGATATGGCCCCAGAGTCTTAAGGGCTCCTGCTCGCTCTTTTCCTCCTCGCCGCCAATGTAGGGGATGATATTCTCCACCATCTCCGGCCAGTCCTTAAAGGTCTTTCCCGCTCCGGAGATTGCCTGATAGGTGGTGGCTACCACCTCATAGGGCTCAAACTCCTTCCAGGCAGTCAGCACCGGGGCGTAGCTCTGGATGGAGCAGTTGGGTTTTACAGCGATGAAGCCTCTTTTGGTTCCCAGTCTCTTTTTCTGGAACTCGATCACCTCAAAATGCTCCGGATTGATCTCCGGCACCACCATGGGGACATCCGGCGTCCAGCGGTGGGCGCTGTTGTTGGATACCACCGGTGTCTCGGTCTTCGCGTACTCTTCCTCGATCTTCCGGATCTCATCCTTGGACATATCCACCGCGGAAAATACGAAATCCACCGTGGACGCGACCTTCTCCACTTCATTTACATTCATAACCACCAGCTTCTTTACCGCTTCCGGCATGGGGGTGGTCATCTTCCAGCGGCCTCCCACGGCCTCCTCATATGTCTTGCCTGCACTCCGGGGGCTGGCCGCCACCGTCACCACCTCAAACCAGGGATGATTTTCCAGCAGGGAAATAAATCTCTGTCCCACCATTCCGGTGGCTCCCAATACTCCGACTCTCAGCTTTTTCTCCATTTTTCTCTCCTCATTTCTGTGCAATTTGCTTGCTGTGTTTCCACAGCGCGCACATTTGTGCGTCATATGTGTATACTATACCAACTGCACAAAAATTGCAACTGTTTTTTCAGAAAAAGCCTTTTCCAGTGACTTCCCACCGGAAAAGGCTTTCTTTTGCGTCCCGCAATTATTCGGCCAGATATGTTCTGTACTCCTCCAGCACCGGCTTCATGGCCTCCGCCCCCGGCGCTCCCAGGGTCATCCGCTTCTCCACACAGGTCTTCATGCTGATGGCCTCATAAATATCCTCCTCAAAGGCCGGGCAGAGCTTCCGGTACTCCTCCAGGGGCAGCTGATCCAGAGAACAGTTTTTCTCAATGCAGAGCAGCACCAGGCGGCCGATAATGCTGTGGGCATCCCGGAAGGGCACCCCTTTTCCAACCAGATAGTCGGCGGCATCCGTGGCGTTTGTAAACCCGTTTTTGGCGGAAGCCTCCATCACATCCTCCCGGAACTTTATGGTGGCAAGCATTCCCTCAAACAGGGCCAGACAGCCCTTCACCGTATCGATGGCATCAAAGGCCGGCTCCTTGTCCTCCTGCATATCCTTGTTGTAGGCCAGGGGCAGTCCCTTCATGGTGGTCAGAAGAGACATCAGCGCCCCGTAAACCCGGCCCGTCTTGCCCCGGACCAGCTCCGCGATGTCCGGATTTTTCTTCTGGGGCATAATGGAGCTTCCCGTGCTGTAGGCATCGTCAATCTCCACAAACCGGTATTCATTCGTATTCCAGATGATGATCTCCTCGCAGAAGCGGCTCAGGTGCATCATAATCGTGGACAGGGCGGCCAGCAGCTCGATCACATAGTCCCGGTCGGACACGGAATCCATGCTGTTGCGGGTGGGCCCGTAAAAATCCAGGAGGGACGCCGTGTACGCCCGGTCCAGAGGGTAGGTGGTGCCGGCCAGGGCTCCCGCCCCCAGCGGGCAGTAGTTCATCCGCTCATAAATATCGTGCAGCCTTCCCCGGTCCCGGCGGAACATTTCAAAATAAGCTCCCAGATGATGGGCAAGGGTCAGGGGCTGGGCCTTCTGCAGATGGGTAAATCCCGGCATGTAGGTGTGCAGATGCTCCTCCATCAGCCGCTCGATGGTAACCAGCAGCTTCTTTAACAGAGCGTCCAGCTCCTGGATCTCGTCCCGGACGTACAGCTTCATGTCCAGAGCCACCTGATCGTTGCGGCTGCGGCCTGTATGCAGCTTCTTCCCCACATCTCCGATGCGGCTGATCAGATTCGCCTCCACAAAGCTGTGGATATCCTCATACTCTTCTGTGACGGGAAGTTTTCCGCTCTCCACATCCTCCAGGATTCCCTTAAGTCCTTCCTCAATCTTCTTCCCCTCTTCCTCTGTCAGGATTCCCTGCTTTGCCAGCATCTTCACATGGGCCAGACTTCCCCGGATATCCTGCCGGTAAAGCTTCCGGTCAAAGGTGATGGATGCGTTGAAATTGTAGACCAGTTTGTCTGTCTCCTTGGTAAATCTTCCTCCCCAAAGCTGTGCCATATGCTTTCCTCTCTTTCTTCTCGTTCTATGCTTCCCGGGCAGATGCCCGCTGTTTTCTCTCCTGTGCCTCTTTTCTGGAAAAGACGCAGCCGCAGTAATCCTGCCTGTACAGGCCGTACTCCGCCGACAGTTCGATGGAGCGCTTGTAGCCGTCCCGCTTTTTAAAATCCGAAACCAGGTAGGGAACCTGAAACTCCTCTCCCAGGCGGATTCCAATTTCGTTGAGTTTTTCCGCGTTTTTCAGAGGACTGATGGAAAGGGTTGTTGTGAAATAATCGCAGTGAAGTTCCGCCGCTTTCTTCCCCGCCTCCCTGAGGCGCAGCTCGTAGCAGCGGAAGCATCTCTCCCCTCCCTCGGGAATGTCCTCCGTGCCCCGGACCTTCTCGTAGAACCGTCCGCAGTTGAAGGGTCCTTCCGCGAAATCCACCGGATGATCCAGGGGCATTCGGCCAATCAGCCGCTTCTGCTCCTCCACCCGGTGGCGGTACTCTTCCTCCGGATAAATATTGGGATTATAATAAAATACAGTGATCCGGAAATATCTGGATAAGTATTCCAGCACATAGCTGCTGCAGGGAGCGCAGCAGCTGTGGAGAAGAAGAGAAGGCGTCCTCCCCTCCCCGCTTATCCCTTCCAGAATTTTGTCAAGCTCCTTCTGATAGTTTCTCTTCATTTTTCTCCCTTCTGCGTCCAAAATAAAAATGGCCGATGATCGTCAGCACCGCGCAGAGAAACAGTTCCACGTAGTAGCTGATGCCGCGGCTTAAGACCATGCCCGGCAGCACCCGTGCCGCTCCGAAAACGGATTCGAAGAGCCGCAGGAACAGGGTCTCGCTGGCGCCCATGCCCCCCGGCAGCGGCAGCATATCCGCCGAGACGGAAATGGAAGCCTGCAGGATCAGTATGGTCCCCGGCGAAGTGCCGGAAAGCCCGAAGGCCCGGAATACAAACCAGGTGGCGCCAAACAGCACGAACCGCTGAACCACAGAGAGAATAAAAACGAGAATCATCACCGGCACGTGGTCCTTGAAAAAGGAGGCTGTGGACTTGTAGCGGTCCATGGCCGCAGAAAGCTTTTCCACCCGACCTTCCTTATGCTTCATCAGTCTTTTTTTCTCCAGCCATCCCAGACCCTTGATCATCCCCTTCTTGGCCAGCGTGGGATGAAAAATAAACAGAATCAGCAGAAAACAGAAACCGCTGTTCAGAAACAGGCCCACGCCGAAAAGCGGCAGCACACCGTGAAAATACCTGCCCAGCAGCCCCTGTCCGAAGATGATCAGCCCGAAGCCCACCGCTACCAGCACCATCTTGTACATCAGGGTAACCAGCAGCATGATCAGGGAAGATACAGAGATCGGAACTTTTTCCTTCTTCATATAGTAAATCTGCATGGGAGGTCCTCCTCCGGCAAAGGGCGTGATATTACCGAAAAAATAGCCGATGCCGGAGAGCAGAAAACATTTGCCGAAGCCTACCGGCTGCCGGATCCTTCCCATCATAATCCGGATAATCAGCGCTCCAAGGGCGATAAACGCCAGCACGCAGAAGACGGCGCCCAGAAGCCAGCGCCCGTCGGTTTTCATCATGCTCGCTCCCAGGTCATCTATATTCTCACCTCTCAGTACTCCCACAACCGTCAGAAGGAAAACGGCCGCCAGAAATATAAGGTTCACAATCCGTTTCTTTTTGTCTCTCACTCTCGTTCAATCCTTTGTACGGGGGACCGGCCCCTTTTAATCCATTCCCTATACTACCACAAAACACGGATCGGGTAAAGAAGTCAATTATTTCCGGAGATTTCTCCCTGTCGGATACTTATGGCCCTTTTTCCGCCGGCATCATATTATAGACTATAACACACAGGAGGTTCCCTCATGGAATTACTGAAACTGGAACACATTTTTCTGTCCTACCATACGCCGGGCGGAGAGACGCCGGCGCTGCAGGACGTAAGCTTTTCCCTGGAGCAGGGGGAATTTGCAGCCATCGTCGGACCCAGCGGCTGCGGAAAAAGCACTATTCTGAATCTGATCGACCGTCTGCTTCCGCCTGAATCCGGAAATATTTTTATAGAAGGAAAACCGCTTGCGGATTCCCATCTGAATATCGGCTATATGCTGCAGAAGGACCATCTTTTTGAGTGGCGGACCATTTACAGCAATGTGCTTCTGGGCCTGGAAATTCAGCACAAGCTTACGCCGGAGAACCGGGCGCGGGTGGAGGATATGCTGGAAGCCTACGGCCTGGCTCCCTTCCGGAATGCCCGTCCCTCAGAACTTTCCGGGGGCATGCGGCAGCGGGCCGCCCTGATCCGCACCCTGGCCCTGGATCCGGCGCTTCTTCTGCTGGATGAGCCTTTCTCCGCCCTGGACTATCAGACCCGTCTCCATGTGGCCGATGATATCGGGCAGATCATCCGCCGCGAAAGGAAGACGGCGCTGCTGGTGACTCACGATATTTCCGAGGCCATCAGCATGGCGGACCGGGTGATCATTCTGTCCCCCCGCCCCGCCAGAGTCCGCCGCATTGTACCCGTTTCCTTAAGCATTCCGGAACGGACGCCCATGCGCTCCCGGGAGGCACCGGAATTCAAAACGTATTTTAATCTGATCTGGAAGGAGTTAAACAGCCATGAAGGAGACTAGCGCCCAGAAACTGTATCTGACAAAACTGAAACGGCAGAGGCGCCGGGTAACCGCCCTGCGCCTTTTTATTTTTGCGGGATTTCTGCTGCTGTGGGAGCTGGCCGCCCGCCGTGGCTGGATCGATTCCTTTATTTTCAGCAGTCCCTCCGGTCTGGCCCGCACGTTTTCCGATATGATCGCCGGACAGTCCCTGGCTTCCCATATCGGCGTCACCATGGCTGAGACTCTGCTGAGCTTTTTTCTGGTGACCGTCCTGGCCGTATCGGCTGCGGTGCTGCTCTGGCTGTTTCCCGGGTTTGCCCGGGTATCAGAACCCTATCTGGTAGTGCTCAACAGCCTGCCAAAGTCCGCGCTGGCGCCTCTGCTCATCGTCTGGCTGGGTGCCAACATGCGGACCATTATCGTAGCCGGCATGTCCGTAGCCCTCTTCGGCTCCATCCTGAATCTTTATACCGGTTTCCGGGAGGTGGATCCCGACATGCTGAAGCTGATCCGCACTCTGGGCGGCGGCCGTGGAACGGCCCTGCGCAAAGTGGTTCTGCCCGCCTCCGTCCCCTATCTGATCAGCACCTTTAAGGTAAATATCGGCCTCTGCCTGGTGGGGGTGGTCATCGGCGAGTTCATCGGGGCAAGAAAAGGCCTGGGTTACCTGATCATTTATGGCACCCAGGTCTTTAAACTCAATATGGTCATCCTGTCTATTGTCATTCTCTGCGTGATCGCCGTCGTTCTCTACGCCCTGCTGGGGCTGCTGGAAAAACGGTATCTTAAACGGAGGGGGTAAGCTTTTCATCCATGCTGCCGGAGCGGAATCCCTCCAGATCCAGAGTGATATAGGCAAATCCCAGCCCTCTCATGATCTGGAGGATTTTTTTTGCTTCCCCGGCTGCCCGCAGAAGTTCCTCCAGTTCTACCTCCAGCCGCAGGATCTCCCCGTGAAGTCTGGCCCGCACCTGGCAGAACCCCAGCTTTCTGAGCGCTTCCTCCGCCTGCTCCAGCTTTTTCAGCTTTTCCGCCTCCAGACGGGCCCCGTAGGGGAGCCGGGTGGCCATGCAGGGAGAGGAGGGGCGTTCTGCCGTGGAAATGCCCAGTTCTCCGGCATACCTGCGCACCTCCACCTTCGTAAATCCCGTATCCGCCAGAGGACTGGCAATCCCCAGTTCCCGGACGGCTTTCAGCCCCGGACGGTATTCTCCCAGATCATCCGCGTTGCTTCCTTCGATCACCGTTTCCGCGCCCAATGCCTCCGCTTCTTTTAAGGCTTTCTGAAATAAAAGCCGTTTGCAGAGATAACAGCGGTCCGGAGGATTGTTCCGGATCTCCGGCAGTTCCGCCAGCTCGTCCACCGGGATCACTTTCTGTACCACTCCCGCCTCCGCGGCAGTCCTTTCAGCCGCCCGCATATCTGTCCGCGGATGCAGGGTCGTATCAAAGGTGAGGGCATACAGCTTTGTCCCTCTCTCCTCTGCCGCCTGCCTGGCCAGATACAGAAGGAGGGAGCTGTCCGCTCCCCCTGAAAACGCCAGGCACACGTCCCTCTCTGCCAGTTTTCTCATCCGTTCCAAAAGCCGTTCCTTTTTCTGTTCCCACAGAATCCTGCTCTTATCTGTCATTCGATTCCGTCCTTTTTATTTTACAGTCACCAGCTCATAGTCCATCGTGCCAAGCCCGATCTTCTCCGCATGTTCCAGGCAGGACCGCCAATTCGTATCCGGAGATACGGCATGGAAATAGTCGCCGTCCCCCCGGTGCGCCCCGGCCTCTCCAAGCAGGCTGTCCGCGATCACCGGCTGAGCGTTCACCGCATCCACGCAGGCCTTATCCAGCGCTACCGGATCAAAGGAGGCAAACATTCCCACATCCGGAACAATGGGAGCGTCATTCTCCGCATGACAGTCGCAGAACGGCGATACATCCACCACTAAACTGATATGGAAGCAGGGCCGTCCGTCCACCACCGCCTTGGCGTACTCGGCGATCTTGCGGTTCATGATATCATTGGACTCGTCATAGGGCGGCACAACGGCATCCTGATGGCAGACGCCGATACAGCGCCCGCACCCTGCGCATTTGTCATGATCGATGGAAGCCTTTTTCTGTTCCAGCGTGATGGCGTCCTGGGCGCAGATTTTCGCGCACATGCCGCAGCCGATGCACTGCTCCTGATTGACATGCGGCTTTCCGTCGCAGTGCATTTCCATCTTGCCTGCCCGGGAGCCGCAGCCCATGCCGAGATTTTTCAGAGCTCCACCGAACCCGGCATTTTCATGTCCTTTGAAATGACTGAGGCTGATCAGGATGTCCGCGTCCATGATAGCCCGCCCGATCTTGGCATTTTTTACGTATTCTCCGCCCTTCACCGGCACTTCCACATCGTCCGTTCCTTTCAGTCCGTCCGCGATCAGGATATGGCAGCCTGTGGAAAACGGGGAAAATCCGTTGATGTAGGCAGCCTCTATGTGCTCCAGCGCATTTTTTCTGCTTCCCACATACAGCGTATTGCAGTCCGTGAGAAAGGGCTTTCCGCCCAGAGATTTTACTGTCTCCACCACAGTTCTGGCGTAATTCGGCCGCAGATAGGCCAGATTTCCCAGCTCCCCGAAATGCATCTTGATGGCTGTAAATTTATTCTGGAAATCAATCTCCCCTATCCCCGCTTTTTTTATCAGCTTTTCCAGTTTCTGCGGAAGATTGACAGAGGTTCCCGTCCTCATATCGGTAAAATAAACCTTTGCTTTTCCCATCCTTTTATCCTCCCTGATGCGGATCACAGATTAGCCCGCACCTGCTTCGGCTTATAACCCGCATCCTCCAGAGCCCGGATAATCTTCATCTTGTGCTCTGTGCCGAATGCCTCCATGGTAATCTTCAGTTCCACCGCCGCATTCCGGTTGGTGCTGTAGAACTGATTGTGCTCCAGCTTGATGACATTGCCCTGCGCCTCCGCGATGACGGCGGATACGCGGGTCAGCTCGCCCGGCTTATCCGGCAGAAGCACCGAAATGGTAAAGATCCTGTCTCTGGCGATCAGGCCGTTCTGCACCACCGAGGACATGGTGATCACATCCATATTGCCGCCGCTTAAGATGGACACCACCTTTTTGCCCTTTACATCCAGATGTTTGAGGGCGGCCACGGTCAGCAGTCCTGAATTTTCCACGATCATCTTGTGATTTTCCACCATATCCAGAAAAGCCACCACCAGCTCATCGTCCTCCACGGTCAGAATCCCGTCCAGGTGCTCCTGCAGATAGGGAAAAATCTGTTCGCCGGGGCGCTTTACCGCCGTACCGTCGGCTATGGTGTTCACATAGGGAAGGGTGGTCACCTCTCCCTTCTCCAGAGATACCTGCATGCAGTTGGCTCCTGCCGGCTCCACGCCGATCACCTTAATATTGGGATTCAGAAGCTTTGCCAGGGTGGAAACGCCGGTGGCCAGGCCGCCGCCTCCGATGGGCACCAGGATATAGTCCACCAGCGGAAGATCCTTGACGATTTCCATGGCGATGGTTCCCTGCCCCGTGGCCACGGTCAGGTCATCAAATGGATGGATAAAGGTATAGCCATGCTCCTCCGCCAGGGCCAGGGCCTTCTCGCAGGCCTCATCGTACACATCCCCGTACAGCACCACCTCGGCGCCGTAGCTCTTGGTCCGCTCCACCTTGATCAGCGGCGTGGTGGTTGGCATGACAATGACTGCCTTTACGCCGAAGGCCTTGGCGGCATAGGCCACGCCCTGGGCATGATTTCCCGCCGAGGCGGTGATCAGTCCCTTCTCCCGCTCCTCGGAACTTAAGGTGCTGATCTTATAGTAGGCCCCCCGTATCTTGTACGCTCCTGTCACCTGCATATTTTCCGGCTTCAGATAGACCCGGTTGCCGGTCTGCTGGCTGAAATACTCGCTGTACACCAGCTTTGTCTCCTGGGTTACCCTTTTTACAATCTCCGAGGCTTCCTCAAATTTGTCCAATGTGAGCATGTCTGTTCCTTCTTTCTCTTCTCTTATTCCTGATCCGGCTGGATGTTAAACAGCGCGTTCACAAACTGATCCGGATCAAACTTCTGCAGGTCATCAATCGTCTCTCCCACCCCGATATATTTTACCGGAATGTCCAGCTCCGACTGGATCGCCACCGCGATCCCGCCCTTGGCCGTCCCGTCCAGTTTCGTAAGGATGATTCCTGTCACATTGGCGGCCTCCTTAAACTGCCGGGCCTGGGCCAGAGCATTCTGGCCGGTGGTGCCGTCCAGGACCACCAGCGTCTCCAGGTAGGCCTCCGGATATTCCTTGGCCAGAATCCGGTATATCTTCTTAAGTTCTTCCATCAGATTTTTCTTATTATGCAGGCGCCCCGCCGTGTCGCAGAGCAGCACATCCGCGTCCCTGGCCTTGGCCGCTGCCACCGCGTCATAGACCACAGATGCGGGATCGGCCCCCGGCTGGCCGCCGATGATCTCCACGCCGGCCCGGTTAGCCCAGCCTGTCAGCTGCTCCCCGGCTGCCGCCCGGAAGGTGTCAGCCGCCGCCAGGATCACCTTTTTCCCCTGCTCCTTCAGCTTGCCGGCCAGCTTGCCCACAGAGGTGGTCTTTCCCACTCCGTTGACGCCGATAACCAGCACCACCGACTTGCGGTTCTCGAATTCATAGGCCGTCTCTCCCACGGCCATCTGATTCTTGATGCTGTCGATCAGAAGCTGTTTGCACTCGGAAGGCTCTTTAATATGGCGCTCCGACACTTCCATTTTCAGGTTGGAAATAATCCTGGTGGTTGTATTGATGCCGATGTCTCCCATCACCAGGATTTCCTCAATCTCCTCATAGAAATCCTCGTCAATGCTGGAGAAACCGCTGAAAATCGAATCGATGCCCGATACAATGCTGTTTCTGGTCTTGCTTAATCCCCGGACCAGCCGTCGGAAAAAACCCACTTTCTCTTCTCCCATGCTCTGCCGCCTCCTATTTGTCCAATTCTCCCTCGATCAGATTGACGGAAACCAGCGTGGACACGCCCTTCTCCTGCATGGTAATGCCGTAGAGCCGGTCCGCCGCGGTCATCGTCCCCCGTCTATGTGTAATAATAATAAATTGCGTATTCTTTGTCAACTTATGCAGATACTTCGCAAACCGGGTAACATTGGAATCATCCAGCGCCGCCTCGATCTCGTCCAGCAGACAGAAGGGCGACGGCTTCAGATTCTGAATGGCGAACAGAAGGGCAATCGCTGTCAGCGCTTTCTCCCCGCCGGACAGCTGCATCATGTTCTGCAGCTTCTTGCCGGGGGGCTGGGATATGATCCGTACCCCCGCCTCCAGAATATCCTCGTCCTCCTGCAGCTCCAGCCTTCCCCTTCCTCCGCCGAAAAGCTGCCGGAAGGCCTTATCGAATTCCTCCTGGATCCGGGCAAACTTCTCCGTAAACTGTTTCCGCATGCCCTGATCCAGCTCCTCCACAATGCCCCGCAGCGTATCCGCGGCCTTGACCAGATCGCTGTGCTGGGAGGAAAGAAAGGCATGGCGCTGGGAAAGCTCCTTATACTCCTCCACTGCGTTGACGTTCACATCTCCCAGATTCCGGATCTCCTCCTTCAGGCCGGAAATTCCGCGCCGGATCGCGGTTCTGTCGCCGAGATCCTCCCTCTGGAACAGGGGCGCCTGGTCCGGGGTGGTCTCATACTCCTCCCACAGATAGGCAATCTGGCTCTCCCGGCTCTCCTCCAGCTTTTCCAGCTGCGATTCCAGACGAAAGCATTCTTTATCCATCCGGCTCTTGTGCTCCTGCAGCTCATCCCGTCTCTGGAAAAAGGCCTTATGGCTCTGATTCATCTCTTCCTTCTGCTTCAGATACTGCTCCGTCCTTTCCGCATCCGCCGCCATGGCTTCTTCCGCCGCCTGGATGGTTCTTCGGATCTCCAGAATATCCGCTTCTTTTTTGCCGGAATCCCGTTCCTCTTCCGCAAGGCTTTCCGCCAGCTGCTCTTTTTCTTCCTGGAAACGCCGGATTTCCTCCCGGGCACTTTTCAGCTTTTCATCGAGAAAGCCGCATTTCTGCAGAACTCCCGCATGACGGAGCCTGCTCTCCTCCGCCCGGGCGGATACAGCCTCTTCCTTCTCCCTTAAGGCGGCCAGCTCCTGCCCCGCCGTTTCTGTTACCTTCTGAAGACGTTCCTCCTCCGCTCGGGAAGCCTCCATCTCCTTTTCGATCTCTCTGCGGTTTTCTCCGATTTCCGCAATCTGACTCTCAATCTCTCTGCCTTCATCCGTCAGGCTGCGGTAATCCGCCTGCAGTGCCTCCGCCCGCTCAGACACCGTCTTCCAGTTGAGCGTCACCGTATTCTGCTGCAGGAACAGCTGCTGCAGCCGGTCATTTTCCTCATTCAGCTGATCCCGCAGAGCATTTCTGCTCTCTCTGCTCTGCTCAATTTCCTCCTGCACAGCTGTCATTTCCCGCTTCAGCGTCCGGACATTTTCCTCCAGATCCGCGATTTCCCGGCGCCTGCCCAGCAGATTGCTGCTGTTCCGGAAGGAGCCTCCCGTCATGGAACCGCCGGGACTTAAAAGTTCTCCTTCCAGAGTCACCATTCTCAGGCTTTGGTGAAATCTGCGTCCCAGGGCAATGGCGTGGTCGATGGTGTACACCACCAGTGTCCTCCCCAGAAGCTGGCTGACCAGCCCCCGGTAAATGGCGTCACACTTCACAAGCCCGGAGGCGGTTCCCAGAACTCCCGTCCCCTTCAGTGCCTCCCCGTTCACCTTTCCGCCCTCCCGGTTCATGCTGGTCAGAGGCAGGAAGGTTGCCCGCCCGAAGTGCCCCCGCTTCAGATATTCGATCAGATATTTCGCTGTATTTTCATTGTCTGTAACGATATTCTGCAGACTGCCTCCCAACGCTGTCTCAATGGCCGTCTCATACTTCTTCTCGGTCTTGATCAGATCTGCCACGACTCCATGGATCCCCGGATTCTGCTCCTTCTGTTCCATAATCTTGCGGATGCTGTTGCCGTAGCCCTCGTAGCGCTCTGTAATATTTTTCAGAGATTCCAGCCGGGAGGATTCCCGGTGATAGGCCGCCTGGCCGATCTCCAGCTGATGGTTTTTTTCGTCCATTTTCTTCTGGAGCTTTCCGATCCGGCGCCGGGTCTCCTCCATGGAAGCCTGCGCCCCGGCAATCTTCTCCTCCAGCTGCTTTTTTTCCGCAGAAAGGCGGGAGAGCTCCTTCTCCTCCTGGCTCCGGCCGCTCTTCAGATTCAGAAGCTTCCCGGACAGCTCGGATCTGCGGATGCCGATCTGCTCCAGCATGGTATCGTACCGCTGGATTCTTCCCTTGATGGAGGAACGGCGGTTCAGGAGCTCAATCATCCGGCTCCGGGCCTCCTCGGCGCTCTCTTCCTGCTCTCCGGCCCGGACCTTCAGCTCCTCCAGCCTGCTCTCCTGCTCTTCCTTATCCCGGAGGGCTTCCTTTCTCTCTGTTTCCAGTTTTTCCCGCTCTGCGCGGTCAGCCGCCTCACTGTCCTCCCTGCGCCGGATATCCTCCTCCAGCGAACGGATCCGGCTCTGAAAATGCTCCCGGTTCTGGCCGGCACTGTGCAGCTGCTCCTGCAGAAGCTCAATCTGATTTTCCAGCTGCTGTTTTTTCAGCGCATCGCCCGCGGCCGTATCTCTGGCCTGCTGAATCACGGCGTCCAGTTCTGCCAGCTTCTCTTCAATCTCCTCGTATTCCTGCTTGGTCCGAAGAAAGGCATCCTCCGTCTCATGCAGTTCCGCCTCCGCCGTCCGCTTCTTCTCCTCTGTCTCCGCAATCTGCTGTTCCGTCCGCCGGGATTCCAGAAGAAACAGATTCATATCCAGAAGCTTCAGCTCTTCCTTTTTCTTCAGATAAATCTTTGCCTTTTCCGCCTGGCGCTCCAGAGGCGCCAGCTGCCGCGTCAGCTCCGAGAGGATGTCCGTGACGCGGACCAGGTTCTGTTCTTCCTCGTCCAGCTTCTTTAAGGTGGCCGCCTTGCGCCGTTTGAATTTTACGATTCCGGCCGCCTCGTCAAAAAGTTCCCGTCTCTCCTCCGGCCGGCCGCTTAAGATTTTTTCGATCTGGCCCTGGCCAATGATGGAATACCCTTCCTTTCCGATTCCCGTATCGTAAAACAGCTCGTTGATATCCTTCAGCCTGCAGCCCCGGCCGTTCAGCAGGTACTCGCTTTCCCCGGAGCGGTAAAGGCGCCGGGTCACGGTAACTTCCTCATACTCAATATTCAGTTTGTGGTCGCTGTTGTCCAGGGTGATGGCCACGGAGGCGAACCCCAGCGGTTTCCGGGCTTCTGTGCCGGAAAAAATCACATCCTGCATACTGCCGCCCCGAAGCTGCCTGGCGCTCTGTTCTCCCAGCACCCAGCGCACCGCGTCCGCCACGTTGCTCTTTCCGCTCCCGTTTGGTCCCACAATGCCGGTAATGCCGTCGTGGAATTCCAGCAGAATTTTATTCGCGAAGGATTTAAAACCCTGCATTTCAATACTCTTCAGATACATGCTTTCACCTGTCTGCTTTCAGCCGGCAGAGGGCGTTGTAGGCCGCCTGCTGCTCCGCGGATTTCTTCGTCCGTCCCGTTCCCTCTGCCAGAGGCCTCTCTCCCACGGCCACCTGGGCCCGGAAGCTCTTATCGTGGTCGGGACCCCTCTCCTCCAGAATCTCATAGCTGATCTCGGCCTCAAAATTTTTCTGGGCAATCTCCTGCAGAATGGTCTTGCTGTCCTGAAACAGCTGTTTGTGCTCCACATCGTTCAGCACAAAACGGAGGACAAATTTCTTTGCTTCCTCAAATCCACCGTCCATAAAAATGGCTCCGATCACGGCTTCCATGGCGTCCGACACCACAGAATCCCGCTTTCGCCCTCCGGTGGCCTCTTCTCCCTTCCCCAGAAGCAGATAGGAGCCCAGCTCCAGCTCCCGGGCGTCAAAGGCAAGCGTCGGCTCACAGACCAGGCTGGCCCGGAGCTTTGTCAGCTCTCCCTCCGGCAGCGCGGGATACTTCTGATATAGAAACTCGCTGGTTACCAGCTCCAGCACCGCGTCGCCGAGAAATTCCAGCCGCTCGTTGCAGTCCAGCCGCTCCATATGATGTTCATTGGCATAGGAGCTGTGGCGCACGGCCATACACAGCCAGTCAAAATTTTTGAACCGGTATCCTGTCCTTTTTTCCAGCTCTCTTAACCTGTCTAGATCGCTCATATCTCTCCTCCATCTAAAGAGGATGCCCCGGCTGCTCCGCGTTCCAAGGCATCCTCTTAACCTGTCACTGAATTGATTGCTGAATCATCTCCACCGCGTCCTTCACAGATACAATGGAGGAAGTCATTTCATTGGAAATTTCTATATTAAATTCTTCTTCTATTCCCATCAGGATCTGAAAAAGGTCCAGGGAATCCGCCCCCAGATCCTCCACAAAAGTGGTATCCGGCCGGATTTCATTTACGTCTACATGCAGAACTTCCGCAATAATTTTCTTTAGTTTTTCCAGTTCCATTTCTCTTTTCTCCTGCCTGACTGCTACTTCTCCGCCGACGGATCTGTGAGATACTGCTGTATTTTCTCATTCAGTGCCTGTTCCCGGAACTGAAGGCACTGCTGGATCGAATGCCGGATCTCCACAGCCCTGGCGCTGCCGTGGGTTTTCACCACCAGACCCCGCAGACCCAGCAGAGGCGCTCCGCCGTATTCGCTGGCGTCAAAGCTCTTCAGCGTCTGTTTCAGGGCCGGCTTCACCAGCAGCGCCCCGATCTTGCTGCGCAGCGAGGAAAGCATTCCCTCTTTCACCTTGTGAATCAGCACGGAACCCACGCCCTCATACAGCTTCAGGATCACATTGCCCACAAAGGCTTCTGTGACGATCACATCCGCCTTTCCCTTTGGAATATCCCTGGCCTCAATATTTCCGATAAAATGAATGTCTTTGCAGGCCCGGAGCAGAGGGAATGTCTCCTTCACCAGGGCATTGCCCTTCTCCTCCTCGGCGCCGATGTTCACAATGGCCACCGTAGGTTTCCGGACTCCCATGACGTATTCCATGTAGATGGAGCCCATGGCTGCAAACTGCACCAGATGGTTCGGCCTGGCATCCACATTGGCTCCGCAGTCGATCAGCAGAGAAACCCCTTTTTCCGTGGGAATCAGCGGGGCCAGCGGCGCCCTCTCCACACCTTTGATTTTTCTGACGATTGCCTGTCCGCCCACCAGCACGGCTCCTGTGCTGCCGGAGGAAACGAAAGCATCCGCCTCCCCCCGGCGCACCATGGTAAGGCCCACCACCAGAGAGGAATCCTTCTTCTTCTGGATCGCCGCCACGGGAGGCTCTCCCGTCTCAATCACCTCAGAGGCCGGCACCACCGAGAGCCTTTCTTCCGGATACGTATATTGACGCAGTTCCCGGCGGATCTCTTCTTCCCTTCCCACCAGATATACAAAAATCTTTTCATTTTCCTGAAGAGCTTCTACCGCGCCCTTTACCGGTTCGGCCGGCGCGAAGTCGCCTCCCATGGCGTCCACTGCCACTTTTACCAGCTCTGCCATCTTTCTACCTGCTTTCCATTTTTATTCTTTTTCCGCGCTCCTCCGCCGCTCGGCGGAGGGCTTACCTATTCATATTACTAGACATGGAAACAAATTGCAAGAGAATTGCATCCATGCCGCACCGGGCGCCCGGGATAACCCCTGTCCGCAGACGCAAAGCCAGCGGACGGATGAAACGGGATCCGGAAGATCCTGTTCACCCGCCCGCTGGCGGAATCACTCCTATCCTATTCTGAAACCCTGGCGCCGTTTTCATCCGTAACGGCTCCGTCAGGGGTCGAAGCATTCCTCTGCAGCTCCCCGTTTTCATTAAAATAGTATTCCGTATCTCCAATGGTAAACCATCCGGTTACCCGCCTTCCGGAATCATTGAAATAATAGGTCTGTCCCTCTATATCCATCCAAGTACTTGCGGGATGCGTCCCGTCGGTCAGCTGATAGCTCCAGGTACTGTCCGCCTCCTGCACCCACTGGCCGGGTTCCCACACGGTCACCGCCTGCACGCTGCTGGTGCCCAGGGCTATGCTTTCCCCGTGATTGTTGGCAGCCACCACATAATAGTATGTTGTACCGGCCGCGGATGTATCCACCGTATAGGAATCGGAAGTAGCCCCCTCCAGAATGGTTCCGCCGCCATTGGAATCCACATTGTTGCTGTACCACTGATACGTAACTGTGCCCCCGTCACCGACAGAGGCTTCCACGTGCAGCGTACATGTGCTCCCCACCGTCATCTGCACTGTACCGCCAAGATCACTGACAAAAACAGGTGTCTCCAGATTGGAATCCACTGTCTTCGGCGGCTCCTCCGCACCGGAAGAAGTGCTGACAGAGGCTTCTCCGGTACTCTCTACAGCCGTTCCCATCCATCTGTCCAGAAGATCAGAAAAAGAGCAGCCTGTCAGAAACACCATGCTGCAAAGACACACGCCTGCTATAACCCCTATTTTTTTCAAAATCATGCAACTTACTCCCTTTTTTTCATTTTTGTTACAATAACTTTTCAATTTCATTTCATAATTATGGGTATTATAGCATAGAGCTCTCTTTCCTGTCAATCTGCGAAACTCATCCTTTTCCCTTCTCCTGGATTTTGTCCGTTTGCCGGAATAGCAGAAATCCGATCAGAAACAGAACCGCCAGGGCTCCTACTCCCAGATTCGTGCTCCCCGATGCCTGGCTGACCACCGACACCAGCATGGTACCCATGAAGGAAGCTCCTTTTCCGAAAATATCATAGATCCCAAAGTATTCCCCGGATTTTCCCGGCGGAATAAGCCTGGCAAAATAAGAGCGGGACAGGGACTGGACCGCCCCCTGAAAAATCCCAACACAGAATGCCAGAATCCAGAACTGATACGAATGCGTCAGAAACATTCCATATATAGCGATGCAGAAATAGGCCGCGATACAGATGCCGATCAGCCGGCCGGCCGCGTATTTCCTTGAAAGCCTTCCAAAGACCAGCGCGGCTGGAAATGCCGCCAGCTGTGTCATAAGCAGCGCCAGCAGCAGGCCCGTTGTGTCCAGGCCCAGAGCTGTCCCGTATGCGGTGGCCATATCGATAATTGTATATACGCCGTCAATATAAAAGAAGAACGCCACCAGGAAAAAAAGCGTTTTTTTATTCTTCCGGAGTTCTCCGAAAACCATTCCCAGATTCCGGAAGGCGCCGCGCACAGGCCGGGAGGCCGTCTCCACGTAATACGTCTGCCGGTACAGCCGGAGCAGCGGCAGGGACATTCCCAGCCACCAGGCGGCCGTCAGCACAAAGGCAATCCCCATGGCCGCCGCCATGGAAAGACCCAGGCGGTCACAGAAAAGCACCAGAAGCAGACAGATCACAAAGGGAATACAGCTCCCGATATATCCCCAGGCGTATCCCCGGGCGGACAGCTCATCCATCCGCTCTTCCGTGGTCACATCCGGGAGCATGGAATCGTAGATGACCAGACTCAGCGAATAGGCTGTTCTGGTCAGTACGAACAAAACCAGAAACCAGATCCAGGAGGTTAAAAATCCAAGAAAAATGCAGCCCGCGGATCCCAAAAGCAGCACAGTCAGAAAAACCCCTTTTCTGCGTCCCCGGAAATCCGAAACACTTCCCAGAACCGGTCCCAGAAGCGCTACCAGCACTGTAGATACTGAGGCGGCATATCCCCAGAAAGCCAGATAATTTACATCGGAGATGCCGGCATTTTCCGCGAGATAATTAAAAAAAATGGGAATGATGGTGGAAACCATCAGGGTAAAGGCGGAATTTCCCACATCGTACAGAACCCACCTTTTTTCCAGCGAATGCATTTTAAACTTCATAGCGCAGCTCCTCCTGAAGAGAAAGTACGGGAATCTCCCTCCAGCCGCCGCCGGCCCCGAAGGTTTTCTCAAAATACGGATCCAGTCGTCCGCGGCCCTCCAGAAACCTCAGAAAATTCTTGCTGAGACGGACGCTTAAGGGAACGGCCCTTTCCATCAGTTTTTCCAGGCGGATGCTGCTGTCCAGGCAGGCCAGGTTCGTATTCCTGTTTACCAGCTGGCCCCGCATGGCCTCATAATTTCCTGACAGCTTTAAAACCGCGCAGATCAAAGCCCTCTTTCCCGCCCCGGGCGCCAGCAGCAGCCGGTTGTACCAGACCATGGAGCGCAGCGCCCGCTCCGCCTGCTCCTGGGTAATATCCGGAAAAAAATCCGCGATCACCGCCGCGTTCCCGGCCGTAGGCCGGATGTGGCCGGTAAGACTGTGGCGCAGCGGATCCAGCCCGTCCCGGACCATCAGCATACGGTCGAATTCAACTTCTATCTCCGTGTGGCTGATACCGGAAACCTGGATTTTCTTCTCCACGTAACTGTGGCACATGCTGTCCAGGGCAAAATGGCAGATGAAGCCCAGCAGATAAGACAGGGCCGCTTCCCGTCTCCCGCCGGAAAGCCGGCTGCAGACAGCCGCCGCCGGTTCAAAAAATTCCGCTGCCGGCCTGTCGTGCTGGGAAAATCCAACGGTGTTTACCGGGTTGGAGGTCAGGGCCTTATAATAAAAAAGAATATCGGGTCCGTGCAGGCCGATCAGGTACAGCCAGCGGTTGTTCCGGATCAGCTCCCGTACTTTTTCCGGCTGCTTTCTGAATACTTTTTTTCCAAAAACGAAATGCGCGTATGTGGAAGGCATAAAATCTTCTCCTTATAAATAAATGCTTTTGAGAGAATACCACAGAAAAGCCGGTACTTTTATAAGCTCCAGATTAAATTCCTGTAAATTATATTGCCCGGATCCGGCGGCGCCATTCTTTTGGGGACAAAAAAATACCGCAAACCTTCAAAAAGGTTTACGGTACTGTGTATCCTTCGTTCTGATACTTAATCCTCATCCATTGCGATAACCTGCTTCTTATTGTAGGTTCCGCAGGCCTTGCAGACTCTGTGGGGCATCATCAGCGCGCCGCATTTGCTGCACTTTACCAGAGCCGGAGCAGACATCTTCCAGTTTGCTCTTCTCTTGTCTCTTCTTGCCTTGGATGATTTATTCTTGGGACAGATGGACATCGTTTACACCTCCTTAAACTTGCTGAATATATCACGGATAGCAGCCATTCGCGGGTCCGGATCCGGTTCCTGGCATCCACACGGGCCTTCGTTCAGATTCGCTCCGCATTGGCTGCAGATTCCTTTGCAGTCTTCCCTGCACAGCACTCGAACCGGCCACTGGACCAGAAGCTCATTGCGCACCAGGGTTTCCGGCACCAGGGCGCCATCCTCTATGAAATTGGTCTCCTCCAGCGCTTCCTCTCTCTCCTGGGGTGTCATCTTCATGTCCACCCGCCGCTGAATATCCAGCGCAAAATCCACCTCCACCGGACTTAAACATCGCGCGCAGGGAATCACTGCCGTAAGCTCCACGTGCCCTTCCATATCCAGCACCTTTTCCCCGGCGTTGACAACTGTCAGCTGCAGCGGAGTCCTCACTGTAAGCGGGAAGCTCCCTGTCCGGATAGAAAATCGATCCATCTCAAGAGATAAAGACCGTTCCAGAACCTTCCCGTCCTGAAACAGCACATCGGTTAAATCCAACAACATAATCGGCTCCTAATCACACTTTAAATAGTATACATAGACGTCCTGGGTTTGTCAAGGATTTTTTCTTTCCAAAACCTTTCTCCGCGCACGCCGGAATTTCTTATGCCGGCCTTTCTCCCAGAGGATGGCCTCTCCGCTCCAGTTCCTGCAGAACCGTCGGATATCTCCGAAAATCCGTATGGGGGACGGCCTGGGCGGCCGTCATCAAGTGCAGGAAATCATCCACTGCTCCGAACTGTACATATTCCATGCATTCCAGAATCTGTCCGGTTTTCCGGAGAAGGGACAGATCCAGCAGCAGCTTCGCGGCCCCCTCCAGCGAAGTGTTGCCCGGCAGGATCAGGCGGCTCCGGTCCATGTCCGGATACAGCCCGACGGCAATACCGGATTCTTTGGAAATATGCGTTCCGAATGCCCCCGCCACGTAAAAACGGTCCACATCCTCCAGGGTAATTCCCAGCAGCCCCATCATGTATTCCACCATCGTTCCCGCCGCTGCTTTCGTCTTAATAAATTCATCTATATCATTCTGGCAGAAAAACAGCCCCGGCGCGTACTCCACCGCCGGCTCCCCCTCATACCTGCAGATGCGCGGGGAGGCTCCTTCCACCAGCTTTCCCCGGAAATCCATCCATCCGTTCAGGAAAAGCTGGGCCAGCAGGTCCACAATTCCAGATCCGCAGATGCCTCTGGGGGGCTCTTCCGAAATGGTGTGAATCCGGATCTCTCCCTCCCGGATCTCCACACGGTCCACAGCGCCGGGCTCCGCCCGCATGCCCGTGCGGACCACGCCTCCCTCCAGGGCCGGCCCGGCAGCTCCCGCTCCGGCGATCAGGAAGTCACGGTTTCCGATTACCAGCTCTCCGTTTGTCCCGATATCCAGAAATACAGAGATCCCCTCCCGGTCCGCGATCCCCGCCGCGATGACCCCGCTTATAATATCACCGCCCAGGTAGTTGGCCCGGCCGGGGAAGCAGTATACAAACCCGTCAATCCCGATCCCCAGTTCCGAGGCGGGCCATACCCCCGGGTCCAGCGTGCGCACGGCATAGGGAGTCTGAAACACGCAGAAGGGATCCAGTCCCAGCAGGAAATGGATCATGGCCGTATTCCCGGCCACCACCAGCGCGCTGCAGCCGGCCAGGGGGATGCCGGAAATTTTTTCCAGCTTTTCCAGCAGTTCCGCGAATCCGGCGGTTACCGCCCTTCGCATCTCTTCCAGACGATCCGGCCGGTCCTTTACATAGAAAATCCGGGTCAGAATATCCTCTCCCCGGGCCGCCTGCGGGTTAAAGACCGATGTCTCCGCCTTTACGCTTCCGTCATTCATACAAAGCAGCCGCATCACCATAGTCGTGCTCCCCAGATCGGCGCAGAGGGCGTAGTGCTCCTTCCTTGTATCGCCCGCCTCCAGCCGGGTCACGGTAAAACCGTCTCCATCGTATCCCAGAACCGCTGTTATCTTCCAGCCCGACTCCCGACAGAGCGGGTATGCCTCCCGGAGCGCTGCCGGGCGCATGCGGAGCCGGTATCCTTTCAGTTCCTCCCGGGTTTCCAGCGCCTCCAGAATTCTCTGTCCGTCAGGCCGGTTGTCTTCCTCCGTGGGCGGCTCCAGTTCCAGATAATATTTTCTGCTCCATCCTTTCTGGCTTGTCATTGTGTCTCCTCCTTTCCGACAGGACTGCGGATCTTATTCCGCGATTCTGAAAGGGCGGTTCCCCCGGGCTTCTGCCCGTGAGAACCGCCCTCCGGATTCTTTATTCATGCAGGGTATACGCTTCAGAATAATAACAGATGATGGGGACATCCGCGGTAATCCACTCGTACAGCTGGGCCGCAAAGGTCGGCGGCAGATTGATGCATCCCTGGGAGCCGCCGTATATGTAATTGGTGCCTCCGAAGGACGACTGCCACCAGGCATCATGCATGCCGATCATGCCGCTGTCCTGGAAGGGCATCCAGTAGTCCACATGGGTATCCCACCGGTACGTTCCGTCTTCATTCTGGGGCCCCCGCAGCTGTCTGTCTGTTTCCTTATAATAAATCGTGGAGATACATTCCGGCGTATGGCGCGCCTCCGTCATGGTTCCGGATACAATATCCGTCTCGCCCCACAGCTCTCCGTTCTCATATACCCACAGATGCTGCTGGCTCAGATCCATCTCCACATACGTGTAGCCGATTCCGTTATTCTCCGAAGAAACCTCCCGGCTGGAATATACCGGCTCCCGGGTGGTCACGGTGGAATTGGCCAGCTCCTGGGTGAGCTGGGCGATCTCCGCTTCCTGGTCGATCTGCCAGCCGTACAGATTGCTGTTCCGGGTGATCACGCCCCGGTTGGTTGTCTGAAATTCCCGGTCCTTTCCCAGCGTATCCACGGAATCCGCCAGAGCCGCCACATATTCCTGGATGTGCTGGTTCCACACCGTCTCATCCTTCACATAATTTCCGTCCGCGTCCTGGGTCAGCCAGTTCCGCAGCGTATTGCCGTCCAGCACCTGAGTAGCCCCCGACGGAAGGGTATACGTAATGCTGGCGCTCACCAGCGTGGTCAGCTGTTCCACCTGCGTCTTCAGGGCTTCATCATCCTGCGTTACAGTCGGCGCCGCGTAGACCCCCAGACTCTCCACATCCAGCTCTGTCTCCCCGGCGGCCACAGCCTCCGCCACCGCTGTACGGACAGCCTGGGTATCCAGCTGATTTCCCTGGGTTTCCGGCACGATCACGAAGCTGTTGTCCTGCCACGTTACGTAAGCGTTGGCCGGCGCCGTCATCTGCTCCTCCTGCAGCTCCGGCATGGCCGCCAGAACCGCCTCCAGCTTGTCGCTGTCATACTCTGTATCCGCCGTTGCCTGGCCCTCGTCCGTCTGGAACAGGCTGGTAATCCACAGCAGCGGAACCTGGCTGTCTTTGATGGCCTGCACGCTGCCGTCCGACACATACGCGTAGCCGATCTCACTTCCCTCTATGGTCTCTGTCTGTCCGTCCCGGAAGGTAAGGGTCAGAGAATATTCCTCTGTCTGCTGCTTCAGGCGCTCTTCCACCTCTTCCACGCTCATGCCGCTGCAGTCTACGCCGTTAATGGTCGTACCGTTGAAAAATTTATCCTTGTACTGATAGGAAAATCCCACATAGACGGCGGCCGCGCCGAGAATCAGAACCAGGATCACCGCCGCCAGGATCTTCCCCTTTTTCTTCTTTTTCTTTCTGCCATTCCCGGCGGGCTGTCCCGGTGCTTCCGGGCGCTCCTCCTCCATGGCCGGTTCCGGCTCCGGCATTCTGTATACAGGTTCCGCAACAGGCTCCGGCGCAGTTTCTTCCGCTTCAGCCGCCTGCGGTTCCGGCTCCTCCATTTTCAATTCCGCAGGCTCCAGCTCTTCCTGCTCCTCCGCTCCAGATGCCTGCTCTTCCTGCCGCTGCTCTACGCTTTCCGCCCCGGTAGACGCCGGTTCCTCTTCTTTTTCCCCGTCTTTTTCGTCTTCCGCTGCATCCTGCTCCGTCAGATGAATGACAAAGGTGTCCTCTCCGGCCTGCGGCGAAGCAGCCGCCGCAGGCCCGGATTCTCCGTGTTCCTCTGTCTCCTCGGAAGCAAGCGCCTTCCTGAGCTGCTCTTCAAGCCCCTTTTCCATGCGATCTTCTCCCATGAACGATTCCACCTCTTAAATTATGATTTATATTCTCCGTGCAAAGGCGCGGTCTCCTTTTCCGGCCCGCCTTCTCTTCCAGCAAACTGCATTATTATACCATGGAATTCTCCGTTTTTTCTCCAGGACACAGAAAAAAAACACTTTTCCACATTTTCAACATTTCTGCCTGTAAACTCCGGATTCTTTTATCCAAATTTGCCAACTGCTTTCCTTCACTTTTCCCCGATGTTTTCCAGTATCCGGTCCCACATCTGCTGCTTCACCGCCTCGGGCAGTCCGGCTTCCCGCCCCCGCTTTTCCAGTTCATCGGCCTGCAGGTTAAAATGTTCCAGCATCTCCGGATATTTCTCACTGAAGGCACTGTACAGGCTCGTATAATTCAGCTGGATCATTTCTTCCACACACAGCTCAAACCCCGCCTGCGTCATGGGCCGACTTCCCGTAAAATATAAAAAAGCCGTCTTGCTGCACTGCTTTAAAAAGCCGTCTACTTCTCTCATAACACCCAGTTTCCTCTTCCGCTCTTTCTTTTTTTCGTACATTTTTCTGATTCCTCCGCCACACGGCGCGGAATCCGGCTCTGTCCGCTTCTGAAATGCACAGGGCCTCCCCAAGCACCTGCAGATGCATTCCATCCAGAATCCCACATGGCCTTTCTGATAGAATAAAAGCCCAAAAGCCTTCTCTGCTTCTGAGCTATGTGATCAGCCTTTTCTGGCGGCAAGTCCCCGCATATAGGCAACGGCAATTTCTCTCTCATGGACCGACAGATCGTTATAGAGATCCAGAACTTCTCTCTGCTCTCCGGTCAGATCTACCGCATCTCCATCTTCAGCAAAAAACTGTGCCATGGTTATGCCTAACCCATTACAAATCTTCAGCAGGGACACGAAGGAAGGCGCTGACACTTTATGCAGAATATTGTGGACCGTTGAGCTCGGAATTCCGCATTCTTTTGCCAGCCGGTAATTCGACCACCCTTTTTCTGCACAGATCTGCTTGATTCTCTCGTTCACATAGGTTTCGTCCATGGATAATCCTCATTTTCACTAAGATACATCCATTGTAACGACATTTCAGACTTTCATACAGATTATATATTTGGCATGTACTATTCCCACATTCTGAACTATATGGAGCACACCGCCTCGCTTTTCTTTATTATTGTATTTCATTTTCTGAAATTAGTAAAGCCGGAGCGGCAAAAACCTTTCCGTCCTAAATTTTTGTAAAAACATGCTTGACAGAAGCCGCAAAATAGTGTAGACTACATTTTGTCGCTGACAGAGAGCGATGACGCGCAGGTGTAGTTCAATGGTAGAACACCAGCCTTCCAAGCTGGATACGTGAGTTCGATTCTCATCACCTGCTTCTGCGCGAGTGGCTCAGGGGTGGAGTACAACCTTGCCAAGGTTGGGGTCGCGGGTTCGAATCCCGTCTCGCGCTTTGATTGATCAGAAAGGATCTGCAGGAGCAGATCCTTTTTTCATGTCCCGGTTTTTTCTTCTTCCCGGCTCCAGTCCATCAGCTCCCGGAGGGTATGGCGGTCCACCACGCTCCGCACAGCCGCATCCAGCTCCTTCCACAGCCGCAGGGTCACGCATGCAGAAGCCCGGGGGCATGTCTTGGCCCCCGGCTCCAGGCATTCCACCGGCGCCAGACTTCCCTCCATGACCCGCAGAATTTCCCCGGCTGTAATCTGGGAGGGCTCCTTCACCAGCCGGTAGCCGCCCTGAGGACCCCGGATGCTTTTTAAATACCCGGCTCTGGTGAGGGTTCCGACAATCTGTTCCAGATATTTCACGGATATTTCCTGTCTCTTCGCCGCGTCCACCAGCCGGACCGGCTCTCCGCTGCCGTGCAGGGCAATATCCAGCATCAGCCGCAGCGCGTATCTTCCCTTTGTTGATATCTTCATTGCTCCTGTTTTTCAGCCCACCGCCCGGAAGGCCGCCTCCAGATCTTCTATAATATCTTCCACATTTTCGGTTCCAATGGAAAGGCGTACTGTATTTCCCGCAATCCCCTGTTCCCGAAGCTCCTCCCTGCTCAGCTGCGCATGGGTGGTGGAGGCCGGATGGATAACCAGGGATTTCACGTCCGCCACATTGGCCAGCAGGGAAAACAGTTCCAGATGATCGATAAAGTCCTTTGCCTTTTTCTCATCTCCCCGAATCTCAAAGGTAAAAATCGAGCCTCCTCCCCGTGGAAAGTATTTCCTGTACAGCTGCTGCTGCGCCGGGTCTTCGCTGACCGAGGGATGGTGGACCTGTTCCACCTGGGGATGGCGGTGCAGATATTCCACAACCTTCCGCGCATTTTCCACATGGCGCTCCACACGCAGGGAAAGAGTCTCCAGGCCCTGCAGCAGCAGAAATGCGTGGAAGGGGGAAAGGCAGGCGCCCATATCTCTGAGCAGTACCGCCCGGATCTTCGTCACATAGGCCGCCGGCCCCGCCGCCTCCACAAAATTCACGCCGTGATAGCTTTCGTTTGGCTCTGTCAGAGAGGGGAATTTTCCGGAAGCTTTCCAGTCAAACTTTCCGCTGTCAATGATCACCCCTCCCAGCGCTGTTCCGTGGCCTCCGATAAATTTTGTAGCCGAGTGCACAACAATGTCCGCTCCATACTGAATCGGACGCACCAGAAAGGGCGTGGCAAAGGTGTTGTCCACTACCAGCGGAATCCCATGCCGGTGAGCAATTTCCGCTGCGGCCTCCAGATCCGTCACTTCCGATCTGGGATTTCCCAGTGTTTCCACAAAGACGGCCTTCGTGTTCTCCCGTATGGCCGATTCCAGTTCCTTCTTATTAGATATATCCACAAAGGTGGCGGTAATCCCGTACTGGGGCAGCGTATGGGCCAGAAGATTGTAACTGCCGCCGTATATATTCCGCGCCGCCACCAGATGATCTCCCTGCCCTGCCAGGTTCTGCAGCGCGTAGCTGATGGCGGCGGCTCCGGAGGCCACCGCCAGGGCCGCCGCTCCGCCCTCCAGGGCTGCCATCCGCTTTTCAAATACTTCCTGGGTGGGATTTGTCAGCCGGCCGTAAATATTTCCCGGATCCGACAGATCAAACCGGGCGGCCGCGTGTCCGCAGTCCCGAAACACATAGGAGGACGTAGCGTAGATGGGCACTGCCCGGGCATCTGTGGCCGGATCCGGATTCTCCTGACCCACATGCAGCTGCAGAGTTTCAAATCTATAATTTCTGTTGGATTTCACGTCATCTTCTCCTCTCTTTGTTTTCTTTTCTGTTTTTCAGCCAAAGAGCGGCGTGGAATAATAGCGGTCCCCGCTGTCCGGCAGCAGCACTACAATCGTCCTGCCGCGGTTCTCCTCCCTAGAAGCCAGACGGACAGCCGCGTACAGAGCCGCCCCGGAAGAGATGCCCGCCTGGATTCCTTCCAGATGCGCCAGCTCTTTCGCTGCGTCAAAGCAGACCTCATTGTCCACCGGAAACACCTCATCATAGATCTGTGTATCCAGAACAGACGGAACAAATCCGGCTCCAATCCCCTGGATCTTGTGGGCGCCTCCCTGTCCTCCGGAAAGCACGGGAGAAGTTTCCGGCTCCACCGCCACCACCCGTATCTCCGGCTTCTGCTCCTTCAGATAGCGTCCCGTCCCGGTGATGGTCCCGCCGCTTCCCACGCCGGCCACAAAGACATCCACCTCTCCCTCCGTATCCCTCCAGATTTCCGGTCCGGTGGTCTCATAATGCGCTCTGGCGTTGGCCTGGTTATCGAACTGACCGGTCAGAAAGGCGCCCGGCACGGATGCCACGATTTCGTCAGCCTTCTGGATGGCCCCGGCCATTCCCCGGCTGCCCTCCGTCAGAACAATTTCAGCCCCGTACGCCTTCAGGATATTCCTTCTCTCCACGCTCATGGTCTCCGGCATGGTCAGAATCAGCCGGTAGCCCCTGGCAGCTGCCAGAGAAGCCAGGGCGATTCCCGTATTTCCCGAGGTCGGTTCCACAATCGTTCCTCCCGGCTTCAGCTTCCCGGCTCTCTCCGCTTCATTGACCATATAAAGGGCTGCCCGGTCCTTCACGCTGCCGGTGGGATTCAGATACTCCAGCTTCAGCAGCAGGCGGGCGGAAAGCCCGTGCTTTCTCTCCAGCCGCTCTGCACGAAGAAGCGGGGTGTTTCCGATCAGGTCGTACGCGTTTTCATATATCTTTGCCATTCTATCCTCCTGTTCTGCCGGGCCGTCGGCATTTCATATATTTCCTACTGGTTAAGTAGGATTATAGAGTGCTTTCTACTGCTTGTCAATCTTTTTTTCAAATTTTATTCTGCATCTTCCCTGGGAACCTCTTCCCCGGTCAGCTTCAGAATGGCCTCCGCCTCCTCCTCGGAGATGTGCATGTAATCTGCCACCTCGTCCAGATATACCCTGCGTCCGAATTCTTCCTTCAGGATCGCGATGGTGTCCTTCAGCTCCTCCACACGGCTCACCATCCTGCGGTCTCTGCTTTTTATATCCTTCTGTTCCCCAATCAAAGCCTCCATGGCTTCCCGGATCTGCGCAAAAAGCTGCCTGCGCACCTGCGCTGCGCTTCCCCCGGGCAGAGAATCCATGGCAAGCACCAGCTGCAGATTTCCCTCCTGAATCAGATCCGCGATGGACACCTCCGGCACACAGGTACGGCAGGCCAGATCCGCCACTTCTCCCAGATACAGCTCCATCAGGCGCTCTCTGGCCCCCGCCTTCCCGGCCCGGAATGCTTCCAGGAGTCTCTCTTCCTCCCCATCTCCCCGGGGCCGCAGCTTTGCCAGCTGCTGCCGGTAGCGCTCCAGATATTTTTCATCCTCAGGCTTCAGAGAGATTTCTTCTGCCCCTTCTTCCTTCTCATACCCTTCCACCACAATCTTTTTGGAAAGCAGATACTCATAAATCAGCTGAAACTGCTCCGGAGTCAGATTTTCTCCGTCGAAAACCTCCCCGATTTCCTCTCTGCCTATCCGTGATTCCTTCCTCTTCGCAGACTCCAGAATTCCCTCCAGCTTCTCCTGAAATTCCTGCTGTGTCATGGCCTGTCTCTCCTTCCGCATTTCTTTTCCTTCCCAAATTGCCCGATCTCCGCCGAAAAAAAGAGGGTGAACCCTTCTCACCCTCTTGTCTTTCCCGCTTTTCTGTTACATGGACTCCACAATGGCCCTGGCCAGGGCGTCCACCTGCGCCATCTGCTCCTCTTTCAGAGAAGACTTAATGGTGACTGTCTCATCCAGAAGACGGATGTTCTTCATGGAATCAAAGATCTCCTTCATCTTCTTGCCGGCCACCGGCGCCCAGCTTCCGTTTTCCATCAGCGCCACCGTTCTGTTCTGCAGGTTATGGGCCTTCAGCTCCAGCAGCAGGTGCTCCATGTTGGTGAAGATGCCGCCATTGTAGGTAATGGACGCGAACACCAGATGGCTGCAGCGGAACGCCTCGGCCAGGATGTAGGAAGGATGGGTGGCGGACACATCGTACATGCGCACATCCTTTACGCCCAGATCCGCCAGTTTGCCGGCCAGCACATTGGCCAGGTTCTCTGTATGTCCGTACACGGAACCGTAGGCGATCATCACTGCCTGATCCTCCGGTGTGTAGGAGCTCCACTTGTCGTACTTGTCGATGAACCATCCGAGATTCTCTCTCCAGATGGGTCCGTGCAGGGGGCAGATCATCTCAATATCCAACCCTCCGGCCTTCTTCAGAACAGCCTGGGCCTGGGGGCCGTACTTGCCCACGATGTTCGTATAATATCTTCTGGCGTCATCCAGCCAGTCTCTCTCAAAATTCACTTCGTCCGCGTACAGGTTCCCGTTCATGGCACCGAAGGTTCCGAAGGCATCGGCTGAAAACAGGGTCTTGTCGGTGGCGTCATAGGTCACCATAACCTCCGGCCAGTGCACCATGGGTGCGGCCGCGAAGGCGAAGGTGTGGCGTCCGGTACTGAAGGTGTCGCCCTCCTCCACGATCTGAACCATGGAGTCCACATCGAAATCAAAGAACTGCTTCATCATGCCGGCAATCTTGCTGTTGCAGACAATGCGGATATCGGGATATCTGGATACCAGCGCGCCGATGGTTCCGCAGTGATCGGGCTCCATATGGTTCACGATCATATAATCCAGATGTCTTCCGTTCAGCACATGGGCGATATTTTCAAAAAGCTGCTGGCTGACAGAATAGTCCACCGTATCCAGAAGGACCGTCTTCTCATCCAGAATCAGATAAGCATTGTAGGACACTCCCCTGGGAATCGGATATACATTTTCAAACAAGGCCAGTCTGCGGTCCGTGCCGCCAACCCAGTACAGATCATTCTTAATGTTCTTTACACAATACATGCTGTTCTTCCTCTCTTTCTTTTTTTCCGGAAGGCGCCCCACAAAACCGGCCGTCCGGAAATTCAGTTGCATTATATCACAGAATCTGCATATAGGCAAAGACTTCTTGCCCTCTGTTTTCCAGAAAATACGGGAACCGGCAGATGACTTTCTCCGGAAATTGTGCTACTCTGTAAATGCCGGGACCGGAAGGTCTTTTTTCATGCGCCCGACCCCAGGCGGATGAAAGAGCCCGAAGCCCGGAGTACAAGAACAGGAGGCAGTTTATTATGAAAACAGCACAGGATCTTAAAATTCTTCTGCAGAATATTGACCATAAGAGCTACCCGGCCTACAAGTCGGCCCAGGGCAGCTACCAGTTCCGGAATTATGTTCTTTCCATCGACCATGTTCAGGGGGATCCCTTCGCCTCCCCGTCCCGGGTCAGTATCCGGGTCAAGGGCAGCGCCGCCGCTTTCCCCCCTTCTCTGTATGACACGGTCCAGAAGAAAGTAGCTCTCCAGGATCTTCTGCTCCGCTTATTCGGGGAGCAGATCGAACAATTTAATTTTAAAGCCCGGGGCAGCGGCAAAAGCGGGCTTTTGGCAGTCAGCCGATGCGGCCAGGAGATTCTGGAGCGGTCCGCCTGCGCCATCAGTGCCGGGGACGGCGGCCTGACCCTTCAGATGCAGATTGGTTTTCCGGCCAGCGGCCGCACCATCCAGTCCCGGGAGCTGATCCGCATTCTCTATGACTTTCTGCCGGGCTGTGTGGAGAACAGTCTTTTCTATAAAAATATAAGCGCGGATCTCTGCCGCCGCACTGCAGAGCTGTGCGAAGACCAGGAATACATCCGGGAAGAACTCCGCCGCCGTTCCCTGGCCGCCTTCATTGCCGACGGCTCTGTTCTTCCCCGGCGCTCCGGAGTCTCCGAGCTTCCCATGAAAAATGCCGTCGCCTTCCGCTCTCCGGAAGCTCTGGCAGTAACCCTGGACCTGCCCCACCGGGGAACCATCCGGGGCATGGGAATTCCCCGGGGCATCACTCTCGTGGTAGGCGGCGGCTTTCACGGGAAATCCACTCTGCTGAAGGCTCTGGAGCGTGGTGTCTACAATCACATTGCCGGGGACGGACGGGAATATGTCATCACCAGCGCCGATGCCGTCAAGCTCCGGGCCGAGGACGCACGCAGCATCAGCCAGGTAGATATTTCCCTGTTCATCAACCATCTTCCCGGCGGCCGCGATACCGGAAACTTTTCCACGGAAGACGCCAGCGGCAGCACTTCCCAGGCAGCCAATATGGTGGAAGCCATGGAAGCCGGCTCCTCCCTTTTCCTGATTGATGAAGACACTTCCGCCACCAACTTTATGATCCGCGACGAGCTGATGCAGCGGGTTGTTTCCGATGCGGAGGAGCCCATCACCCCCTTCATCAGCCGGGTGCGGGAGCTGTATGAAAAGGCCGGCATTTCCTCTGTGATCGTGGCCGGCAGCTCCGGCTCCTATTTTCACACCGCCGATGTGGTGATCCAGATGAAGGAGTATCTGCCCCTGGATATTACAGAAAAAGCCAGAGAGGAGGCCGCCCGCTATCCGGAAGTTCTGACCGCCTCCTCCGCCTTCCGCATGCCTTCCTTCCGCAGAATTCCCAGGGCGGGATCCGCTCTCCGGGGACAGGAGCGGATCAAGCGGAAAGTGCTGGGCCATGAAGGAATCCAGATCAACAAATCCTCTACGGACCTCCGGTACCTGGAGCAGCTGGCCGACACGGAGCAGCTGGCTGCCCTGGCCTATATCCTGAGCTACAGCGCCCGTCATCTCATGGACGGCTCCAGAACCCTGCGGGAAATCGTGGATCTCCTGGAGGAAAAGATGGACCGTGAGGGTCTTCCGGCCCTCTCTGACGGCCCGTATCTGTCCTCGGATCTGGCGCGCCCGCGCCGCCAGGAAATATTTGCCTGCCTGGACCGCTGCCGGGAACTGAGTTTTACTCTTCGGCGGCAGTGAAAAATTGGTGAAAATTTTACTTTTTTCTCCTCACCACTTGCGGCTTTCTGACAGATTCGGTATAATAAAAATATATTTTTCAAAAAGGACGGAACGGCATGGCAACTTTAAAGGAACTGGCCGAATATACAGGCTTTTCTATTACAACGATTTCCAGGGTACTGAATAACGATCCGACCATGAGCGTCAGCGATGCCACGCGCACCTCTATCCTGGACGCGGCCGGGAAGCTTCATTACAGGACTTCCGCGGCCAAGGTCCGCAGCAGGACATCCAGGGGCAGGCATCTGAAGTTCGCCATGGCGGAGATGCTCTCCCCCGTTGAACAGCTGGAGGATCCCTATTATCTCTATCTGAAGAACTACGCGGTGCAGCGGTGTACAGATCTCGGCTACACGGTTATCCCCATCTCCGGGGATCCCGGGCTGTACACCCCCCTCAAGTCCGAGAAGATCGACGGGATCCTGGCCATCGGAATTTTTTCCGAGGAGCAGATCGAAGCCATGGCCTCTCTTTCCGACAACCTCGTCTTTCTTGACTCGGCGCCGGATGAGCTGCATTTCGATTCTGTTGTGCTGAATTTCCAGCTGGGTGTGGAACAGGCCGTTGACTACTTTCTGGAGCACGGCCACAGGGAAATCGGATTTCTGGGGCCCTGCCGGAAGCTGGATCAGAAGAAGCGCCCGGCCCCGGAAGTTCGCCGGGAGATTTTTATCCGTTATATGAAGCAGAAGGATCTTTACCATCCGGAATTCATGCTGGATGCCTCTCCCATGACCGCCTCCGCCTCCCGGAAGTATCTGGAAGAGCGGATCGCAGCCGGCGGACCCATGCCCACCGCTATTCTGACAGCCAATGAGGAGGCCGCCATCGGCGCCGCCGGAGCCCTGCGCTCCTGCCAGATGTCGATTCCCCGGGATCTGTCCATTATCAGCTTCAATGACACACCCCTGTCTGCACTGACGGATCCGCCGCTGACCAGCGTCAGTACCCACGTGGAGGCCATGAGCGCCACGGCCGTGGATCTGCTGACCCGGCGCGCCTCCGGACAGCTTCCGGACATACCGCTGAAGATCGTTGTGCCTCCTTCCCTGATCTCCAGGGAAAGTGTTTTGGATAAACTCGTTTAAGACCGCAGCTGCGGTCTTAAATTCTATACAAAAAAACCTCCTCGTTTTTGTCAATTATTTTAGTAAAATTTTGTTGTATTTTTACTAAAATTCTGGTACTCTTAAGGCAGGGAAACTACGCTGCTCCTGTCTTTTTCTGACAGCAGCAGATCTGAATTTTCATAACGCTTTTATTTGGAGGAGGTATTCACATGAAAAAACAAGCAGAAATGGAGGCCGCTCTGCAGAACGGCAGCCTGGACGCCAGGCTTCTGTCCATTTACGGAGGCGCTGCCGCCGCTCTGGAGGAGCAAAAGAAACGGCTGCTGGCACTGATCCGCACCTTCGGGGAGACCTACGGTTCCGGCCGTGAGATCGGCCTGTTTTCCGCTCCCGGAAGAACAGAGATGGGCGGCAACCACACAGACCATCAGCGGGGCCGGGTGCTGGCCGCAGCCATTGATCTGGATATGCTGGCCTGCGCTTCCAGAAGCGGCTCCAGCCTGGTGCGCGTACTGTCCGACGGCTATCCCGAGATCCGGGTAGATCTCTCAGAGCTCACCCCTGTCAAAGAGGAGGCGGGCACCACTGCGGCCCTGATCCGCGGCATCGCGGCCCGTATCTGCGAAATGGGCTATCCCGTATCCGGCTTTGACGCCTGTGTCACCTCTCAGGTTCTTGGCGGTTCCGGCCTGTCCTCTTCCGCCGCCTTCGAGGTTCTGATGGGCGTTGTCATGAACGCTCTGTTCTGCGGCGAAGCCCTGAATGCGGTACAGATTGCGCAGATTGGCCAGTATGCGGAAAATGTCTTTTTTGACAAGCCCTGCGGTCTGATGGATCAGCTGGCCAGCTCTGTGGGCGGCATCACCGCCATTGATTTCCAGGATCCCCAGGCTCCTGCAGTAGATAAGCTTGACTGCTCTCCCTCCGATTTCGGCTACTCCCTCTGCATTATCGATTCCGGCGCGGATCACGCGGATCTGACGGATGAATACGCCTCTATCCCCCGGGAGATGGGAGCCGTTGCGGCCTTCTTCCATAAAGATGTGCTGCGCCAGGTGGATTTTGAGGAGTTCTGGCGGCAGATTCCCGCCATCCGGAAAACAGCCGGAGACCGGGCCGTTCTCCGGGCGCTGCATTTCTTCGCGGACAATGAGCTGGTTCCTCTCCAGGAGGAAAAGCTCCGGGCCGGAGATTTCGAGGGATTCCTGGCTCTGGTGGAGCAGTCCGGGCACTCCTCCTCGGAATGCCTGCAGAACCTGTACTGCTGCTCCCGCCCGGAGGCTCAGGCAGTTCCTCTGACCATTGCCGCGGCCCGCAGGCTGCTGAACGGCAGGGGCGCCGTCCGTGTTCACGGCGGCGGATTTGCCGGAACAGTTCAGGCCTACGTTCCCTTCGGCCAGGAGGAGGTCTTCCGGAAAGGCATGGAGGACATTCTGGGCGAAGGCCGCTGCCACTTTCTGAACATCCGCCCCGGCGGCGGGTCTGTCATCGCCTGAACAGGCGGGAAAGGAGAATCTGCCATGATGGATCAAGCACTTGCAAATCTGGTACAGTATGCGGAAAATACGGGGCTCATTGCCCCGGAAGACCGGACCTGGGCCGTGAATTCTCTTCTGGAGGTCCTCAGACTGGACAGCTGGACAGAAGTTCCCCCGGCTCCCCAGCTGCCTCCTCTCGCCTCGATTCTGGATGAAATTCTGGACGATGCCCATGCCAGAGGCGTGCTGACGGAAAATTCCGTGGTGTACCGGGATCTTCTGGATACGGCCCTGATGGGCCGCCTGACGCCTCCTCCCCGGGAGGTAACTGCCAGATTCCGCTCTCTGTACCGGGAGAGTCCCAAAGCAGCCACAGACTGGTACTACGCTTTCAGCCAGGATACTAACTATATCCGGCGTGACCGCATTGTAAAAGATGTCCGCTGGAAAACAGACACTCCCTACGGCGAGATGGATATCACCATCAATCTTTCCAAACCGGAAAAGGATCCCAAGGCCATTGCGGCGGCCAGAAATCTGCCGGCCTCCGCTTACCCCCGCTGCCAGCTCTGCCGCAGCAATGAGGGCTATGCAGGTCGGCTGAATCATCCCGCCAGACAGAACCACCGGGTCATTCCCATTACCATCGATGGAAAGCCCTGGTTTCTGCAGTACTCTCCCTACGTGTATTACAACGAGCACTGCATCGTTTTCAACGCGGAGCACACGCCCATGAAGATCGACCACTCCTGCTTCCGCAAGATGCTGGATTTCATCGGGCAGTTCCCCCACTATTTTGTGGGCTCCAACGCGGATCTGCCGATTGTGGGCGGCTCGATTCTGGCCCACGACCATTTCCAGGGAGGCGGCTACACCTTTGCCATGGCCCGCGCGCCCATCGATCTGCCTCTGACCTTCCATGGCTTTCCGGAAGTGCGGGCCGGAATCGTCCGCTGGCCCATGTCCGTCATCCGTCTCACCTGCCCGAACCCGGAAAAGCTGGCTGCCCTGGCGGACCGGATTCTGGACGCATGGCGCGTATACACCGATGAGTCCGCCATGGTGCTCGCGGAAACAGAGGGTGTGCCACACAACACCATCACACCCATTGCCAGACGCAGAGGCGATGACTATGAACTGGATCTGGTACTTCGGAATAATCTGACCACCAGGGAGCATCCTCTGGGACTGTATCATCCCCATGCGGAGCTGCACCACATAAAGAAAGAGAATATCGGGCTCATCGAGGTGATGGGACTGGCAGTCCTGCCCGCGCGTCTGAAGGAAGAGCTGGCCGAGACCGGACGGCTCCTGCTGGCCGGGGAAGATCTGCGGGCCAACCCGCTGACAGCCTCCCACGCGGACTGGGCCCTGGAAATCGCCCGGAAAAATGCTCTGAGCGCAGATAATATAGACGACATCCTGCACCGCGAGGTGGGCCTTGTCTTCTCCAGGGTTCTGGAGCACGCGGGCGTTTACAAAGACCGGAACGCGTTTCTGCGTTTCATTCACACCACAGGAGGGCAAGCATGAATATCACATCTGAACCATTTGGAACCACAAAAGACGGCACTCCCGTCACACGCTACTGGCTGCGGGACGGCGCCTGCAGCGCCGCGTTTCTGACCTACGGCGGCGTCATCCAGTCGCTGCTGATCCCGGACCGGGAGGGAAAACCGGTGGACGTGGTCCTGGGCTTTGAGGATCCGGCGGACTACGAAAACCAGAACTGCTTCATCGGCGCCATGATCGGCAGATACGCCAACCGGATTGCCGGAGGGCATCTGACTCTGGACGGACAGACCCTTACCTTCCCGCTAAACGACGGCATCCATCATCTGCACTCCGGCCCCGCGGGCTTTGACCGGAAGCACTGGACGGCAAAGGTTCTTCCCGATGCCCTGGAGCTCTCTCTTTCCAGCCCCGACGGAGAATGCGGCTATCCCGGAACCATCACGGTCACCGTCACCTGCCGCCTGGAAGACGGCACCCTGTCCCTGGTCTATGACGCGGACAGCGACGCGGATACCCTCTGCAGCCTGACCAACCACAGCTACTTTAACCTGGCCGGCGGCGGTTCCGTGGATGCACAGACCCTGCAGGTGGCTGCCTCCGCCTACGCTTTCCAGAACGCGGAAAATGTGCCGGACGGCACCATGGCCCCCGTGGAGGGAACGCCCATGGATCTGCGCCGGCCCACCGTTCTGGGCACACTCTGGGCGCAGGACTTCGACCAGATCCGCCGCTACCGGGGCATTGATCACCACTACCAGGCCGACGGTTCCGGATTCCGTCCCATGGCCTGGGCATCCTGCCCGGAAAACGGCATCTGCCTGACGGTCTCCTCTGATCTTCCGGGCCTTCAGGTATACACCGGAAACGCTCTGGCGGCAGAGCACGGAAAGGGCGGCGCTGCCTACGCGGCGCACCAGGGCTTCTGCCTGGAGACCCAGACAGCTCCCAATCCCGCCGTATGGCCGGCGGAGATGCGTCCGATTCTCCGGAAAGGACAGCACTACCATACAGAAACAAAATTTGCCTTTACTGTCCGCGCCTGAGCGAAACAGAACACCCCGGGGCCGACAGGCAGTTTCCTTCTCCTTACTGATTGTCCAGTAAAGAGGCTGTCTGTCAGGCTCCGGGGTGTTCTGTTACTCTTTTTCTGTTTTTTCCGCCTTCTGCACAAACGGATACAGATCCTCATAAGCTTCCAGCTCCGCCCCGTCCTTGGGAAGAGCCGGGATCAGTCCCGTACACTCCCTGGCCGAGCAGGCATAAAAGCTGTCCTCCTGATCCGGGCAGTTTTTCTTCTTTTCTGTCTCCATGGGCTCGCCTCCTTCAGAAGCAGTATGCGCCCCGGCGAAAAATTCTATGCCTGTTTTTCAAGCAGATCTCCGAAAAGATCTTTCCTGTACACGCCTTCCTCGATGAGTTTTCTGAAGGCGCCAATCACCGTATCCTTATCTTCCTGATAGGTGACGCCGAACCACCGATCCGAGGTTTCCAGCACCTTGACGCTGATCTCTCCGGCCTGAAGCAGCTCATCGATGAAGATCGGCAGCAGGTACTCCCCTTTCAGCTCCCGGCCCTCCAGGTTCCGGAAAAACTCCCGGAAGCCTTCCGCAAGCCGCGGCAGAAACTCCGGCGTCAGGCCCCACATGTTCATGGATACGTAGCTGTCCGCGTCCACCGGACGGCGTACGCCGTCTTCTTCCACAGCCGCTCCTTCTTTGTCCTTTACCAGATTGCCCGTCTCTTCCACGCCGGTTAAGTATCCCGCTTCATTCACCCGGCAGATGCCCCGGGTGACAGAACCATTATCACTCAGGGTATTCTTCAGGATGAAGCCTGCCATGCAGAAATCCATGGACTTCTCCGGCGTATACTGCACCAGAAAATCATGAATCTGCCGGAAGGCCTCTTTTCCGTAATAATCATCCGCGTTGATCACCGCGAAGGGCTCCTGCAGCTGCTCCCGGCAGGCCAGCACTGCCTGGCCCGTTCCCCAGGGCTTCGTCCTTCCCTCCGGAAGCTGCACGCCCTCCGGAAGATCCGAAAGCTCCTGGAAAGCGTAGCCCACTTCCACGCCCAGCTTTCCGCAGATCTCTTCCATCCGGTTCCCGATGGCCTCCCGAAAAGCTTCCCGGATATCCTTCCGGATAATAAACAAAATTTTATTAAACCCGGCTTCCAGCGCGTCATGGATGGAATAATCCATAATAATCTCGCCGCCCGGTCCCACAGCCGCCAGCTGTTTAATGCCGCCGCCGAATCTTGAACCGATTCCGGCGGCCATAATCACCAGCGTCGTCTTCATCTCTCTGTTCCTCCCTGTTATTTTTCGACATATGTGTCTTTCATTATACCATTGTCCCACAGCTCCGTCAAAGATTTTCATGCTTCCGCATATTTTTCCGCCTTTCTGCCATACTAATTCCTGCAGAGAGAAAAAACGGCCGTATCCGGCCGCATGCATCTGCAAATACTATTGGATGTGAGGAGTGAAACTATGCTGGACAGAATCGCATTGATCCTGGTCATCATCGGAGCAGTCAACTGGGGCGCCATCGGCCTGTTCCGGTATGACATCGTCGCCCACCTGTTCGGAGGGCAGGCAGCCACGGTCAGCCGGATCATCTACACACTGGTGGCCCTGGCCGGACTCTGGTGCATCACCCTGCTGTTCCGCAGACGGACCACCGCAGAAATATAATCCGGCCTGCCTGCACGCGGCGCGCGGCTGTTCCAGCCGCAGCGGCTGCGCGCTTTCTTTTTCAGTGAAGACCCCTCCGCCGGAGCTCCGCCGCCACCATACGGTAACCGGGCAGAGAAATCCCCAGCTCTCCGGCCATCCGATCCACCTGATAGATCAGGCCGTCAATTTCCGAAGGGCGGCCCGCCTGGATATCTCTCTGCATGGACGTGGACGCCGTGGGCGCCAGTCCGCTTAAGATATGCAGATTGACTTCGTGGAGGCACTGCTCATAATGGATTCCCATGGCCTCCGCCAGCTGCTGAATCTCATCAATCAGCTGCACAAACAGATCCCGGGCCACTCCCGGCTTCTGCACCGCCTGGGCTTCCACACCGTAAAACTGGCCGCAGGCTGCCATGGGCGATACATAGGAAAACTTCTGCAGGGCGTCCTTCTCAATATTGCCGGAATAGAGCGCCTCGATCCCCGCCCCGTTCAGATCTTCCCGGACTTTCTGCAGCAGGGGATGATCGGTCCGGTGATCGGGAAGCCCGTACACCACCCGGAAAATCTTTCCATGCATGTACAGAACGCCGGGGGCCGTCCGGTTGGCGGAAATATAGATGCAGCCGTCCGTCACCAGCAGATCCGGAAGCTCCTTCTGCAGCCGTCTGCCGGTACCGTACAGATTCAGTATGGGGATCACCGCGGCGCCATGGGCTGCCGTCCGCCGGATAAAGGGAATGGTCTCCTCCAGGGAATATCCCTTGACACAGACAAAAATCACATCTGCCTTCTCTTCACAGTGCTCCATATCACAGGATGGAATCCGCAGAACCTCCGGCTCCTCCCAGGCTTTTTCCAGCCGAAGGCCTTCTTCCTGTATGGCCTGCAGGTGCTGTCCCCGGGCGATCAGAAGCACTTCTCTGCCGGCCCGGTGCAGATATGCACCCAGCGGGCCGCCGGTACCTCCGGCGCCGATAATCAGGTATTTCATTTTCTTTCACCTCTTCTGCCGTTATCTCTTTATTGTAAGCGCACCGGAAGCAGTTGACAACTGAAATTTTGTCTATATGATGGAACATATATGCTTTTAATCTGTTATCTGCCCACGCCTGTCAGGAGACCTCATGTACAAAAAGAAATTCATTCCAATCCGAAGCCTGGCCGCTTCCTTCTGCCAGATACAGAAATATCAGGAATCTGAGCGGGAAGTCCACATTTTCGCCAGATCCGTCTGCCGCACAGCGGCCTGCCCCAGATGCGACCACATCAGCTCACATCTGCACGCCACGTATCAGAGAATCATCCAGACCCTGCCGGTCCACGGAAAATACACCTGTCTGCATGTAACCGCGTATAAGTATAACTGCGTCAACAGTACCTGTTCCCAGAAGGTATTTATGGAATCTCTTCCCTTTGCCGCCCCCTCCCAGGTGCGGACCAACGATCTGACGGCTCTGATCCTGGCCGCCTCTGTATTTCTCAGCGATGACGGCGTCAGCCGGGTGCTGGAAACTGCCGGAATCCGCGTCAGCAATGATACGGTGCGGAGAATCTCCACTTCCTTTCTCTGCCGCCTGCCCTCCTCCCTGCCGGACCGCCGGAGCTGCCGTGGCTTTTCTCCTGCGGAGCGCAGACGGGGAGAACAGCTGGCCGAACAGCTGCAGAACCGGAAAAAAATCCGTCTCAGCCGGCCCGGCGCGGCGCGCTATTACGGAGAACGCATCGGCGACATTCTGCCGGCTCCCCTGCTGCACGCCGGGAATTTCTGCGCGCTCCGGTATTTTCTGGAACAGATGATGAAGATTTTCCCCTGTTCTTTCTGATTTTTTCTTTAAGGCCGCCTTTCTGATTTGACCTTTTCCGCAAAATATGTATAATAAAGGGAGAAAACCAACCAGAAAAGGAATGATACTATGGAAAAAGATACACAGGAAATAGAATCTGATGAACTGCAGAAGACGGGCCGCAAAAAGCGCCGTAAGAAAAAGATCCTGATTATCGTCATCGTCATCGCGGCAGTTCTGCTGGCTCTGCTGGGCATTGCCTACGCCGTGATCCATCACTATTACGCAAAGAGCAACTACGTACAGGACGGGGACGTGGCGGTGGTCACGGAAAGCGAGCTTCCCCAGGACGTACAGGAGGAAAACAGCGTGGACTCCATGTCGGAGGAGGCCCGGCGGGAGGCCGAGGAGAAGGCCCTGGCCGCCCAGAAGGATGTGGAATTCCCCAACGGAGATTACGTCTACAATCTGCTGCTGATCGGCTCTGACCGGCGGGATACCAGCTGGTACGGCAATTCCGATGTGATGATGCTGGCTTCCATCAACTCGAAGACGAAGACCATCTATCTGACCAGCTTCATGCGGGACAGCTACGCCATCGTGGGCGATACCGGCGCCCATAAGCTGAACTACGCCTATGCCCTGGGCGGCGGGCCGCTGCTGACGGAAACCATTGAGAATAATTACCGGATCAACATCGACAACTACGCTTCCGCCGACTTCACTTCCACCGCCCAGATCGTGGATCTGGTGGGCGGCGTGGATATCGATCTGTATCAGGAGGAGTGCGACTATCTGACAGAGCAGGGCGTCGGAGACTTTCCCACTGCCGGCACTTACCACCTGAACGGCGAACAGGCCGTGGCCTACGGCCGCATCCGCTACGTGGGCTATTACGACTATGAGCGGACGGAGCGCCAGAGAAGAGTCATGGAGCAGATCTTCCTGAAGGCAAAATCCTTAAGCTTAAGCGAACTGAACACGCTGGCCAATGAGATTCTTCCCCTGACCACCCACAATCTCAGCGAGAGCGAGGTTATTTCCCTGGTAACGCAGCTTCCCTCCATCATCAGCTACGATCTGGAGCTGGGCCGCGTTCCCTACGACGGCATGTTCCACAGCGAGGGCGAACTGCTGGTGCCCGACTGGGAGGCAACCATCGCCCAGCTGCACGCTACCATTTACGCGGAAGAATAAGTCAAAACAATCCGGCCGGATTCCCGGAGGGGGATGCAGAACATACACTGCATCCCCCTCCTTTTATCTGCGGCCGGATGTCAGGCAATAAAATTCCTTCCATTGTATTTCATCAGTACTTCCCGTTTTCGGTTCAGCGACACCTCCGTATAGATCTGGGTAGTCAGTATGCTGCTGTGCCCCAGCAGCTCCTGTACATCCCGGATTCCCGCTCCGTTATTCAGAAGCTGGGTGGCAAAGCTGTGCCGCAGGGAATGGGGCGTCGCGCTGGGATTAATCTTCGCCCGGTTCCTGTATTTTGAAAAAATCTTTTCTATATTATATATGCTGATCCGCCCGCCCTGGCGGTTCAGAAACAGAGCCTCGTTCCGGGGCAGGAACGCCTTCCGAAGCAGCATCCATACATTCAGCTCCCGGCAGACCGTTTCCGAGGAAATATACAGCACCCGCTCCCTGCTTCCCTTTCCCCGGATCAGCACGGAACGCTCCGACGGATCGTAATCGCCGGTATTCAGGGCGGCCGCCTCCCCCACCCGGAGTCCCATGCTGAACAGGCATTCAATAATACAGAGATTCCGCAGGGCCAGATAGATCTGATCCTCCGAGCGGGCTTCCCGCATATCCCTGCGGATCTCCTCCAGAAGTCTCCGGATCTCCTCCCCGGTCAGCACCTTCGGAAGGCTCTGGGGAATCTGAAACTTTCTGGAAGAAAAACGGAAAAATTTTTCATGGATACCATATACTTCCTCCAGAAACCGGAAAAACTGCTGGAGAGAAGCGTAATGTCTCCGGACCGACCGGGGCTTCAGGCTCTTCTCCTCCTGCAGATACTTAAAATATTGAAATACCCGTCCGGCATCCAGCATACCCGCTTCCCCGGATTCCAGCCACCGGCAGAAGCCCTTCAGATCACAGGCATACGCCTTCCGGGTATTCTCCGACAGATTTCTCTCTACTTTCATACGACACAGAAACTCTTCCATCCATTCTCTCATCTGTCTCACACTGCACTCCATGCTCGTTCCTCCTTTGCAAGAAATCTCCCCATGGGCCTATTATCTCATATTCTGCGGGGTCATCTGGCCTTTTCCGGAGGAAAAATGGATATTTTTGTAATTTTTCCCCTTCTTCCTCGAATTAATTAGTAAGAAGGCATCCATACTGCAAAAAGAGGTCGAATAAGGTATTCCGAAGTCGAATTCATGCAGAGTGCTGGAAAATTTTTACTGATTGTTCTATTTTAGAAAGGAAGTGCCAGGGAGGAAATTATGAAACGAGATATCAAAACTGTATTGCACGCATTGGGGGTATCCCGCAGTTATCAAGGCTACGCCTATTTCATAGAAGCTGTCCGCATGGCTGCCGAGGATCCCTGCCGTCTGACCCGCGTCCGCGAGAAAATCTATCTGCCCATCGCCAGCAGAAACCACACCACCATCTTCAATGTAGAAAAGAATCTGCGGACTGTCCGGGATGTCATCGTCCGAAACAACGGCCAGAAAATTCTGGTGAAATGGACCGGCGCCAGCTTTCTCCGGAACGCCACGCCCTATCCGAGAGAGCTGATTGAGCTGTTCGCCGAGAACTGTATCCTTTCAGAGGAAGGCCCGGAGAAGTAGAAGGGGACAGGTATTGTACAAAACATGGACTTTTACTTTTCCGGCAACCCGGAAAAGTAAAAGTCCATGTTCCTGCCAGAAAGGATCATTCCGTTTTTAAAAACTCCCGGACCATCCCGGCGTAAGTCTCCGGCTGCCGGTTCAGAAATCCCAGATGATTGTATCCGGGGATCACCAGGATCTCCGCCTCCGGATACAGAGCCTTTACCACCTGGCTGTTGATTTTTATATTGTCTTCCTTCCCTCCGTAGAGGAGCCTCATGGGCTGTTTTACCCCCGGCTCCAGTTCATAATCCGCCAGAAACGCCGCCATAACCTTCAGGGACTTCTTATCCAGGGATGCCCGGCAGACCTGCATTTTCTCAGGCCAGTCCCCGGTGTAGACCTTCCTCATGGATTCCACGGATTTTTTCGGATTCTTCCGGGCCGACTTCATAAACCAGGAAAAGATCTGCGTGATGGCCAGCTCCACCACTTTCCTGTACCTGGAACGGTAAAAGTTCACCGCCCCGTCCAGGAACAGCCTCCTGATTGTAAGCTCCGGCCTTTTGGCCAGCCGCACCGAGAAGATAGTGCCCATGGAAAGGCCCATGACCGCTTCAAATTCCGTCAGCTGATTCTCCTGCAGCAGGGATATGAGTTTTTCAGTCTGCTGCTCCAGACTCTCAAATACCTGGCAGCCGGGGTGAAACCCGTCCAGGGTCACGCATACCAGATGGTATTCCGGCAGTTCTCCCGCCAGAGCGCTGAAACACTCCCCGGAAAGAAAAACTCCCGGAATACACAGGATGGCTTTCTCATTTTCTTTTCCATATTCAATAATCTTCATGGCGCATCCCCCCTTAAAAAACTAAATCCATCATAGACGCGCCTGAATTATCTGTCAACGGATGTCGGAAATTTCATATTGAATCATAATGATTCCACGGAGCCCAGGATCCGCCCGGGGTTGTCCCGCAGCAGATAAGCCGCCGCCCCGGGACCGTACCGGAGCTCCAGAAGCCGGGAGATTTCGTCCAGATCCGGACTCCGCAGAATGGGATCGTGGGCGTCGGAGGCCAGGGCCCCGGCGATCTCCTGCCGGAGCATATACTCCGCCAGAGCCCTGGCTCTTCTTCCAAAGTCTCCCCGAAGGCTTCCCTGGTTTACCTGAAGGACTACCCCTCTCCGGTCCAGCTCGGCCAGGAGTTCCGGATGCCTCCAGAGTGCGTCGTACCGTTCCGGGTGGGCCAGCACCAGCTTCCAGCCCATCCGGGCCAGCTCCTCCAGACCTTCCCGGATCCTCCGGGAGGAGGAATCAAACCAGAATTCCACCAGCAGATATTTCCCTCCGTTCAGGGAGGGCAGCCGGTGTTCCCGGCCATAGCGAAGGAGCTTCTCGTGGACGAGAAGCTCCATGCCCCCGGCCAGCTTCAGAGGAATGTTCCGCTCTGCAAGCTCCTGCCGGAAGCGGGCCAGGGTCTTTCTGTATTGTTCCAGATATTCTTCCGGATCCCCCCGGGAAAAATCCCCGTGGGAAGTGGCCGCCAGGATCCGGGTACCTCCCTCCGCGGCTTTCCTTGCCATTTCCAGGGCGTCCTGCCAGGTGGCGGCCCCGTCGTCCAGCCCCGGCAGGATGTGGCAGTGCAGATCGATCATGAGCGGTCCTCCCCGGCCTTTTCCCCGTATTTCTCATAGCCGTATTTCCGGTAGCCGTAGCCGTACCGGCCGTAGCCATAGCGGCCGTAGCCATAGCGGCCGTAGCCGTACTCGCTGGAAGCCTCCGGGTAATCGTTGAACACGTAGCCCAGGATCGGGGCTCCGGAGCCTCCCAGGGAGGAAAAGCCCTCCAGGATCCTCTGCTGGGGAACATAATCGTATTTCACCGCGTACAGGATCCCGTCGGCTTCCTCCGCCAGAATGGCGGCGTCCTGAAACATACCTGCCGGCGGGGTATCCAGGATAATATAGTCCATTTTCTGCCTCATCTTTTTCAGGAATTTTCCTACCCAGGGACTGCTGAGCACCGGCGCGGGCTGCTGCAGGGTCTCTCCGTTTCCCAGGAGCCAGAAGGGCCCCCGGCCGGCCTTGCGGATCTCTATGGTCTTCTGGACTTCTCCGGTAAGATCCAGGAGGCTGCTGCCTTTTTCCGCCCCCAGAAGGCCGGCGTCCGCAGCTTTCCGAAGATCCCCGTCCACCAGCAGCACTTTCTTTCCCTGCTCTCCCAGCACTGCCGCCAGATTCATGGCCAGGGTGGATTTTCCCTCCCCGGAAACGGTGCTGGTCACCAGGAGGATCTTTCCTTCCAATTTTTTCAGTTCCTTTTCCACCCGGATCCCCAGGGCCCGGATGCTCTCTTTGTAGCCTCCCTGCACCCGCTTTTCCCACACGGCCAGGCTGCTCTTCCCCTGCTTTTTCCGGGCCTTAAAGGTCACGTGGGGAATGGAGGCCAGGCAGCGGAGACTGGTAATCTTCTGCATTTCTTCCGGATTCCTGGCGGTCTTCCGGGCCAGGGAGATCAGTCCCAGAATCACCAGGGCGACCAGGAGTCCGCCGCAGCCGCCCAGGACCAGGCCCCGCTTCAGGCTGATCTGGTTGTAAGGGGCTTCCGGCATTTCCGCCGGATCCAGATAGTTAAAGGAAATCTCTCCCAGCACAAAACGGGCGGCCTCCGGATAAATTTCCAGAGCCCCCTGGAGGATGGCATAGGTGTCCTCCGGGCTCCGGCTTTCCGCCGTCATAGTGACCACGTTGGATTCCTCGATGGTTTCCGCGGTAATGGATCCGTTCAGGGAATCCCTTCCCAGCCGCTCCAGAAGCAGGCTGCGGAAAAAACTGCTGTCCAGGATATAGGGGAAGGTCCGGGACATCTGGTCCGCCATGGTGCTGTCGTAATAAAAGCTGTAGGTGCCGCTGCCCCCTTCTTCCGTGGTAACGGTAAAGGTGGCGCTGCTGCGGTACATAGGGGTGTAGCGGAATCGCTGAAAGCCGTAAAAGCCGGCGGCCCCCAGAGCCGCCAGCAGCAGCACCAGCCACCAGAACCTGCGGAAGCTTCTCCACAGGGTGATCAGCAGAAGGCCCAGATCAATCTCCTCTTCTTCCATCTCCGCCGGGATGTTTCTTCTTTCTTTCTCCATACCTTTACCCTCTCTCCCGGCTGTAGCCGCCGTATCCATAGGAGCCGCCGCTCTGGCCCCATTCCCTGTGAAAGGCGTTGAGGACAAAGCCCGCGAAATCTCCGCCGCTTTTCCAGATCATGTCCACGGTATCATTGATCACCCGCACATCCGCCCAGTCCTCCCGGATCACCAGGATGGCCGTATCCGCCGCCTCCAGCCACAGCTCCGCGTCGGAGGCTACAGAAACGGGGGGACAGTCCAGGATGATATAGTCAAAGGCTTCCTTCATCTCTTCCCCCAGCCCCCGGGATACAAAGGCGCCGATCAGGCTGGCGGGAGTGGCTTCCGGCCGGAACTGAAACAGCTGCCACAAACGGTCCCGGCGGTGATAGCAGAGAGCTTCCCGCCAGTTTATTCCCTGCCCCAGGACTTCTCCCAGGGAATGGCCCGGCTCCTCTTTTTTATTAAAAATCTTATACTGGGCAGGCTTCCGCAGGTCTCCGTCCACCAGCAGCACCTTCTTGTGCTTTTCCGCCAGGGCCAGAGCCAGGTTGGCGGCTACCGTGGATTTTCCTTCGTTTTCCGTTACGCTGGCCACCAGAAGGATCTTCTGCCGGTTCCGGTGCATGTGGGCTTCGATGGCGGCCTCCGCCCTGCGGCCTGCCTCGGCGAAGTTCATGCTCACCAGGGGAGAACTCAGCAGGGGCGCCTGCAGGGCCCGCTTCTTTCCGGAGCCGATCCGCTGGGGCTTTTCAAAGGGGATCACCCCCCGGACCTGGCCGTCCAGGAGCCGGGAGGCTCCCGCCGGATTCTTCACGGTAAAACGCATGAGATACAGAAGGCACAGCAGGGCGGTCATGCCCAGGGCCCCCGCCGCCGTCAGCAGGTTCCGCCTGGCCATGAGCCAGGAGGTATTGGAGGGAGCGGAAGGCACCTGGGGTTCCTGGAGAAGCTGCAGGGAAGCATTGGAAAACACTTCCGCCGCCACCTCATCGTAATTCTGCAGGGCGGAATTCAGGAACAGATAGGCCTGTCTGGGATCGGGACTGGTGGCCGTCAGGGTCAGCAGGTTAGTCTCGGAGATAACGGAACAGCGGATGCTGCCCTCCATCTCCTCCCCCAGATCCTCCCCGATCCGGTTCCGCAGGGCGTCGCTCTGAAAGACCTGGCTGAACACATCCGCCATGGAGGCGGTGATGGACAGGGAGCTGTAGGCGCTGTTGTCCCCCTGGACCGTCACTACCAGGGTGGCGGAAGAAGAATACTGGGGATGGTAGGTAAGGTTGTGGGCGCCGGTAACGCCCAGCCATACCGCTCCCGCCGCCAGCAGGATCATCCAGAAATTCCGCAGAAGCTGCAGGCACAGGCCCCGCCAGCTGATGGCATCCAGGCTGAATAAATTCTGGTTCACGGCTGCACCTCCTCTTCTACCACAACGGTCAGCCAGGTCCGCCCTGTGGCTCCGGCGCTGTCCGTGGCCTCATAGCTGATCTCATAGCAGCCGGGGGTCTCTGTATCTACACTGGAAAGGGCGGTGACCGCCTCCGGTCCCAGTTCGTTTCCCTGGCTGTCCGTAACTCCCTCCACATAGTCGGCGGGATTTATCGTTTCTCCCTGCTCCACATAGAGAATGCCGGTGCGCAGGCGGATCTCCAGGGCCGCCTGCTCCTCCCCCACCACGTGGACCGGCAGCCCCAGAGAGGAAGTATCCCCGAAGCTGTTGGAAACCTCCACGGTCATGGTATAGCTCCCCGGAGTCTGGTAGTTCAGATCCGTGTCCGTCTGGATGATCCAGTCCTTCAAATCCCCGTCCAGCAGATCCTCCGCTCCCAGCCGCTCCATGGACAGGCTGTAGCTGCCCTCTCCCCGGCGGTATACCAGAGGCTCCGTCAGGGTGAACCGGGGCGAGTGGTAATCGGTAAAACGGACCTGCCGGGTCAGGGAGGCGGACTGGTTTCCGGAATCAAAGACCACGTAGGTCAGGCTGCAGAGACCCTTCTCGATAAAACGGGAGAAGGATCCGGCAATGATCTGATCCGTCAGGTCTCCGTCCTTTCCGTCCCGGGCGGTAAGCCCCTCCAGCAGATCCTCCCGGGTATAACCGCAGGAAATCTCCAGGACCTCCCGGTCGCTGGCGATCTCCGGCCGGGTCAGGTCCCGGCTTCGGAACTCCAGAACCTCCGAGACCCCGAAAACTCCCAGGCATATTACAAAAACAATGATCAGTATGGTTCTGAGTGCTCTCATGCTCTGTCCTTTCTCTTTTGTATAGCTTCGCTTAAAAGGCTTCCAGGAACTGCCGGATCCCTTCCTCGTCTACTTCCCGGATCCGCCGTTCTCCCACCTGGTAGACCCGGCTGCACATGGAAAAGACGCTGGGCCGGTGGGCGGCTACGATCACCGTGCGGTTAGGCTCTTTTTTTATGATCTGCCGCAGGACCCGGCGTTCCGTGGCCACATCCAGGGCCGAGGTAGCCTCGTCCAGGATCAGCACCGGGGCCCCGGCCAGCAGGGCTCTGGCAATGGAAAGCCGCTGCTTCTGCCCTTCGGAAAAGCGGGTGCCCCGCTCCCGGACCTCCGTGTCCATGCCCTCCTCCAGCTTCTCCACAAAATCCCAGGCGCAGGCCGCCTCCAGAGCTCCCCGGAGCTCCTGGTCTGTGGCCTCCGGTTTTACCATCCGCAGGTTCTCGGCTATGGTGCCGGAAAACATGGTATTTCCCTGGGGAATGTAGCTGAACATGCAGCGGGTGGAGGAAGAAGCCCGGAGGCTGTCCCCGCCGGGATTTCCAATGGTGATCCGGCCCCTCTGCGGATGGTACAGCCCCAGGATCAGGTTCAGAGTGGTGGTCTTTCCCTGGCCGGAAGGGCCAATAAGGGCCACGATCTCCCCGGGCTCCGCCCGGAAGGAGGCCTCCTGGTACACCCATTTTTCTTCCTCATAGGCAAAATCCACCTGGTCCATATGTACAAAAACCCCGGTTTCCCGGCTCCGCTCCAGAATAGCCGCCGCCGCTTCCTGATCCTCCATAGAATCCCGGGGCAGGGAGGTGATCTCCATGATCCGCTCCGCGCTTAACCCGGCCCGGATCACCATGGGCATCAGTCCCAGGATGCTGCTGAAGGAGCCCCGGAGTGAAGAAGCCATGGAGACGAACATGGTCATGTCTCCGTAGCTGATCCTGCCCTGCCAGAGCCGGAAGGCGGCAAAGCCGTAGCAGGCGTAGCCCACAGCCTGGCCCACCAGGGAGGTAACGATCATCATGGACTGCTGAAACTTATTCTGCTTCAGGGACAGATCCACAGTCTCCCGCTGGATCCGGTGAAACTTTTCCATAACCCGGTCCAGCATGCCGAAGGCCTTAATAAACTGCAGGTTCTGGAAGGTCTCCTGGTCAAAAACCGTCCGGTCGCTGGCCACATCCAGGTTGTCCCTCTGAAAATCCCGCATCTTCCTGGCGGAATGCCGGGAGGTCAGAAAGGAAATAGGGGCCCCCAGCAGGGCAATCAGAGCCATCCAGGGATCATTCCGCATCATAATGAGAAAAGCGCCCCCGAAGCTGATGAGGGTGGTAACCACATTGGGCAAAAAGGTGAGAATGGTGTTGGCCACGGTGCCCGCGTCGGCATTGACCCGGTACAGAAGGTCTCCGGACCGGTATCTGGCCAGAGACTCCCAGTTGGTCCGGAGCACCTGCTCGTAAATATCTCCCCGGATCTCGTTGATGACCTTCAGCCGCACCTTCAGGGACAGCCGAGACTTTACGGCGTTAATAAAAATCTGGGAAACGCCCACTCCCACATAGGTGGCCACCACCCGGAGGATCTCCATGGAATTTACCCCGGTAATAGCGTCCACCAGATCCCGGCTTACCAGGGAGGTGCCCAGGCCCAGCAGGGAGCCGGAGGCCCCCAGCAGCACATAAAACCCGATGAGCAGCCAGTACCGGCGGACGTAGCCGTACATCCACAGCAGTTCCCCGGTAATCTCTTTTAAGCGCCCTTCCCGGATCCGGGTCAGGATCCGCTTTAACTCCTTCATCTTCTCTCCCCATGTCTTTCAGATTCGCAGGTTTCCTGCGGACCCCGTGCCCCAGGTCCGCGGACAGTCAAAAATCCCACGCTCCTCCCGGGGCCTTTTGGCCCCTGAGCTGAGTATGAGATTTTCCCCCTTTTGCGGACACATCCGGTCCGCCTGATTGCTTACAATGATCACCGGGCTCCTCCCGGTTTAATGAAAAATGGTTTCCTCTGTCAGCTTTACCGCCTCCTCATCCGGGCGGCAGCGAAGCTCGTACACCGGCAGACGGGTCAGCAGGTGATCCAGAGTCTCCAGGCAGAGCTCCATGCCGTTTTCCAGCCACTGGGGATAGAACACGCTGTTGGAAACCGCCGTCACCTTCTCGAAGCCCGTAAGCTCCCGGATGGAATTCTCCGGGGCCTGCTTCAGAACCACCAGGGCCTTCACCGGCACGCTGGCATTCTCGCAGTAGGGCGAGGAGCCGTGCCAGGGCGTACCCCAGCCCAGAAAACAATCCTCCTTCTCCTGGACAAACACAATATCCCCGTTGATGATCAGAGCGTCCCGGTACCGGTTCCACAGCTCCGCCTGGGTGGTCTTGCCGATGCCGGAAGGACCCAGGAACATAAGACCCTGGCCCTGGAAATCGATGAGGGAACTGTGAAGCTGGAGCATACGTTTTTTTGCTGCTTCTGAATAGAATAAAATATTTAAGAAAGTATACACATTCTCAAAATTACTAACTGAAACGATTGTACCATGTTTCCAGTCCTTATCTATTCGTAAAAGATCCTCTTCTAAACGTAATAATTGATCCCCTTTATTAAAGTTTCTATATAATTCAATGTTCGAATACATCGTAGACACTTTATTTACATTTGATTCCAATTGAATATCGAAATAAAGGGGACTCTGCGCACCCACCTCATACCTTGCCCATCCACTATCATCTAACAGCAAATTCGTAACAGAAACAGTAAAATCTATAATCTCATAAATTTTTTTGGACTTATTTAGGCAGTGGCACACCCTCTATCCTCCATGAACAACACCCAAGCGTAGCGTGCATCAGAAGACACATTGGTAGGCCATTTATTAAACATCGTATTTAAATTACCTTGAGTTTCAATTTCTGTTTTGATTTGTTCCTGTGTATAAGAGTAAGCTGGAGACATCTCCTCTGTAATTTGAACAATAGTCTCAAAAAATATTATACTTCCCTTTGGTTTCCATCCTTGTCCACTAAATCCTTCATCTTCATTCCACCTAACGAGATATCCACCTTCTTCATATCGACCTGAATCGTTTGCATATGTTGCAATTCCTTCATTTGCAACTCTTCCTTCTACTTTTACATATTCATATCCCATTGATTTGCCTCCAAAATATTTTTTTTCTATAGCATTCTATATTTTTTTTGCCGCTAAATTTCTCCGTCGCCAACGTCCCGGCGCACTTAAAGCACACTTCCCGGGCCTCACAGCTCCGGCACTCTTCCGGCCACTGCAGTTCCTCCTCATATTGGATCAGCTGCTTCCAGGCTTCCCGGAAGGGCTGTCCCCGGACGGGAATGTTGGGCTCGTTCATAAAACTGCAGAACCGTATCATGCCGTTCCAGGTGACCCAGTACCCCAGCCGGTAGTCCCGGCAGTAGGTGGCAGGCTTCCGCTCCGGATCCACGGGATGGCCGTTCATCCGGTACTGGATGTCGGCTTTCCGCTGCTCATCCAGTTTTTCCTGGACCCGCACTTCCCGGGCCTGGCTGTCGGCTCCCCGGATGGAATCCTTGACTCCTCCCGTGGCCATCCAGGGCAGTTTATGGAGCCAGGCGTAAAAGGCGATCTTTTTTACATCCTCCAGGTTCTGACGGATCACTGTGGTCACCAGCTGCACCGGGATCCCCAGTTCCTGCAGGGTCTGCAGCCCCCGGTCTGTCCGGGTAAAACCCTGCTCCACCCGGCACACCTGCCGGTAAACCTCATCGTTGGAGCCGTACAGGGTTACCTTAGCCTGTTTGGGCGGGTACTGCTCCAGCAGCTCCGCCATTTTTCCCTCGATCAGGGAAGCGTTGGTCTGCAGGGTAATGAAAAACCCCATCTGGCACAATTCCTTCCAGATCACCGGAAACTCCGGGTGCATCAGGGGTTCTCCCCCGGTGACGCAGAGCCAGGTGGTTCCCGCCTCCTTCGCCTCCTCCGCCGTATGAATCCAGTCGGAGGCATTCATCTCCCTCCCATAGTAAGCGATTCGCTCCGGCTGCAGATGCACGTAGCACATGCGGCAGTTAAAATTGCACCGGGGAGTCAGCTCGAAGGTTCCCGAAATAGGAATGGCCTCCGCAAAGGCCTTCTCCCACACCGCCTTGTAAAAGGGATCCAGCCACTCCATCCGCCGGCAGGCCGGCTCAAATTCCCGGGTCTTAGTTTCCCCGGTCATGGCTTCTTTCCTTCCGGCATCCGCACAAAGACCCGGCCCCGGACAATGCCGTCGTCCAGGATATTGTTGTCTCCCAGAGTTTTCAGAAATTGATCAATGTCTGCGGCGGCCTGCTCTTCCGTCACCCCGGAATAATGCTCCAGGATCCGCTGCACCAGATCTTCCTTCTCAAATTCATGGTCCTTCATGTAGTCCCAGAGATAGGCTCCGGAGGCTGATATGTATACAATGGAGGTCACTTCCCGGACCCGGTTTCCCGTGGGCACAATGACATACTGGCCCGCCACCTCCCGGAGGATCAGGCCATCCTTCAGCTTCATGTTCCCAACTCCCTTCCCCTTTCTGCTTGCTTTTGGGTAGATATTTTACCACTTTATACAAGTATATACTGGAAACTGTTACCAAACTGTTACTTCTCATTTCCGTCAGCAAACCCTGGCACAACATCTGCAAATTAAAAACAGCACAACCGCAAGATTCAGCTTTTTTCTCAAGGCAAAAAAATGATTCTTTTTGAATATCTCTTCAGAAAACTCCAGAAAACCAATCACCCTGCCGCTGAATTTGAACGAAACAGGCTGTTCCATGGCGCAGAAAAGGGCTGCCGCACTACCTGGAATGGAGCATAAATTAGTGCGGCAGAACTTTTTACAGCGAATAAAAGCCCTGCGGGCGCAGATCATACTACCGTAAAGAAACAGAATTCATGTATTGCTCCCGTATGGGCTCGAATCTGACTACCGTAAGGAAACTGAATTCAAGTATTGTACCCGTACAGACGCTTATCAGACTACCGTAAGAAACAAGGAAGCAAGTTTTGTGCCCGTACGGGTTCGGATCAGACTACCGTAAGGAAACTGAATTCATGTATTGCTCCCGTATTCCCCTGGATTTGTCTACCGTAACGCAGAGAAAAACCAGAATTTCCCCGTATCCTGCCAGAGGTGCGATGCATGCAGCAGTTTGAGCGGCATCCCCTGGTCTTTTTTTGGCAAAAAAGGGAACCGCTGCTCCATAGATTTCTCTATTTTGCAACGGCCCCTCCTTACTATTCCTCAAGTGAATTTTGAACTGAGGAATGGATCACGCGAAAAGTTGATTTTTCATGGTTTGTCCCCCAGCAGCCGGGAAAGTCCCGCCGCTGTTTCTTCCGCCCACGTATAATCCTGCAGATAGCTTTCTGTAAGGCTCCAGGCTTTTTCCGCCTCCGGATTTCCCTTCAGCAGCTGGTAATAATCGCATTCCACCCGGGAAGCGTCAATGCTGCAGGCCCCCCGGCTGCTGCGGAAGATTTCTTCCTCCCCGGCTTCCTGAAAAAGCTGCCGCAGATACATGACTGCCTTCCGGTACAGGTTCTTTACCCGGGCGTCGTAGGCCCGGTCCTCCCACAGCTTGTCCACCGCCTCTTCCATGGTTACGCTTCCCCCCTGGTGATCTACGCAGAGGGCCAGCAGCTCCTTGGCCTTGGAATTGGAAAACAGCACCGCCTGATCCTCCACAAACAGATCAAACCGGCCGAAGGTCTGGAACCGCACCCGCTTCTTCTGGCGCCGGGCCAGGAGTCTGGCCCGCTCCAGCACTTCCAGGATGTCGTTTTTATCGTAGGGCTTCAGCAGATAATAATCCGCCTTTACCTTAAGGGCATCAATGGCGTATTTTTCATAGGCCGTAATAAAAATCACCACCAGGCCCGGGCGGATCTTACGCATTTTTTCCGCCAGCTTAAGGCCGCTGATCCCCGGCATCTCGATATCCAGAAAAGCCGCTTCCAGACTGTTTTCCCGTAGAAAATCCAGGGCCGCCTCCGGCTCCTGAAAGGCTCCCGCCATCTCCACATCCGGAATATCCTCTATTTCAAAACAAAACTGACGCAGGGCCAGTTCCTCATCATCCACCGCCATTACCCGCATACCTGTCGCCTCCCTGTTTCTTTGGTTCTCTGGGAATCCTTACCTCTACCCGGGTACCCTTTCCCGGCTTGCTTTCAATTTCCACCGTTCCACTGGAAATCTCCCGGATCCGCAGCCGGATATTGCGGATGCCGATGTGTCCCGTATCCTCCTGCTCCTCCAGGGCTGCCGGATCAAAACCCGTCCCGTCGTCCGCCACCAGGATCCAGTGGCAGCCCGGCTCCTCACGCTCCAGGATCCGCACGGTTCCCTCTCCCTGCTTCTTCCAGATCCCGTGCTTCACCGCATTTTCCACCAGGGGCTGAATGGCCAGATGGGGCAGAAGAAAATCGCTGTTATCAATCTGAAACTCCCAGCGGAGCCGGTCCCCCATCCGCAGCTTCTCAATATTCAGATAGGCCCGGATATGCTTCAGTTCCTCCTGAAAGGGAATCAATTCCTTCTCCTGCAGGGAATGCATATTGCTCCGCAGATACGTGGAAAAGTCGTACACCGCCTGGCAGGCCCGCTCCGGATCCAGGCGGATCAGGGCCCGGATGCTGTTCAAAGTATTGTAGATAAAATGCGGGCGGATCTGGCTGTTCATCAGCTCCAGGCGGCTGATCTCCAGCTGCTGCTCCAGCTTATAATTTTCCCGCCACACCCTGTAGATCCTGAGGATCGTAAGCCGCAGAAAGTTCAGGGCAAAGATCAGAAAGCTGATCCGCACGTACATGCCCACCTGGGTGCGCCACAGAAGGAAGGAAAGCATCTCCCAGGATGCGCTGGCCATGATCAGAAAAACGCAGACCAGCTCCGAGGTTCTGACCTGGCCGCTCCTGGCCGCCCGGATATGCAGATAGGCGGCATACACCAGCGTCCCGGCCAGGAGCACCAATACCGCCGGCAGCATTTCCGGCAGGGCCCAGATTTCCGTCACCTGCAGTATGAGCAGAAAGCCCTCGCAGAACAGGGATCCGATCAGAAAACGCTCCGTAAAACGGCTGCAGGTTCTTGGCCACCGGGAGCCCAGATAAGACAGGATAAAGGAAGGCAGCAACACCAGCGACAGCATGGTGATTATGTACACCGCTTCCGGCCCGGGAAATTCCAGGGGCATCCGGGACTCTCCGCAGAGCCACAGAGCAACAAAAACCAGCAGCACCCCCAGGGTCCTCTGATACCGGTGCTGTTCGTATTTCCGGAACACAAAGGAAAGCAGGATCAGGGCCCCTCCCAGCAGTCCCAGGATCAGGCTGATGATAAAGTAGGGCAGCTGGCTGGTAATGGTATCCAGCAGCAGGTCATTGTAATTCCCGATGGAAACCTCCTGCATGAGCCCTCCAAAGCCCTGGTAAGGAGATTCCACCCGGATCTCCAGCTGTTTTCCGCCCCAGTTTCCGGGAAGCCGCACATAATTCCACACGCTGGGCAGAACATCCCCCAGCACTTCCTGCTCCGGATACTGATAGATCAGCGTTTCCTCCAGAAACACCTGCACCCGCTGCAGCCGGCTACGGAAACGGATGCCCCAGCCCTTCGACTCCTGCTCCGGCAGAACCGTGGAAAAGCGCACCTGGGATTCTCCGGGCACAGACAGGGAAGCCGGCAGGGTCACCTCCGCCCGGGTATCCCCGTAGGTACAGGTCCAGGCAGAATCCAGGATCCCGATCTCCCGGCTGTTCCCGAGAGACTGGCCAGGCGTCAGCAGGATCAAAAAGAGAAACAGCAGGGCCGCTCCCACCGCCAGAAAATCCGCCGTCTTTTGCTCCCGCACAGATCCACCTCCCTTTTTTGTCCATTTCTTCTTTTCCGGCCCAAAGGCTTCCTCTGGAAAACCGGTTAGGGCCTCTGCTCTTCTGTTTCAAAAAGCCCCAGCGCTCTGTACCGCCGCTTCCGCTCCCCGGCCTGCCGCAGGATCTGTCCCGGATGCACCGGCGGCCGCTTTCCTCTGGCCACCCGGATCAGATATCTGCCTCCCAGAAAGATCCAGCCCGGAGGCAGCAGCAGGGGAAACTTTCCAGCCGCCGGCCAGCGCCGGCGGACCATCTCGTTCATGGAACGGATCAGCTGTCCGCCCATGGATTTCCGGCTGACCATCCGCTTCTCCTGACTGGCGATCAGCAGGGACTCATAAAACCGTCCCTCCTGCTTCCGCCCGAAATTCCCGCTGTCCCCGATTTCCTCCATGAGGGCCTCTGTGATCCGCCGGTCCGGCTCCCCGGCCCAGGCCTTTGGGGGACAGCCCAGATACCGCACCGCCGTCTGGGTCAGGGTCCTGGCAAACCGCCACAATCCCACCGCCTTCAGCTTCTCCTCAAAAAGTTCCCGGAACTCCTCATCCGAAAAACCGGCGGCAAAAACCGCCCAGTCGCAGAGATGCCTAAGGCCCAGCCCCTCCCCCAGCAAATGCTGGTTGGTGTGGAGCAGCAGATTCAGCCCGTGGTGAAAGTGAGAAGGCACCCGGACCCCTCCCCCCTCTACCGGAATCTCCCGGGACTCCTCCAGGATCCCCTCCAGGTAACCCCGGACCCGCTTTCCCGGCTCTCCCCAGGGAATCCCTCCCACCGCAAAGTGGAGCTCCATCTCCGTCCGCTCCCGGACATAGGCCCGGTGATGCACATGGGTATCATTCTCCAGCAAAAACCCGTCCCCCTCCAGCACCCGGCCGGCCCGGTCCAGATCCTCCGGCTTCACCAGAAGGTCCACATCCCCCATAATCCGGTCCTCCGGCCGGGGATAATAAGCCGCGGAAGCGCAGCCTTTCAGGATCACGTAAGGAATCCCGGCCTTTTCCATACTTCCGCCCAGCGCCCCGTGCTCCCAGGAAACCTGCAGATTATGAAAAGCATCTCCCACTGCGGCCTGCCCCCAGTCTTTGCGCACCGCCTCCGGCAGAAAATCCATATTGCATACCTGATTCCATCCGTGGACCGTCACCGTCTGCCGCCGGCACTCCTGAAACACCTGCTCCCAGTCCACATCCTCCTGAATCCTCCGACCGGCCTGAAACAGCTCGTTGGCCAGCAGATCCAGCACCGTCTCTCTGATCCGATCCATGAACGCCTCCTGAAGGGTATATTTTCTGGCATCAGTATATAAAATAATTCATATTTTTTCAATACCTGCTGATCGGGGAGGCAAAACGGAGACGATAAGGCCTCTCTACCTTTACTCATGTCTGCATATATATAGCAGCCTAATAAATGCAAAGGATACAGCGATTCTAAAATACTCTTATTTCCCGCATTAATGCTCAAGATGCTATGCAAAATCCTCCAGATAGCCTGCATCATCAAATTTCAACTCATAAGGTTCACTAAGGATTTCTATATCGGCCGCACTCTCCATTTCGCTTCTCATACTTTCAGAAACTTCAAATTCATTTAAAGAAAGCGTATCACGAATTCTTACTACTCGCGCCTGGTCGTAATTTATTTTGGTACATGTTCTAATTGCCACCCGTATGGCATCGAAATCGTTATTTTGATACATGGGGATTTTTCCTCCGTCAATCATAGTATTTGTAGTAAGATTGACCCAAGTTCCTTCCCAATCCACCTGATTCAAGCAATTTCTGGTTGTAATATCTGCCAATCCCAGCCCACAGGCATTATGATGGCTTTCTTCTGTCAATCCGCGGATCATTAACCGTTTGGTATGAAAATCATCTTTAAAATAGGGCATGAACCCTCTTCCCGTCACATTAGGGTCCGCTCCTTCTCCAGAAATATTTTTCCCGATCCGATCAACAATCAAAAGATCTATATAATCAAATTTAAATCGCGGAAACCTTCTCTTGGCAATGGCAAGCATTTGCTTATCCCCTTCAATTATTTCATTCTTTGAAAAAACCATGAGGTCAGATATTTTATCGTAAGCATTCTGTACGACTCCCACCCCAAGTACCACCGGCATTCGTTCCAGAAAAACTTTCGCTACTTTCGGGATTCGCTGGGCAAATGTATCAAATCCCTGCTTATGGAACCAAGAACATCCGATATGCTTGGCAAGTCCTATCGCGATCATTTTTAATAGTCCGCTTTCATGCTCTCCCTTAAAATCCGTGTGAGGCTTCACTTTATTATAAATGATAATCCCATCAGCTTCTGCCGCATATTTATCACAATAAACCGGAGTGCCGACATTATCATCGATATTACCGATCTGTACCACATCCATAGAAGCAAGAATCGGCACCTGCATAGATTCCTGTGTAATTCCGTATCCTTTTAAAACCTCAAGATTTCCCTCTACACAACCGGAACCATGGCTTGGTTCAGAACGACTCCCGGAAACAACTCCGCCATCGGACGCATTGCCGTAAGACCCAGACTTTTTACTACCGCCCGCAAAGTATCTCCTCCTGTACAGAACAAAGTAGGATAAATTCCGCTATCCAGAATCTGTTTCGTCACCATAGCCAGTCCGTCAGCAATCTTTTCTCCTCTGGAAATCTCCCCCATATCTGCTCCTGCTGCATTCTCCTCTTGTTCCACATCCAAAATTAATGCTTTTTTTTCTGAACATATTGCAGCCCAGTGCTTTGCACATCTGCAGAGTTCTTCTTTGTCAAATTTTTCCAAATCCAGAAGCATCTTTTTTTTGAGACTTATCCTCTCCATCCCCTTCTGGCCAGCTGATGTAACCTGCCTGACTGTCGCCGGATGAATGCTTCCGCATACAGCTAACAAAACCGGACTCATGCTTCTAATTTCATTCTTTTTTCCGTTTTTATAAACATTTCCCGCTAATGCTCTGGCAAATCCCGCACATCCGGCGTAACTCCTAACGCCATGCTTCATGCTCCATTTTGCTATCTGATCCAAATCCGAATATGTATCTGCATCTGCGATTAATATACCTTTTCTCTTCTCCAACGTTTCCAACGCATTTTTATCTGTTTCATAAGTTTTTACATTGGAGGTTTCATGTATAATCTCCGCTACAGAAGAATGACGTACGGGTTCAAATAAATCTTTGCCGAAAACACTTTCTGCTACAGGAATACCATCTATCAACTGTATTCCTTTTCTGGTAAAGCGCTTCATTTCCGGGTAAGCCGGCGCGAATATCAAATTATCGTCTTCCCAATTTTCCAACAAAGCCTGTAGTTCTATGCCTACGTTTCCTCTTAGGGCTGAATCCGTTTTTTTGTAGATTCCGGCAATGCCGTTTTTTCTTGCCCATTGCACAGTCTTTTTTATAAGGGAATACGCCTCCTGTGGAGATTTATGCCGGGTTTCCGCATCGTAGATCATCACTGCGCATTCTGGTAACTCCATGCTTTTCAATTCCAACAATACATAAACCTCTATACCAGAAACTCGCAAATTGAATCCCTGTATCCAGAGCACCTGTAAAATCATCTGCGATCACTAACAGCTTCATAATCGTTTCATCCTTAAACAAACATGATAATCTTTTTCTCTGCAGCAAAGAAAATGCGCCCTTAAAAAGTCAGCATTTTTAATAAATATCTTTTCTTTTCGCCGTAACTTTTGTATAATAATAGCAATTCCTTAGCAATCCAGCAAGAAATCTACCTGCAAATTGCGTTTCACTTTGAAACATTCTGATATTTTTTTCATTCTCACTTTAAAATATGTTTTATTTTAAAACACTTTTTGGCAATATCACAACTAATTATCGTTTAGGAGGCATTTACTATGGCACAAAAAAAATCCGCGTCCTGGCTATAGCACCTTACAGATCTATGGCCAAGCAACTTGCTTCTGTAGTAAAGGAATTCCCCGACATCGAACTCACAATTCATGTAGGCGACCGCGAAGAAGGTATCCGCCTTGCTCAGGAAAATTATCATTCCAATTACGACATGATTCTTTCTCGAGGAGGTACCGCCACTCTTTTGCACAGCACGGTTTCTCTACCCATTATTGAAATTGAAACCTCCGCCTATGACATTCTTTCCATCCTAAAATTAGCCTATCTACCCAGCCAGAAAACTGCTATTTTAGGGTATCCGAATATAACAAAAAAATTTAAAGCTGTCTGCAGTCTTCTGGACTACGACATTGCACTTTATGAAATTGATTCAGAGGAAAATTTAAATAAGATTTTTGCAGATATTGTAGAAAAAAAATTTGAAACGATCATCGGAGATGTTGCCGGTTATACGGCTGCACACAGATTCGGCATCCGATCTTACTTGATTACATCCAGCGATGAAAGTATCCGACAGGCTTTTAAAAGCCTCAGCACCTTCTATCAAATGAATCAGCAGCTGACTAATGATAACCAATTTTTTAAAACTCTTCTCCAGAGTAAAATGACCAACACGATTGTCCTTGCGCTGGACGGCCGTTTGATCTATACCAATAACACGGATAATAATACGCAAAGCCTTTTACAGATTCTTCGGGAAAAACTGCATGTTATGGATTTTTCAGAAAATATGCGGCTTCATTTTCAAACGCAGAATACCATCTACAAAGTGTACACCCGCACAGTTACTGACAAAGAAAACACCTACATAGCCTTCGACTACACAGTAAGCCGTGTTATCAAAAATTCACAAAGTGGGATCAATTACTACAACGCAGATGAAATAGAAAAAATATACGCAGGCAGTATATACGGAAGACTCGGCATCTCCGCATCTTATCTGGATCAGCTTCATCAGTTAAGCAAACTTGAAAATCCGGTTTTTCTCACAGGAGAATATGGTCTGGGAAAATCTTATTTTGCAATGTTGCTCTACCTGAAAAGCCCATATACCAGCAGTACATATGTCCATATCAATTCTGATCTTATTGATGACAAATCCTGGTCTTTCTTGATAGAGAATCACCGTTCTCCTTTATGCGGAACAGACAGCACTATCTGCTTTTCCGATGTTGATTCCCTTTCAGAAAACAGACAGACAGAACTTCTGTCTTACATCCTGGCCAGTCAAGTATTTAAACACAATCGGGTTATTTTCTCTTTTTCTGAATCGCCGGATCACGAAATAACCGAGATTGCTATGCATTATAAAAACAAGCTGCACTGTGACGCAATGTCTCTAACTCCTTTGCGGGACAACCCTGAAGCCATAAAAAACATGGCTACATTATACTTAAACTGGCTGAATATTCACGGAGATAAAGCTATCCACAGCTTTGCTCCGGCAGCTTTGGATTTACTGTCCGCCTATTCATGGCCTCAGAATTTTTTTCAATTTCAAAAAGTGCTAAACAGCAGTTATAGTAATGCGCCAGGAGATATAATCTCCGAAAGCACAGTACAGATAGCTCTTACTGATGAAAAAAAAATAGTTACCATCAGTTCCGGCACCAATGAATCTGCGCACGCTGCCATTGATCTCACAGAGTCTCTGGAAGAAATCACACAAAAAATCGTCAAGCAGGTCCTGGAAAACTGCGGCGGAAATCATACCCAGACCGCTCGGAGCCTGAAAATCAGCCGCGCAACACTCTGGAGAATGCTAAAGGAATCTTCCTAAGCCAAATCATCCGGAAAATCCTATCCACCTCCAATCATGTGGCGTTCCAGGCAGACCACTCCAAAATCGGGGTGCCCTGCCTGGTGCGGATCTGCCGGATGGACAAACATTTTACATTGATAACCGATCAGAACACCGATAAAAATATTTTAAACAATTATAAAAAGGCCGGCGCGGAAATCGTTGTGTGCAGTTAAAAAAATCGGAGGAACAGACAATGAAATTTGATGTAAACAAGCTGAAATGGACTAGACAGCCGGAAAACTATACAATCTCTCAGGACCGCATCGAAATCGTGACAAAGCCGTATACAGACCTTTGGCAGCGCACGTATTATCATTTCCGCAATGATAACGCTCCGGTACTCCAAATATCTTTAGAAGATAAATATTTCTCTTTTGTAGTCAAAACTGACTTTACCGAAAGCCACCACCGCTTTGACCAGTGCGGTGTGGTGCTGTACCTGGACAGTGAAAACTGGCTCAAAGGCTCGATTGAATACGAAAACGAACGTTTTCAGCATTTGGGCAGTGTCGTAACAAATCACGGTTACTCGGACTGGGCAACCACAGAAATTCCAGCCACTGTTAAATCTATGTGGTACCGCCTGAGCCGCCGGGAAGATGATTTCTGTATTGAGTGTTCCGATGACGGCATCTCATTCCATCAGATGCGCATCTGTCACCTCCATGAGGCGGCGGAAACCGTTCGAATCGGCATTTATGCCTGCAGCCCGGAAAATTCTTCCTTCCGCGCTGTTTTTACAGATATGGAACTGACAGAATGCAAATGGATGGCGCATGACGGGCAAAAACCAGATGAAGAAGTTTGATTTCCATGTTGAGCCTGTGAAGAAAAGTCTGTAAATAGGATTCTTCTATGATAAGAACGGGTGAAAGGCTTGAAAAATAAGCTTTTCACCCTTGTTTTATATATACCATCCGTTTGATGGCATGTCAATAACAGGCGGCT
>DVOO01000001.1 GCA_018713515.1 Candidatus Scatomonas pullistercoris
AAAAAGTGGTTCGCATCGTTGGCAAAGTGCAGTTGCCGACCGGTACAGCCAACCGGTAAGGCGGTACTCTTGTTTCGGCAGGGTGGTACAGTTAGACCGTGCAGATGGTACTAATTCACCGTTATTTACAAGCAGCATTGAGGTTTATTACAAAGGGAACCGGATCTGCAGCCATAAACGTCTTTACGGACGCCGTGGGCAGTATTCCACACTCCCGGAACATATGCCCGCCAACCATCAGCTATACAGCGAATGGGATAAGGCAAGGTTCCTTAAGTGGGCAGCCGGTATCGGCGAGGCGACCCGCCAGGTGGTCCAGGGGATTTTTGACTCCTACCGGATTGAGGAACAGGCCTATAAGGGCTGCCTGTCCCTCCTGAAGCTGGCCGACAAATATACCCCGGACAGGCTGGAATACGCCTGCAGAGCAGCGTTAGACCGGATCCCCAGCCCACGGTATAAAAATATCCGTCTGATCCTTGAATCTGGCAATGACAAGGCAGCTGCCCCATCCGCCCGGTCCCCTAAGGCCATTCATGACGAAAGCTATGCCCTGGTCCGTGGGGCGTCTTACTACGGAGGTGGCAGCCTTGAAGAATGATACCTTGAAAAAGTTAAAGTCTATGAGGCTGCCTGCTTTTGCGGCGGCTTACCAGAAGCAGATCGAACAGGAGGCCCAATACTGCTCCATGTCCTTCCATGAACGCCTCATGCTCCTGGTTGATGCCGAATACGATTCCCAGCATAATAACAAGATCAAAAAGCTGATCAGGAATGCGAAATTTTCTGACTCATCCGCCTTCCTTGGGAACATTGAATATTTGCCAGACCGGCATTTGAACCGGGACCTTCTGGAAAGCCTGGCAGATAACGGCTACATCCGCCAAGGGCTGAATGTCATCCTGATCGGGGCCACAGGGTCCGGCAAGAGTTTTATCGCTAATGCGCTGGGAGTCAACGCCTGCCAGTATGGATACAAAACCAGGTACATCCGTCTGCCGGAGCTGTTCAGTGAACTGGAGGCTGCGAGGATACAGGGGAAATACCATCAAGTAATGAAGCAGTTACAAAATCTCCCCCTTGTGATCCTTGATGAATTTCTTTTGATCCCTACCTCCGACCAGGAACAAAGGGATCTCTTGGAACTGATGGAATACCGATGCGGCCGGGCATCCACTATCTTCTGTTCCCAGTTCATGCCGGAGGGCTGGCACGAAAGGCTAGGGGGCAGTGCTCTTGCCGATTCTATCCTGGATCGTATCATACCATCTGCTTATACCATGCGGATTGATGGAGATGTTTCCATGCGTCAAAGAAAAAGGGCGGTCAAGGGTTAGTCCATCTTATCGGGAGCCATGATATAGCTCATGGCTCCCACCATCGGACGGCTGGCTCCCGATAACGGATCCTATGGCTCTATCTCAGGAGATTAGGTGGCTCCGCCACCGCAGAATATTCAGTTATGCGACATATTATACATCGCTTTTGTATTCTGAAAAATACAAAGCACTTGTCTTTAATGAAACGCGGCCTTCCGCAAATGCCGGAAGTTATGAATTCAGATGTTTTGATAAAGATCACTGGTATACGGACTTTGTTATAGGATGGGAATTGAATACTGATACATATTTGCCGGAGTATTATATTTTTGACAGTGGTACGAAAAGCCCTATAACGGATGCGCAGGCGCAGGAATATACTTCTGAGCCGCAGCTTATAGAATTTAGTCCTATGCCATAGTGGAAAAAGAATGCAAAATGGATTTTTTGGACACATTTATATAGGTTTTTAAATTAAGATTTGTACCGACATAGAAAAGGAGTAGTTATCAATGTATTTACTGGCCTAGAACTATTATAATCAAGACTTTCAAGGGTAAGTGCTCAATAAAATAATGCTTTCTTTTTGCAAAGCATCCAATTATGCATGAAGTAAAATGCTTTGACTTCAAATTTTTGATTTAATGTGACATTGCTGCTGTATTATGTCGTATACGGTACCGATGCTTTACCGTATACGACCCCTTGCAGCAGGCGGAACATATGATTCAGCACAGCTCCGCGATTTCATACACGAGCCGCTCAGACTCGTCCCATCCGAGACAGGGATCCGTGATGGATTTTCCGTAAACGTGCTGGCCGCAGCCGATCTTCTGGGCGCCGGGCTCCAGATAGCTCTCAATCATCAGGCCCTTTACCAGATTGCGGATTCTCGGATCGTAGTGGCGGCTCCGCAGCACCTCCCGGGTGATGCGGATCTGCTGCTCATATTTTTTGTTGGAGTTAGAGTGGTTTGTGTCCACAATGGCGGCCGGGTTTTTCAGCCCGGTTTTTTCATACTTCTCCAGCAGGAGCTCCAGATCCTCGTAGTGATAGTTGGGAATGGCGTTGCCGTGCTTGTTGGTGGCTCCCCGCAGGACGGCATGGGCCAGAGGATTTCCTGTGGAATGTGTTTCCTGTCCGCGGAAAATGAAGGTATGGCCGCTCTGGGCGGCAATAATGGAATTCAGCATGACGGAGAGGTCCCCGCTGGTGGGATTCTTCATGCCCACGGGGATATCCAGGCCGGAGCCGGTCAGCCGGTGCTGCTGGTTTTCCACGGAGCGTGCCCCGATGGCCACATAGGACAGGAAATCTGACATATAGCTCCAGTTATCCGGATAGAGCATCTCATCCGCGGCGGAAAGTCCGGTTTCCTCCAGGGCGCGGATATGCATTTTGCGCATGGCGATCAGGCCCTGCAGAAGATCCGGCTTTTTCTCCGGATCCGGCTGATGGACGATGCCCTTGTAGCCCTCGCCGGTGGTTCTGGGTTTGTTGGTGTAGATCCTGGGAATCAGGATCAGCTTTTCAGCCGTTTTTTCCTGCAGCTTTGCCAGGCGGTTTACGTAATCGCAGACCGAATCTTCGTTATCGGCGGAACAGGGGCCGATGATAACGAGAAATTTGTCCGACTCACCGGTAATTACCTTCCGGATTGCGTCATCTCTTGCTTCTTTTGCCTTCCGGGCGCTGGCGGAGAGAGGATACTGCTCCTGGATCTCCGACGGTGACGGCAGAGGCTTCATCATGGAAAAGCTCATGTTCAGATCTCCTATCTGTTGGAAATTTATAAAAATATTCGGATTCGCATAGACATATCCGGTACTGACCGTAACTGTCCAATTCATCATGATACTACAATTCTGTCAGCTTGTCGAGCGGCGGAACAGATATTTTTTCCACTCCTCCGGGAAAAACAGAAGATAGGAAAGTCCCAGGATTCCGAGCTCCAGAAGCAGAAGCAGCAGCGGAGGCAGGGGGAAAAGTCCTGACGCCCAGCCGGAGAGGAACAGGCAGATTCCGAGACTCAGGAGAAAGGCGGCAGCCGGTTTTGCGATCCAGCAGAGGAGATGAAAACGAAAATGCGTCAGTCTGCGGAGAAAGCACAGATTCAGGAGGGCGGCCGCGATTTCTCCGGCCAGCAGTCCCAGCTGGTAGCCACGGATTCCGGCCCGGGGGACAGCCAGCAGGATAAAAACAATCCGGAGTCCCAGGGAAGCCGCGTTTTCAGTCAGATGAAAGCGTGTCTTCCCGAGACCGCTGATGATGCTGGACAGGGTGCCGTTTATGTAGAGGAAGGGGCATAGAAAAGCAAGGATTTTCAGGTGGCTGCCGGCTTCCGGACTGTCGAAAATAAGTTCTCCGATCCGGGGACCGAAAAAGAAAAAGACGCCGGCGGCGAAAATGCCCAGCATCAGACAGTAATGCAGTGTGGACTCGATGGTGCGGCAGATCCGTGCCGTGCGGCCGCAGGCCTGATCCTCAGCCACGCTTGGCAGCAGTATGACCGCCACGGAATTGGTGACGGCGGAGGGAAAGAGAAGCATGGGCATGGCCATGCCCGTGATTGTGCCGTAAAGGGAGAGGGCGTCTCCTCTGGCCAGCCCGGAAGCCAGGAGCATGCCGGGAATCAGGATGGCTTCTGTGCTGTGCAGAACAGTGACCATGACATGATTTACCGTCAGAGGTGTGGACAGAGAAAGAATTTCTTTTATTTTGGACAGAGGTTTTGTGAGCATGTGGACAGAATAATGGTATTTCCCGAATTCCATATGCAGCAGGATCAGAGAAAACAGGCAGGAGACAAGTTCTCCGGCCAGAGCTCCCGCGGCTGCCAGGGCAGCGGTGGGAAGGCGGCCTGTTTTCAGAGCGGCAAAATAGCAGAGCAGGGAGACGGACACCCGAACCCCCTGTTCCAGAAGCTGTCCGGCCGCCGGGATTCCGGTCCGCTTTCTTCCGTAGTAATAGGAGGCGGCGCAGGAGTGGGCACAGGCAAAAGGAAGGGAGAGGGCCATCAGGCGCAGCAGGGGCGCGCAGCGCACCTCCTTCAGGACGAGGAGGCTTAATGTGTCCGTGAAGCGGTAGAGAAGGCCGGCTGCGGCCAGGGACAGAAGCAGGACAAGACCGAGCCCCGCAGTAAAAATATCGAGAGCCTGCCGGCTGCGGCCTCTGGCAAATCCGGCGGCAATCAGCCGGGAGAGGGCAGCCTGGATGCCGGCGGCACAGACGGAAAAAGCCAGGGCATACAGAGGTATGGCCAGCTGGTAAATCCCGATCTGCTCCGCACCAATGGAGCGGGAGAGGAATATCTTATAGAAGAAGCCGAAGATCCGGCTGGCCAGACTGGCTGCGGTTAAAATTAAAGTTCCCTTCAGTAAATTCTTTTTAAATTCGGACATGGAAAGCCCCCGGCTGCTGTTAAAATAATGTATGAAGAAAAAAGCAGGGATATGCCTGCTTGACAGAAGGATAACCCTGTGATATTCTGGAAAAGAATTAATCCGACATAATTACTCGGAATTACAGAGGAAAGGTGCAGCGCAATGAAATTATCCACAAAGGGAAGATACGGACTGCGGGCGCTGGTAGATCTGGCGGTCAACAGCCGGGAAGAAGCGGTTTGCATTCAGAGCATTGCCGACAGACAGAACATTTCGGAAAGCTATCTGGAACAGCTGATGCGGCTTCTGCGGAAGGCGGGGCTGGTGCAGAGCGTCCGGGGAGCAGGCGGAGGATACCGGCTGGCAAAGCCGGCAGAATCCATTTCGGTAGGAGATATTCTGCGGGCCCTGGAGGGGGATCTGGAGGCGGTCAACTGCAAAGCCTTCCAGAAAGAGCATCCCTGTGAGGGGGCGGATATCTGTGTAACCAAGTATGTCTGGAAGCGGATCAATGACGCGATCGGCCAGGCGGTGGATACGATCATGCTCAGCGAGCTGGCGGAAGAAAGCCGGAGGCTGCAGGACAGCCATGGCGGGGCCATTGCGAATGTGTGCAGAAAGTAGAAAAGGAGAAGAGATATGATTTATTTAGATAATGCAGCAACAACACGGACGGCGCCGGAGGTTGTCCAGGCCATGCTTCCGTATTTCTCAGAACAGTACGGAAATCCTTCCAGTATCTATTCCATTGCCGGTGAGAGCAAGGAGGCGGTTACCCGGTCCCGGGAAACCATAGCCGGAATTCTGAATGCGAAAACGGAGGAGATCTATTTTACCGCAGGCGGAACAGAATCGGACAACTGGGCGCTGAAGGCCGCTTTTGAGGCTTATAAGGCGAAGGGAAACCATATTATCACCACGAAGATCGAGCATCACGCGGTTCTCCATACCTGCCAGTATCTGGAAAAGGAAAGGGGCGCCAGGGTTACTTATCTGGATGTGGATGAAAACGGAATTGTAAAGCTGGAGGAGCTGGAAAAGGCCATCACGCCGGAGACAATACTGATTTCCGTAATGTTTGCCAATAATGAGATCGGGACCATTCAGCCCATCCGGGAGATCGGCATGATCGCCAGAGAGCACGGAATCCTGTTTCATACGGATGCGGTGCAGGCATTCGGGCAGGTTCCCATCGATGTGGACGCGTGCCATATTGATATGCTCAGCTCCAGCGCCCATAAAATTAACGGCCCAAAAGGGATCGGCTTCCTGTATATCCGGAAGGGCGTCAAGATCCGCTCCTTCATCCACGGCGGAGCCCAGGAAAGGAAGCGCAGGGCCGGAACTGAAAATGTGCCCGGCATCGTCGGATACGGAGCGGCTGCGAAGCTGGCCGCGGACACCATGGAGGAGAGAACGGAAAAGGAGCGCCGGCTGCGGGACTATATGATTGGCCGGATCCGGTCAGAGGTTTCCTGCTGCAGACTCAATGGCGATCCGGAGAGAAGGCTTCCCAATAATGTGAATTTCAGCTTTGAGTTTATTGAGGGGGAGTCGCTGCTGATCATGCTGGATATGGAGGGGATCTGCGCGTCCAGCGGTTCGGCCTGCACCTCCGGGTCCCTGGATCCTTCCCATGTGCTGCTGGCCATCGGCCTTCCCCATGAGCTGGCCCACGGGTCTCTGCGCCTGACGCTCTCGGCGGAGACGACGAAGGAGGATATTGATTATACGGTGGAGAAGATCAAGGAGATCGTGGAGAAGCTGCGGAGCATGTCGCCCCTTTATGAGGATTATGCGGCCGGAAAAACGAAGTCCATGATCGAGGGATAACAGAAACAGAACAGATAAGTAAGATGGAGGAAATGTGTTATGTACAGTGAAAAGGTAATGGATCATTTTCAGAACCCCAGAAATGTAGGAGAGATTGAGAATGCCAGCGGCGTGGGTACCGTTGGAAATGCCAAGTGCGGGGATATCATGCGGATGTATCTGGATATTGATGAAAACGGCGTGATCCGGGACTGCAAGTTCAAGACCTTCGGCTGCGGAGCCGCCGTGGCCACCAGCAGCATGGCAACGGAGCTGGTGAAGGGAAAGACCATTCAGGAGGCGCTGGAAGTGACGAACAAAGCGGTTATGGACGCGCTGGACGGCCTGCCGCCGGTGAAGGTGCACTGTTCCCTGCTGGCGGAGGAGGCTATTCACGCGGCCCTGTGGGATTACGCGGAAAAGCACAATATCAAGATCGAAGGCCTTGAGAAGCCGAAATCCGATATCAGCGAAGGCGAGGAAGAGGAAGAGTATTAAAATGGCCCGGGAAAAAGTGATCGTGGGAATGTCCGGGGGCGTGGATTCCTCGGTGGCCGCCTATCTTCTGAAGGAGCAGGGATATGAGGTCATGGGCGTGACCATGCAGATCTGGCAGGAGGAAGAGGAAACCGTTCTGGAGGAAGAGGGAGGCTGCTGCGGCCTGTCTGCCGTGGAGGACGCGCGGCGGGTGGCCAGGATGCTGGACATCCCCTATTATGTGCTGAATTTTAAGCAGGAATTTAAAAAAAATGTCATGGACTATTTTGCCCGGGAATATCTCCGGGGACGGACGCCGAACCCCTGCATCGCCTGCAACCGCTACGTGAAGTGGGAGGCCCTGCTGCATAAGGCGCTGGCCCTGGGGGCAGACTATATTGCCACCGGACACTATGCCAGAATCCAGCAGCTTCCGAATGGAAGATACGCCGTAAAAAATTCCGTGACGGAGGGGAAGGATCAGACGTACGCCCTGTACAGCCTGACCCAGGAGCAGCTCCGGCACACGCTGATGCCTGTGGGCAGCTACACAAAGCCGCAGATCCGCGAGCTGGCCGCCGGGATTGGCCTTCCCGTGGCGGGAAAGAGAGACAGCCAGGAGATCTGTTTTATCCCGGATAAGGATTACGCGTCTTTTATAGAGAAATACACGGGGAGCCGGGTGCCGGAGGGGAATTTTGTCACAGAGGACGGCCGGATTCTCGGCCGCCATAAGGGCATTACCCATTACACGGTGGGACAGCGCCGGGGACTTGGACTTCCCATGGGCCGGAGAGTGTTCGTGCGGGAGATCCGGCCGGCCTCCAACGAGGTGGTGATCGGGGAGGGAGAGGAAGTCTTTTCCCGCACCCTGGAGGCGGACGGCGTCAATTATATGGCAGTGCCGGAGCCGGCGGTGGGGGAGAGCATCCGCTGCCGGGCCAAGATCCGGTACGGGCACAGGGGCGCGGCCTGCACGGTGACCCGCACGGATACGGACAGGATCCGCTGCGATTTTGACGAGCCAGTGCGGGCGGCCACGCCGGGGCAGGCAGTTGTCTTTTATCAGGGCGATTTTGTGGCGGGAGGGGGGACTATTTTATGATTGCGGACTGTCATATGCACACGGGCTTTTCCTCGGACAGCGACGCAGCGCCGGAGGCGATGGCGGCACAGGCTGTAAAGCTGGGAATGGAGCGGATCTGCATCACCGATCATTTTGATATGGATTATCCGGGAGGAGAATTTCAGCTGGATACCGATGTATACTGGAGAAAGCTGGAGGAACTCCGGGAACAGTACGGGGGGAAGCTGGAAATCCGCCGTGGGGTGGAGCTGGGACTGCAGCCCCATCTGGGAGAACGGATCCGGGAGTATGCAAAGAGCCGGCCCTTCGACTATATCATCGGTTCCGTTCATCTGGTCAGGGGACTGGATCCCTATGACCGGGAGCAGTATCCGGGAACGGACGGTGAGCTGTACCGGGAATATTTTCAGTGCACCCTGGAAAATCTGCGGAGTACCGGCGGCTTTCAGGCCCTGGGCCATCTGGATTATGTGGTCCGGTACGGGTACACGAAGGAAAAGGAATATTCCTATGCCGCCTATGGGGAGCTTATCGATGAGATCCTCCGGGAACTGATCCACCGGGGCATCGCCCTGGAGATAAACAGCGGAGGGCTGAAGTACGGTCTCGGCTTTGCCAATCCCCATCCGGATGTCCTCCGGAGATACCGGGAGCTGGGAGGAGAGCTGCTTACCGTGGGTTCGGACGCCCACCGGCCGGAACATGTGGGCTACGGCTTCCGGCAGGTCCGGGATATGCTGCTGGACTGTGGTTATGCGTATTACACAGAATTTTCCGGCGGAAAACCCGTTTTTTTAAAATTATGACCGGCTTTCCGGGACAAACTGAAAAATAAGCCTTGAATTTTTAACCAGAATTAGGTAATATATAGTTTGGGTTGAGACCTCTTTTACGAGCAGAGGTACAACATATTTTAAACACTTTTAGGAGGAATGAAATCATGGCAGTAAGAGTAGCGATCAATGGCTTTGGCCGTATCGGACGTCTGGCTTTCAGACAGATGTTCGGAGCAGAGGGTTACGAAGTAGTTGCAATCAACGACTTGACATCTCCGAAGATGTTGGCTCATCTGTTAAAATATGATTCTTCTCAGGGCAAATACGCTCTGGCTGACACTGTTACCTCTGACGAGGAAGCAGGCACCATCACTGTGGACGGAAAGACCATCAAGATTTACAAAGAGGCTGACGCCGCAAATCTTCCCTGGGGAGAGCTGAAGGTAGACGTTGTTCTGGAGTGCACCGGCTTCTACACCTCCAAGGCAAAAGCCGAGGCTCACATCAAGGCAGGCGCGAGAAAGGTTGTTATCTCTGCTCCGGCAGGAAACGATCTGCCCACCATCGTTTACAACGTAAACCATGAGACTCTGAAACCCACCGATACCGTTATTTCCGCAGCTTCCTGCACCACCAACTGCCTGGCTCCCATGGCAAAGGCTCTGAATGAGCTGGCACCCATCAAGTCCGGCATCATGGTAACGATCCACGCATACACCGGAGATCAGATGACTCTGGACGGACCGCAGAGAAAAGGCGATCTGAGAAGATCCCGTGCAGCTGCTGTCAACATTGTTCCCAACAGCACCGGCGCCGCAAAGGCCATTGGTCTGGTTATTCCGGAACTGAACGGCAAACTGATCGGATCCGCACAGCGTGTTCCGACTCCCACCGGTTCCACCACCATCCTGACCGCAGTTGTTGAGGGAAGCGTAACGGTTGACGAGATCAACGCAAAGATGAAGGCTTCCGCAACGGAGTCCTACGGATACAATGAGGACGAGATCGTATCCTCCGACATCATCGGAATGAGATACGGTTCTCTGTTCGATGCGACCCAGACCATGGTTCTGCCGCTGGATAACGGAACTACCGAGGTTCAGGTTGTATCCTGGTATGACAATGAGAACTCTTATACCAGCCAGATGGTTCGTACGATCAAATATTTCTCCGAATTACAGTAATAGACAGGCTTAAGGCGAGAACCCAAGGGGTCCGGTCAGTTTGGACCGGGCCTCTTTTGATTACTGCCGTGTATTTTTTAGATGGAGGTTTACACAATGTCTTTAAATAAAAAAACAGTCGATGATATCAATGTAAAGGGCAAGAGAGTCCTGGTCAGATGCGATTTCAACGTTCCGCTGAAGGAGGGAAAGATCACCGATGAAAACCGTCTGGTAGCCGCTCTCCCCACCATTAAGAAGCTGCTGGCTGACGGAGGAAAGGTAATCCTCTGCTCCCACCTGGGAAAACCCAAGGGCGAGCCGAAGCCGGAGCTGTCCCTGGCGCCGGTGGCCGCGCGCTTAAGCGAGCTGCTGGGACAGGAAGTGAAATTCGCCGCGGATCCCGAGGTAGTAGGACCCAACGCAAAGGCAGCTGTTGCGGCCATGAAGGACGGAGAGTGCATCCTGCTGGAGAACACCCGCTACCGCGCAGAGGAGACGAAGAACGGAGAGGAATTCTCCAAAGAGCTGGCATCCCTCTGTGATGTATTTGTAAATGACGCATTCGGAACCGCGCACCGGGCCCACTGCTCCAACGTGGGCGTGACCCAGTTTGTGGACACCTGCGTAGTCGGATATCTGATGGAAAAAGAGATCGCTTTCCTGGGCAATGCCGTGGAGAATCCCGTCCGTCCCTTCGTGGCCATTCTGGGCGGCGCCAAGGTTGCGGACAAGCTGAATGTTATCTCCAACCTGCTGGAAAAATGCGACACCCTGATTATCGGCGGAGGTATGGCTTTTACCTTCCTGAAGGCCCAGGGCAAAGAGGTTGGAAAATCTCTGGTGGATGACACCAAGCTGGATTACTGCAAGGAGATGATCGCAAAGGCCGAGAAGCTGGGCAAGAAGCTCCTTCTTCCGGTGGATGCTGCGGTGGCCGAGTCTTTCCCGAACCCCATCGATGCAGCCATCGACGTTAAGATGGTATCTGCGGACGAGATTCCGGCGGATATGATGGGCCTGGATATCGGACCCAAGAGCGCGGAGCTGTACGCGGAGGCTGCAAAGACGGCCAAGACCGTCGTATGGAACGGACCCATGGGCGTATTTGAGAATCCGACCCTGGCAGCAGGAACCATCGCTGTCGCAAAAGCGCTGGCAGAGACAGACGCCACCACCATCATCGGCGGCGGAGACTCCGCGGCAGCTGTAAACCAGCTGGGCTTCGGAGACAAGATGAGCCACATCTCCACCGGCGGTGGCGCATCCCTGGAATTCCTGGAAGGAAAAGAACTCCCCGGCGTAGCAGCCGCTAATGATAATAAGTAAGCACTTAGCGATTGGCAAGCCGGAGGCGCAGACAGAGCTTAGTGCGAACTTAGTTCTCCGCCCTTAGCGAAGGCAAGCCGAAAGGCGCAGACTGAGGTTAGGGCCAGGAGAACCCACCCGGCCACTTAGTGATTGGCAAGCCGGAGGCGCAGACAGAGCTTAGTGCGAACTTAGTTCTCCGCCCTTAGCGAAGGCAAGCCGAAAGGCGCTCATCCGATTGTATTTTAATGAAAAGAGGATAAAATTATGGCAAGAAAGAAAATTATCGCAGGCAACTGGAAAATGAACATGACTCCCAGCGAGGCTGTAGCTCTGGTTGAGACTTTAAAGCCCCTGGTACAGAACGACGAGGTAGATGTTGTATTCGGCGTTCCGGCCATTGATATTGTACCGGTCGTAGAGGCCTGCAAGGGAACCAACATCCAGGTGGCTGCCGAGAACATGTACTATGAGGAAAAAGGAGCCTACACCGGAGAGATTTCCCCGGCCATGCTGGTGGACGCAGGCGTGAAATACGTCATCCTGGGCCATTCCGAGAGAAGAGATTACTTCAAGGAGACCAGCGAGGATGTAAATAAGAAAGTCCTGAAGGCTTTCGAGCACGGACTGACTCCCATCATGTGCTGCGGTGAATCTCTGGAGCAGAGAGAGCAGGGCATTACCATGGACTGGATCCGTCAGCAGGTAAAGGTTGGCTTCCAGAACGTGACGGCTGAGCAGGCGAAGACGGCCGTGATCGCCTATGAGCCCATCTGGGCCATCGGAACCGGCAAGACCGCTACCAGCGAGCAGGCAGAGGAAGTCTGCAAGGGCATCCGCGAGTGCATCACCGAGATCTATGATACGGATACGGCAGAAGCTATCCGCATCCAGTACGGCGGCTCCGTAAATGCCGGAAATGCAGCAGAGCTTTTTGCCATGCCGGACATCGACGGCGGTCTGGTGGGCGGCGCTTCTCTGAAGCCGGATTTTGGAAAAATCGTCTGCTACAATAAATAATTCATCGGACAGACTTGTATGGAAAGCCTGGTGCGTTTCGGCGCGCCGGGCTTTTTCGCGCAGGTGCGGGGCTATTCTATCCCATTGTGGAAGAAAGCTTTGTTTTGTGATATAGTATTAACAGAAAAAGAACATACGAAAGGAGGTTCCCTATGCCCGTGGAACGATGTATGCTTTGCGGAGGAAGGCTGAACGGAAACAGGATCTGTACCGAATGCGGCATGGACAACAAAAAGAATGACAGACACTACCGCCTGAACGAGAATCTTTCAACGGATACCCGGCAGGGGGAGCCTGGGAAGAATGGTGCATGCCGGAGCCGGCAGCCATCCGGAAACTATGAGCAGAACCCGGGGAACAGACAGCCACGGGGGACGGACGGAAGGAGCAGAACCCGGGGCGCTGCAGCCGGAGGATGGAGAAACAGCCGGCAAAGCGGCAGCAGTTTTTCCGGGAAAGTTGTTTTTCTTATTATGCTTCTGATTGTGATCCTGACAGGGGTTCTGGGATTTCTGGGCGAGAGCTAGGAGGGCGGAGCCGATGCCGGGGCGGTGATTCCGCCCGCCCGTGTTTTTTCAGAGAAAGGGATGCTCCCGCAGCCAGGCGCCCACCATCTCCAGCTCCTCCGGGTAGATACAGTTGGGGAAGCTGTTCTTCCTGACGCCTTCCAGGCATTCCCCGTAATCCATCCAGCGGACCTCTTCCACCTCTGTCTTCTGCAGGGAAAGTGTCCGGATATCCACGGGCTCCGTATAAATATAGACGGAGCTCAGCTCATTGTCCCGGAAGGGTTTTCCGTAGAAAGTTTCCGAAAAAGCGCCCCGGTGGGTGCCTGCAAAGTGAAGCTGTTCCGGAGCGGCCTGAATGCCCAGCTCTTCCCGCAGTTCCCGGAGGGCGGAAGGAAGGCAGGCATCTCCGGCAGCCACATGGCCGGCGGAAGAAATGTCGTAGCACCCGGGATGGGAATCCTTGCAGGCGCTGCGTTTCTGCAGCAGCAGATCCCATCCGCCGTCCTTTCCGGGCCGGGCGATCCAGATGTGGGAGGTGGCGTGGAGGCTGCCCTGCCGGTGGGCCACGCCCCTTTCCCGTACCAGGCCGCTTTTGCTTCCGTCCGGATTCAGAATGTCGAACAGTTCCATGGCCTTTCCGTTCAGCACTGCGGAAACAAGCCGGCCGCAGCCGTCATAGACCAGCTTCAGAGAGAAGAAGGGAAAGTCCTCATCGATCAGGCGGAAGAAAATTTTATCTCCCTCCCAGATGTTCAGGCTCCATACCTTTTCGATCTCTACCCAGGCCAGTTCCCCCTCATCGCAGGGAACGGGCTCCCCCTCAAATCCGTCTGCGGTAAAAAGAGACATGTATTCAGTTACCCCGTCTCCGGATACAAAGGTGACAATTCCCCGCCAGCGCCAGGAAGTCAGCGTATAGCCGGTTTCCTCCCGGACCTCCCGGAGCAGGCATTCTTCGGGGCTTTCATTTTCCTCAAAATGACCGCCCACGCCGATCCATTTTTCTTTATTCACATCATTTTTCTTAACTGTCCGGTGCAGCATTAGATATTTGCCGTCGTTCTCTATGTAGCAGAGTGTGCTGAGTCCTGTCATGTCGGTATTCTCCTTTGAAATATGGATGCTTTCATTCTGAATGCCCTTGCGGAATTTGTCAAGTAAATGCGGGAAGAGGAGCGGAAAGGAATGAGAAAGGTTTTTGTAAATTCCCGGGAAAATGGGAAGAAATTGCAAGTTTGGTTCTTGACTATAAACTGTTTTATGATACAATAAATGTGTGCGCCCGGAAGGCCGCACATCACTATTGTATGTGGGTATTCCCAGGAATATTCCGGGAATACTTTACTAATACATATCAATCAATTCTATATTTAGGAGGAAACGTAACATGGCAAACAAATGGGTCTATTTGTTTACTGAAGGCAACGCGAACATGCGTGAGCTTCTCGGTGGAAAAGGCGCAAACCTGGCTGAGATGACGAATTTAGGTCTTCCCGTGCCCCAGGGCTTTACCATCACCACAGAGGCTTGTACTCAGTACTATGAGGATGGCAGAAAGATCAATGATGAGATCATGGGCCAGATCATGGAATATATCGGCAAGATGGAGGAAATCACCGGAAAGAAATTCGGAGACAAAGAGAACCCGCTGCTGGTATCCGTTCGTTCCGGCGCAAGAGCTTCCATGCCCGGTATGATGGACACCATCCTGAACCTGGGCCTGAATGAGGACGTAGTAGCCGTTCTCTCCGAGAAATCCGGAAATCCCCGCTGGGCCTGGGACTGCTACAGAAGATTTATCCAGATGTACTCCGATGTTGTTATGGAGGTTGGAAAGAAATATTTTGAAGAGCTCATCGACAAGATGAAAGCAGAGAAAGGTGTTACACAGGATGTTGAGCTGACCGCTGATGACCTGAAGACTCTGGCTGAGCAGTTTAAGGCAGAGTACAAGGAGAAGATCGGCTCGGACTTCCCCGCTGACCCCAAGGAGCAGCTGATGGGAGCCATCAAGGCCGTGTTCCGTTCCTGGGACAACCCGCGTGCCAACGTATACCGCCGCGATAACGATATCCCGTATTCCTGGGGCACCGCTGTCAACGTGCAGATGATGGCATTCGGAAACATGGGCGATGACTGCGGTACCGGTGTTGCCTTCACAAGAGACCCGGCTACCGGAAACAAGGGTCTGTTCGGCGAGTTCCTGACCAACGCTCAGGGTGAGGACGTTGTGGCCGGCGTGCGTACCCCCATGCATATTTCCGAGATGGAGCAGAAGTTCCCCGAAGCATTTAAGCAGTTCCAGGAGGTCTGCAAGACTCTGGAAGCGCATTACAGAGATATGCAGGATATGGAGTTCACCGTTGAGCACGGAAAGCTGTACATGCTGCAGACCCGTAACGGAAAGAGAACCGCTCAGGCTGCGCTGAAGATCGCCTGCGATCTGGTAGATGAGGGAATGAGAACTGAGGAAGAGGCAGTGGCAATGATCGATCCCAGAAATCTGGATTCCCTGCTGCATCCGCAGTTTGATGCCGCCGCCCTGAAGGCTGCTGTTCCCATGAGCAAGGCACTGGGAGCCTCCCCGGGAGCTGCCTGCGGTAAGATCGTATTCTCTGCTGAGGATGCCAAGGAGTGGGCAGCCAGAGGCGAGAAGGTTGTTCTGGTTCGTCTGGAAACTTCTCCGGAAGACATCGAAGGCATGAAGGCTGCTCAGGGTATCCTGACCGTCCGCGGCGGTATGACCTCCCACGCAGCCGTTGTTGCCCGCGGTATGGGTACCTGCTGTGTATCCGGATGCGGTGACATCACCATGGATGAGGAGAACAAGAGATTCACTCTGAACGGCAAAGAGTTCCACGAGGGAGATCCCATCTCCATTGACGGATCCACCGGAAATATTTACGATGGAATCATCCCGACCGTAGACGCCACCATCGCCGGTGAGTTCGGAAGAATTATGGCCTGGGCTGACAAATACAGAACCATGAAGGTAAGAACCAATGCCGATACTCCGGCTGACGCCAAGAAGGCCCGTGAGCTGGGCGCTGAGGGCATCGGTCTCTGCCGTACCGAGCATATGTTCTTTGAGGGCAACAGAATCGATGCATTCCGTGAGATGATCTGCTCCGAGACGGTAGAGGAGAGAGAAGCGGCTCTGGAGAAGATCCTGCCCGAGCAGCAGGGAGATTTCGAGAAGCTGTACGAGGCTCTGGAAGGCAACCCGGTTACCATCCGTTTCCTGGATCCGCCGCTGCATGAGTTCGTTCCCACCGAGGAAGAGGACATTGAGAAGCTGGCTGAGGCACAGGGCAAGAGTGTAGAGCACATCAAGGCAATCATCGCAAGCCTGCATGAGTTCAACCCGATGATGGGTCACCGCGGATGCCGTCTGGCCGTTACCTATCCGGAAATTGCCAAGATGCAGACCAAGGCTGTGATCCGCGCAGCTATCAATGTAAAGAAAGCGCATCCTGACTGGACCATCGAGCCGGAAATCATGATCCCGCTGGTTGGCGATATCAAAGAGCTGAAATTCGTGAAGAATTTCGTTGTTGAGACCGCTGATGCCGAGATCGCGGCAGCCGGTGTTGATATGAAGTACGAAGTAGGAACCATGATCGAGATCCCGAGAGCAGCCCTGACCGCTGATGAGATCGCAAAAGAGGCTGAGTTCTTCTGCTTCGGAACCAACGATCTGACACAGATGACCTTTGGATTCTCCCGTGACGATGCAGGCAAGTTCCTGGATGCTTACTACGATGCCAAGATCTTCGAGAACGATCCCTTCGCAAAACTGGATCAGGTTGGCGTTGGACGTCTGATGGAGATGGCTGTGAAGCTTGGAAAGCAGACCCGTCCGAGTCTGCATTGCGGCATCTGCGGCGAGCACGGCGGAGATCCCAGCTCTGTAGAGTTCTGCAACAAGCTGGGCCTGGATTATGTATCCTGCTCACCCTACCGTGTGCCCATCGCAAGACTGGCAGCAGCACAGGCAGCTATCAAAAGTAGGGAGGCTTAATCTTTCCTTTGATTTACCGCTATCTTTTGAGCAGGCGGCAGCCTATCGAAAGGCGAACGGGCAGTATGTTCGTAAAAATCAATGGAGGGAAACAACCATTACTGCGTTGATAGACCTTGAATAGAAACTAAATGAAGATAAGCGTATCATTAGAGATAGTGATACGCTTATTTTTTTGCCAAGATT
>DVOO01000014.1 GCA_018713515.1 Candidatus Scatomonas pullistercoris
GCTACCCAGGACGGGGCAGACCTGATCTCGGTGCTGCCGGAGTATCTGCGGTCAGCCGCTATGACAGCAGAGTGGGAAAACCGTCTGCTCCGGATCGAAAAAGGAGAGCTGTGCGGGCAGGAATTTCTGGAAGGCATTGTAGAGCTGATTGACCGGATGCTGCTGGAGTGCGGGAAACTGTCCGTGGAGGAGCAGAACCGCTTTTATCCCAAGGAGAAGATCGGCGTCTGCCCGGTGTGCGGCAGCCCGGTCTATGAAAGCAAACGGAACTTCTTCTGCGGCAGCCGGGAGTGCGCTTTTGCCCTCTGGAAAGAGAACCGGTATCTGTCGGGGATGCGGAAGGTAGTGGATAAAAAGATGGCGGCGGAGCTTTTAAAGGACGGGCGGACGTATGTACCGGACCTGTATTCCCAGAAGAAAGGGAGAAATTTTGCGGCGTATCTTTGCTTGGACACGGAAGATGGGAAAGCCAGCTTCCGGCTGGAGTTCCCGAAAAAGAAAAGCAAAAAATGACATCCTCCCCGGAGAAAACCGGGGAGGGCGGGATCAGGCAAGAGGGAAGCCGGCCTTTAAGATGGAGATCCAGTTGCTTTTGGCATACAGGAACCGGATCACTGTCACCTGGCTTTCCCCTACCACATAAAAAGCAAGATAGTTTTTTACCTGTGTGAAGCGGACGCCCCAGGCGGCCAGCAGCTTATCTTCCACCACAGGATGTCCTGTGGGAAACGGCAGCAAGGCATTGATCTTCTGTTCCGTTTCCGCTAAAAGATCATCAGCGGCTTTGGGATTTTTCAGGACAAACTCGATATAATCGGCAGCCTGGGAAATATCCCTCTGTGCGACGCCTGTGATATGCAGATGGTAATTCATCGCCTGCGGCGGCTCCGGATCTCTGCCATGGCGTCAGAGAACAGGCGGGTGTTCCCGGCAGCCAGGTCATCCATGCCTTCCTGGAGAAGTCCGTATAATTCACAGCGGCCTGCAAGCTGTTCATACGCCTCAATGCTCATGACGGCAAGGTCGCCTTTGCCGTTTTTGGTGATGAAAACAGGCTCCGCATACTCATGGCAGAAGGTGGAGATTTCATTGTAACTGTTGCGCAGGTCTGCGCTTGAACGGATATTTGGCATAAAAGCACCTCCTTTATAAAGAAATTATAACTGAATTTCTTTATATTGTAAACAGGAGAAGAAAAAATCATGCGGAATTTATGGGGCAGCGGACACACAGAACTTTTTTATATTTTACAGGAGGATCTATATGGCAAAAATCAATGACATCCGTTTCCTGGCACGGGAGACGGCAAAAGAAGTCAGCGGTTCCCCACGGGACTGGATGGGGTATCTGGACACGGCTTCCAGGCTCTACCGTTATCCCTTCTCTGATACGCTCCTGATCCACGCCCAGCGCCCGGACGCAACGGCCTGTGCGGAGCTGGAGGTGTGGAATGAGAAGATGCGCCGGTGGGTGAACCGGGGAGCGAAAGGGATTGCCCTGATTGACGATACCGGGCCGAGGCGTATGCTGCGGTATGTATTTGACGTATCGGATACCCATCCGGTAAGAGGCGGAAGGACGCCGTACCTGTGGCGGCTGGAAGAAGGACAGCGGGAAGAACTTCTGAACCATCTGGCGGACACTTATGGGCTGGAGGGAGAAGGGGCCTCTGACCTGGCTGCGGTGCTGCGGAAGATTGCGGAGGAAATGGCGGCGGACAGCCTGGAGGAAGCTATAGACGGCATGGCCTATGCCATCCCCGGCACCTTTTTAGACGGGCTGGACGAAGATACCATCCGGGTGGAGTTCCGTGCTCTACTTACAAACAGCGCTTTTTATTCCCTGGCACGGCGCTGCGGGCTGGAACCGCTGGAATATTTGGAGGAAGCGGATTTCTCCGGGATCACCGATTACAACGACCTGTCTGTCCTGGCATTTTTGGGAAATGCCACCAGCCAGCTCGTAGAGCCGGTACTCCGTGACATTGGGCGCACGATCCGGCAGATGGAACTAGAAAAATGGAGAAAACAGGCAGAAGAAACCCAGGAAAAACCGGAGAAAACGGTTGCAAAAACACAGGAAGTACCTTATAATGAATTTAACACGTTAATTCGTGAAAGCGAAAATGTAGAAGGAGGGGAACCAAATGGAACTGACCTATCACCGAAAGGGGGATTACCTGTTTCCGAACCTGACTCTGACGGAAGAACCCGTGCAGATCGGGAAATACGGGATGCTGCGGAGGACATACCTGAAGGAACACAGGAAGAACCTGTACCAGAGCCTGCTGATCAGCGGGAAGCTGGACAGCCATCTGTCAGAGACCGAGCAGACGGCACAGGAACGGCTGGAGAACCTGATGGAAGGGCTGCTGGCGAAGTATCCGGCACCGGACAAAGAGACAGATCCGATGGCATGGACAGCGCATATGAACAGCCTGACACAGATGGCGGAGGAAACCGTGCTGATGGAATTGGTATACAGCTAAGGGAAGAAACAACCGAACAGGATTTGAGTGAAGCAGAGGAAGAAGCAGCCTCTGCTTTTTCTTTGCCCGAACTGCCTACGGTAGAACAGCAGATCCGCTCCATTGAGGAACGGCAGACGGCTTTGTACGCCGGGGAGACGGCCATCCCTGCGGATGTGATTGATGAAGTCTTAAGACATGGCGGCAACCGGGACAGGAGCCATCTGCGGATCATCTACAATTTCATGATCGAGCAGACACCGGAAGAATACACGGACTTTGTGCGCCGGGAGTATGGCACCGGCGGTGCCGGGCTTGTGGTCGGCGGGAAAGAGTATTCTGTCTGGTATGATGAGCTGGGGATGCAGATCGCTGTGGGGCATACCGTACATGACCGGATTCTGGATAAAACATTTCTGTCCTGGGAGGATGTGAGCGGGCGGATTCATCAGCTTTT
>DVOO01000015.1 GCA_018713515.1 Candidatus Scatomonas pullistercoris
GGTGAATGTAATTATTCAGCCGCAATGATCCTCTTTAACTGCACAATAAAGAAATAAGCCCGCCAAAAGGCGAGCTTATTTAGAATGTTTGTTTATAGCGGAGCGTTGAATAATGTTTTCAGGACAGCCCCATAAGAAAAGCACCTACCTTGCGATAGATGCTTAACCTTATTATCACACCAATTCCCTTAAATACTCTCTATATTTAATGGAACATAGGTTTTATTGAGGGAATCACTTCAATCTGTAATAGCAGATATTTTTTCCCTTGCCTTCTCGTTTCAGTTCACCAGATGCTACCAGTTTACGTAGCGCCCCCTCTACGGAACTGACGCTCAGAGAAGGACAAAGTTCACGGATATCCTGCTTCGTAAAACGCCCGATTTTATTCATTGTAGCTCGGCGTACTGTTTCCAGTGCCGACAGTTTTGTTTCTATCAGAGCAAAGCGGTCTTCGAAGTCATGGTATGCAGCAAGGATAGTGCCCAGCAGATATTTGATAAACGGAATAGGGTCATCCGTTCCTTCGTGCCATCCGATCTGCGCTTGACCGAGGGCATCGTAATACAAATCTTTGTTTTTTGCGATTTTCGCCTCCAGGGAGATGTATTTTCCTACATAGAATCCGTTTCTATAAAGCAGAAGCGTGGTCAACAGGCGGCTCATTCTGCCGTTGCCGTCATTAAACGGATGGATGCACAGGAAATCATGAATAAAAATCGGAATAACAATCAGCGGTTCAACTTCCATATTGCCAATGACACGATTATATTCCTCGCAGATTCTGTCTAGTGCCTCCGGTGTTTCGTAGGGTGCAAGAGGCGTAAAGAGGGTTTCCACATGGCCGTCCGGGTAGGTGGCGCTGATATAGTTCTGCACACTCTTGGTTCTGCCCGCCATAGGGTTATTCATATGACTGTAGAGAATTTTATGAAGCTGAAGGATATAGTTCTGCGTGATTGGAATAGCATCAAAACTCTCATGGATGATATTCAGTGCATCACGATAACCTGCGATTTCCTGTTCATTGCGGTTCCTGGGCGTTGTTTTTTCCTCAACAAGCTGCTTGATTCGTGTATTCGTGGTCACAATGCCTTCTATGGCATTGGAGGCCTCGGTACTCTGTATCTTGGCAATTTCAACGAGTTTTTCCAGTTCCTGCGGGCGTTGTTTCAGATACAGTTCCTGTTTGCCTGCTTCTTTATAGATTGCTGCAATCAGGCCGAGAATATCAGAATCCCACTTTTGATTTTTTATCTCAGAATAATTAAATGTTCGCATAACCTCACCTCCGAGACTTTCCCTTAAAATATAGCATAAAATAAGGGAAAAGTCAATTGGGTAAGGGGAAGTTCCCTTATTAGTATTGCGCTATTAAGGAAAAATATTCTGGGATTGGATGCGATTGCAGAGCGAGCGAAGAAATATCAACCGAAACCGAAAATTACATATAAAATGATACAGGAATATGTGGAGAAGAACCCTATATGATTGTTCCGCCGAAAGCATGTATACCGCAGACTGTGATCGAACAAGGGGTGGATTTGAAATTTGAATTTCGGCTGTTTGGCAGAGCAGTGAAATATCTTTTGCCCGTCATTTCAGCATTGGAACAGATAGACAGATTCGGGTTGGGAGCACGCAGGTATAGATTTGAACTGAAAGGTATTATACACAGTCAGACGCAGAGGATGGTATGGTATAGGGGACAATACTATAAAGAGGCGGTTACAGCGGCTGTGTTACCTAATTACGAACTGCAGAATGTTACAGGCGCAGTGATTGTACTCTGTACCCCTCTTCGAATCCGACATGGCGGCCGGCTCATGCAGACTTTGTCCTTTCAGACATTGATCCGTTACATAACGAAGCGGATTGCGGCCATTACAGAGCGATACGGCGGTTGGATAGACAAAGAAGAAGCGGGTAGAGTTCTGTCATTAGCCGAGAATATACAGGCTGTAAATGAAGCATTTAAAGTAACACAGATGGAGAGATATTCAAATCGAATCAATAGGAAGATGAATTTCAGCGGCTTAAGTGAAAGGATAGAATATAAAGGAGAACTGTCCCCATTTGTGCCCTGGCTGTATGCGGCGCAAAGCCTTCATATCGGACGGAACACTACATTTGGAATGGGTAATACAGGTCTATTTTATTTGAGTTGGAAGAATGGCAGGGGATGGAAAACAGTTTTACTTTGATGATTGCCGATAAAATACGTCGGCGTAAAAGTGCGAGTCATAAGCGCTCATAAAATCCCCGGGAGATTCGCACCGTGTTTTTCCCGAAAAATAAGAGAAAATAGAAGTAATTTGCATCATAAACCTTGTCTTATTGAAAATATATTGCTATAATTGCATAAACAATTACGGGAAACTATGGAAAATTGTGCGCGATTTCCGCCGTTCCCTATGCGGGAGCGTGAATTAAAATTCATAAAAAGAGGAAAATATAAAATGAAACGCTTACTCTGGGCTCCGATAAGAATTTTCATATTCGCTGTGCAGTACCGTATGTACGGAGTGATTGCGGTCTATGTGATAGCTTTTGGCTTCATAGCCACATGGATCAGAAGTGGTTTTTGGCCAGCTGCGATCAGCATAGGCGTGATAGTAGCGTGCATATTAATTCTCCGCGGAGTGAAAGGCTGGTTAGAAAGGCTGACAGGGGGAACAAGCGATTTGCACAGGAGGATCCGCAGGGAGGAAAGAAAAAAACAGCTGATGGAATATTTATCGAAAGACTGATGGAAAATACGTTTGAGATATCTGTGTTTGCAAATGATCAACATTTTATGCCTAAATGGTATTTGTCTGAAATGTGCCTGGGCCAGCCATTATCGCAGGAGCTTCTGCAGTGGTATCACAGCCATGACACATCATTATCCGTCCTGGCTGAATTTCATGCACGCTATGAGTGCATTCATCCCTTCCAGGATGGAAATGGACGGACGAGACGGTTTATTCTGTTCAGGGAATGCCTGGTAAATGATCTGGTTCCTTTGATCATCATGGATGAAAACCGAACGGAATACCTGCATGCCCTGGCGGGCTACCGCAATGGATAAGGGATAGAGAAGTTGACAATGCTGTTCCGGAAAGAGCAGAAATCCTATAAGGAAAAATGCAAATACTTCATGTGAAAATTCAGTTTACGCCGTTTCCCAGCGGATTTCCCGGCGGGTATCCTCTGCTACATCAGCGAGGGTGATTTTTTTCATGGCTTCCTCCATCGCCTCCTGCACCTGCAGGAGTTTTTTGTCCATGGCCTTATGAATATTCCTGCCCACGGGGCAGTTTGTGTTCGGATTTTCATGGAAATGAAACAGGCCTTCCTCGTTTATGCAGTCGACTGCTTTATAAATATCATAAAAAGTGACTTCATCCAGTTTCCTGGCCAGCGCGATGCCGCTTTTCCCCTGGCTGATATCGATGATTCCGGCTTCCTTGAGCTTTCGCATCACATTCCGGACAATTAAAGGGTTTGCCCCCACGCTGCAGGCCAGGAAACTGCTCGTCACTTTTTCTTTGTCTTGGAAATAGTCAATTGCGGTAATAATATGTACCGCTATCGTAAATCTGCTTGTAATCTGCATGACAGGATCCTCCTGCTTGTAATATAGTCTTTTGTGCGAAGCTGGAAATCAGCAAAGAGATGTGCTGCAGTATCTTGTACAAATGGCTTGTGAAGAAGGGAAAATCAGAAATGGCATTTCATTATAAGAAAGGATACAGGGAATTATAGAGAGCGGGGCAGGAGCGGACGCAATTTTACGCTCCCGCTCTCAGATATTCTTCCCGCTGCAATCGATTCATTTTCTGCCTTTCTGCCCTCAGGCACTGTATTTTACAAGCATCAGTTCTACGCTCAGAACATCGTCCAGGCGTCCGGTTTTTACATCCGTCTCTGCGGCGGTAAAGTTTTCTACGGCCTCCGTCAGTTCCTGGAGGGAGAAGCGCCTGGCCAGAGGCATCAGGTTCCGCACCACGAAGGGAGCCAGCCCCAGACGGGAGGCGATGGTCTTCTGATCCGCCCCTTCTTCCATCAGGGTTTTAACCAGCAGCAGCTGGTTAAACTGCCGGGCCATCAGGTACAGGATCCGCATGGGAGGCTCCTTCAGAGCCAGCAGATCATAGTACAGCTGCAGCGCCTCCCTCTGGCGTTTTTCCGTGACGGCGCGGATCATATCAAAGATCCGGTTGGAGAGCTGGGTGGTGCAGATGGCCTCAATGTCCTGAGCCCGGATGATCTCCCGCCCCTCCGCATAATCCAGGAGCTTCTGAAGCTCCATGTGGATATTGCCCATGTCTGTGCCTGTCTTTCCGAGAAACAGTTCCATATCCGGCCGGGTAATCTTTTTCCCGGATTTTTTTAGAATGCCGAGGATCCAGCGGATCAGGGCGTCCTCCTTCTGCTGGCCGAATTCCACGGCAATTCCTGTCTTCTGCAGAGCTTTGTAGGTCCGGCTCCGCTTGTCCACCTCATCCTCCACAAAAATGAGCACCAGGTATTCCGGGAGGGAGGAAAGGTAGTCGGCCAGCCGGTCTGCCTTGTTTTTGAAAAACCCGGTATTTTCCAGAAGGATAACCCGATGGTCAGCAAAGAAGGGCATGGTTTCCGCCAGATCTATGATCTCTCCCTCGTTTTGTCCCTTTCCCTCAAAGCGGGAAAAATTCATGGTATCCCCCTCCGGAAGCAATGCGTCCAGGAGCTTTTGGCGGTACTGATTCTTCAGATAGGCCTCTGAGCCGTAGAGAAGATATGCTCTGTGAAAATTCCCGCTTTTAATATCCTCAAGAATCTCTTTCATGTGCACCTTCTTTCAGCATTCTGTCCAGACGGCGGTTCAGCCGCAGAAAGTCTCCCAGCGCCTGCCTGCCGATCCGGAAGATACGTTTCAGATTGATGGAATTTACACCCCCCTGTCTGGGCCGGAAGGTGATGGGAAGATACAGGACGGGCAGCTTTCTCTTGGCGTACAGGACAGAGAGCAGCACGTTGGACAGGCCGAAATCTTTGGGAATCAGCCGGAGATTCTGCCGCAGGGGCTGTATCTGCATCAGCCGGTAGGGAGTATTGGCATCGCGTATTTTGACGCGGAAACACAGGCGGAGCACCAGGCGCAGCACCCGGGTGACCAGCACCCGGGAGAAGCCGTCCTGCCGGTGCCTGCGGTCGCCGATCACCATGGCAAATTCCTTCCGGTGTTTCCAGAATTTTTCGAATTCCTCCGGCCGTGTCTGGCCGTCGCTGTCTGTCTGAAAGACGTAGTCCGCGTCCTGCTCTGCCGCAAAATGATATCCCCGCAGGACCGCTCCGCCGTGTCCCCGGTTCGGTTCCGAGAGGGGGAGAAGCAGGGGATGGGCTGCGGCAAAGGCGTCCAGGATCGCGCCGGTGCGGTCGCGGCTGCCGTCATTGATTACAACAAGGCGGGAGCGCCCCCCGGCATTATGGCGCTCCACCACCGGATACCATTCTTCCAGTACCCGTCCGATATTCGTTTCTTCATTATAGGCAGGAATAATAATATATAAACAATCCATAATATGTCCTATTCTGTATTCCGTTTTCGGGGGTGGAAAATACTTTCACCGAATGGTTATAGGATATCATATTCAGAGAGAAAGGTAAATACTTCGATTGTCTGTCCGTCTGTCACCGCCCGGATGGCTCCGCACCGGGAGGTGCAGAAGATGCGGGTACCCGCCTGCCGGAGCCTGTCCAGAGTTTCCCGGTGAGGATGGCCGTACACGCTGTTTTCCGGGGCGGAAATGACGCAGACCGCCGGCGCGGCGGCTTCCAGAAAAGCTTCGCCGGTGGAATTCCTGGATCCGTGGTGAGCGGCTTTCAGATATTCACAGGCAGTCAGGGTGTCCGCGAGAGCTTCTTCTCCCGGGCCCTCCAGATCGCCGGTCAGAAGAAAGTCCATTTCCTTATAATGAACGGCCAGCACCAGAGAAGCACTGTTTTCCTCTCCGGAGGGGACTGTCTGCCCAGGTTTTGGATACAGAACCTGGATCCTGCAGCTGCCGGTCCGGATAAGATCTCCGGCCCGGAGATAGGAGACCTGCACGTCTGCCGCGGCGGCAGGCCGGGTCAGCGCTTCCGTTCCCTCTCTTCCCTGCATCCACTCCGGAAGAAACAGCCGTTTTACAGAAAGCTGGGTGTCCCCATTCGCTATGGCCTGGAGCAGCTCCTGGATGCCGTTTATGTGATCCGCATCGGGATGTGTAATAAAAATCCCCTCCAGCCGGCGGATTCCCTGCTGCTTCAGGTAAGGGAGGATCCGGTATTTTCCAACCAGGGATTCGCTGCTGCTGCCGCCGTCCACCAGGAAGTGGACGCTGCCGGCCTGGAGGGCCAGGCAGTCTCCCTGGCCCACATCCAGAGCTGTCAGGGAAAAGGCAGTCTCCCGTCTAAAAAAGAGCAGGCTGCACAGGAGCAGAGCTGCCGCAGGAAGCGCCGGAGAGATTTTCCGGACGGATTTTCCCTCGGCGCGTCTCCGGCACCAGAAGACAAAGAGTCCGATGCCGGCGTAGCAGAGAACCACCTGCCAGGGCCTGGGCTGGCCGCAGATAAGAAGGCCGCCGGGCAGCCGGCGCAGCAGCTCCATGGCCGACTCAAAGATTTCCAGCAGCAGTCCCGGGGCGTACAGAAGAAGCCGCCCTGCCTGCAGGGAGAAGAGGGCCGCGCAGCTGCCTGCCAGTCCCAGGATCATCAGTCCCCCCATAAAGGGGAGCATCAGCAGATTAATCAGGGTACTCCAGAGGGGAATCTCATAAAAATAGTAGGCGGTCAGCGGCAGGGCGGCGGCCCAGACGACACCGCAGGAGAGTGCGGTTTCCAGAACGCGGGCCGTCAGGCGTCTCAGACGGCCGCTCCTGTGTCCCGGCTTTGGAAGGAGAGAGACTGCGGCGGGGCTTACGACGCCCACGGCAATGACTGCCGTGAAGGAAAGCTGAAAGCCGCTGTAGAAAAGCATGCCGGGATTTTCCAGAAGAATCAGGATTCCGGACAGGGACAGGGCACAGAGCATATCGTAGCTCCGGCCGGTCAGCTGGGCGCCAAGGCTTACGGAAAACATGAGGAAGGCGCGGATTGTGGCGGCTTGAGCGCCCGTGAACAGACAGTAGCAGAGCATAACGGCCGCTGCCGCGGCGGCGGCCGGAAGGCGCAGGGGCAGCAGACGCCGGACAAACCGGTAAAGAGCCAGCCCCATGAGACTTATATGGAGCCCGGATATGGAAAGAATGTGGGATACGCCGCCGAATTGATAGTTGATTCTGGAGTCTTCCTCCAGAAGACTCCGGTCGCCCCAGAGCATGGCGGCCAGAATGCCTGCCTGTCCGCCGGGCAGGGCCAGAGAAACTCTTTCCGAAAGAGATTCCCGGAGCTGCGCCATCCATTCTCCCGCAGGGAGAGCCGGCGCTTTCAGAAGACGGATATTTTCGGCCCAGACAAAATAAAATATTTTCTGGCAGGCATAATAGGAACGGGCATCAAATTGTCCGGGATTCCGTCCGGATTCCGGTTTGTCCAGCACGCCGGCGGCCAGAATCTCGGCGCCTACCGGATACTTTTCCGGGCTCTGAACGGTCAGATAAATATTGTTTAGGGGAGTTTCCTGATTGTGAAAAAAAAGAATTGTGTTTTTCAGATAGTAGCGGACAGAATTTGGTTTCTGTTCCCGCCGTGAGATTTGTCCTATGACGTGTATTTCTGTTTCCTCTTTGACCGCGTCTTCGATCAGAGATGTGCCGGCCGGCTCGCCGAAGATCGGGAGACCGGCCAGCTTCATCAGAAAAATAGCGGTCATAAGGCCGATACACGCCAGGCATAAAGGCCTTTTTTTCAATATTATTCCTCTTCGATCAGACTGCCGTCCGCCGTATACAGCTGACTTAAATCCATGGTATCGCCAAAGAGAATATCATTTTTTCCGTTGATGGAAAATTGTACTCGGTTTACATGGCAGGAAGCCGACAGAGATTCCACGATTGAGTAAATCGCCAGCTCCGGATTTATCAGCGCCGCGGAGGCGGTAAAGCTTTCGTCAAAAGTTACATAGCAGATACCTTCGGAGGTGGTGACGCTGAGAATATTCAGTTCCGAAGGCAGGGTCGCATAGTGGTCGCTCTCGGAAGGACCGCGGACCAGCTGTTCGACCACAACCCTTTCCAGAGGCAGGTTTGTGCTGTAATAAACGTTCCGCTGCTCCTGAACAAGATGTTCTCCCGCCTCATCCGCGAAATACAGAGTCAGCTGCGTGTTCTCATAGGTGTTGATCTCCTTCCCGGAATTCACCACAAAGCTGTCGTTGTCCAGGAGACCCACCTCCTGGCCGGAGGAATCCGTCAGCGGTTCCCCGTCTATCAGGATCTGTATCTGAGAGATGCCATCGATCTGGAGAAAGGTCTGGACCAGTCCTGCCCGTACCAGAATCTCACGGGAACGGTCCATCTGGCTGTATCCACTGCTCATGTCCAGAGTCAGAACACCCTCATCCAGTTCATAGTTTTCAATCGAGACGCCTTCCGGAAGAAGGGCGGAGGGGTCATCCGGGGAGGATGCCCCCAAGATTGCCGAAAATTCTGCGATCAGTTCTTCGGAGGACTGGCCGGCCGGTTCATAGTCCCGTTCCACCAGCTGATTTCCTTCCTCATTCAGAGAATAGAGACAGTACCGGGGACTGTTGTCTCCGCTGCCATTCGCCGTGCATCCGGCCAGCCCTGCTGCCGTCAAAAGAGCCAGCAGGCACGTCAAAAATCGTTTCATCTGCCTGACCTCCTATGCCATATAGATCAGCGGAATCCGGACTGAGAAAGTTGTGCCCTCGTTCTCCTTGCTGTAGACCCGGATCGCGCCGCGGTGCATGACGATTGCGCTGCGGGTAATGGCCAGCCCCAGACCGGTGCCGCCAATCTCGCGGGAATGGCTTTTGTCCACGCGGTAGAATCGTTCAAAAATATGATTCAGCGCTTCCTCAGGAATTCCGATTCCGGAATCAGCCACAGTCACGTAGAAATATTTGTGATCCGCATTCAGAGAGACGCGCACCCAGCCGCCCTCCGGCTTGTTGTATTTGATTGCGTTCTCCACCAGATTTGAAAACGCAAGGGTCAGCTTGGTAGAATCAACCTCCGCGTTGACCGGACGGAAGCTGTCCAGCACCAGTTCAATGTTCTGACGCGTGGCGATGGGGCGCAGCCGTTTCAGCACCAGTTCCAGCAGCTCATTGATGTTAACTGACTCAATGTTCAGATCCGCCGCTTTTTTGTCCATTTTTACAAGAGACAGCAGATCCGTGATGATCGAGTTTTCCCGGTCGATTTCCTCCGAGATATCCTGCATGAAATCCCGGTACTGTTCCACCGGTACATTTTCCTGCATATTCAGGGAATCGGCCAGCACCTTCATGGAAGCCAGCGGCGTCTTCAGCTCATGGGATACGTTGGATACGAATTCCTGACGGGAATCGTCCAGCGCTTTCACTTTTGCCAGCATCTTGTTAAACGCGTCCGTGATCAGCTCTGTCTCCAGGTAATCCGGCACGGAGATGCTTTCATCCAGATAGCCGTCTGTCAGTTCCTCGATGGAGCGGGTGATCTTCTGGAAGGGTTTTACCAGGATACCGGAAAGAATATAGCTCAGCACCAGGATCAGGACAACCATAATGCCCAGGATCATAATTCCCCGCTGCTCCAGCATATCCTTGCTGGCATTGATCTCCACCGTGGAGACGCTGATCAGCATGACTCCGACGATTTCCTTGTCTGTGGATTCCGGATCGGAAATGGGCACAGTCATTTCAATATACTGGTTCCGCCTGTCGTACTGGCTGGTATCCTTGCCGTTAAAACAGTCGATAACTTCCCGGGAGATCAGATACTTCCCCCGGTCCAGCTCGTAGGAGTCCTTAATCACTTTATAATCCCGGTTAATGATCAGAATACGCCCCTCGTAAATATTGGTCAGCATACTGATCTCTCCGTTGATGACGGCGTTGCTGGGATCTTCCATGTAATTCAGCTGAACCAGCTGATTGCTGATGATATTGCTCTGATTTTTTACAATGATGGTTCTCTGGGACAGCGCCCGGTTCTCATAGCTCTGGACTACAACATTTTCCACCAGGATACTGGGAATGATGCCCATGAGGATTACGATTACCATAATGCGGAACCGGACGCTTCGCAGGAATTTCCATCCTTTTTTTGTACTACGCCTGGAAATAATAACCAACTCCCCACTTTGTATGAACGTATTTCGGCTCGCTGGGATTTTCTTCAATCTTTTCGCGAAGCCTCCGGATATGCACATCCACTGTGCGGACATCTCCCGGATACTCGTAGCCCCAGACAATGTTCAGCAGATTTTCCCGGCTGTAGACCTTATTCGGATTAAAGACCAGGAATTCCAGCACATCGAATTCCTTGGCGGTCAGATTGATCTCCCGGGAGCCGATGAAGACGCGGCGGCTTTCGCAGTCCATCTTCAGATCGCCCACCTGAATGACCTTTGCCTTCTCCTCCTGCTGTACCGGTCTGGCTGTACGCCGCATGATCGCCTTCAGGCGCGCCTTTACCTCCAGAATGTTGAAAGGTTTTGTGATGTAATCGTCCGCGCCGTACTCCAGTCCCAGAATTTTATCCATATCCTCGCCCTTGGCCGTCAGCATGACAATGGGTACATTGGAGAATTCCCGGATCTGCTGGCAGACCTCCAGCCCGTTCAGCTTCGGCAGCATGAGATCCAGCAGGATGATGTCGTACTCCTTCTCCCTGGCCATATTCAGGGCCTCTTCTCCGTCGTAGGCGCACTCCACCTCCATGCCGTCCTGTTCCAGTGAAAACCGGATTCCCTTTACGATCAGTTTTTCGTCATCCACAACCAGTACTTTTTTAGCCATTTTGCACTCCTATACTTCTATTTGCTCTTTGATTTTCTCGTAGACTTTCTCTTTGATGCCTTCCACCTGCTGAATTTCTTCAATGCTCTGAAAGCCTCCCTGCTCCTCCCTGTAGTCCAGGATGGCCCGGGCCTTCGCTTCGCCGATGCCGGGAAGCGTCATCAGGCTCTCCATGGAAGCGGTATTCAGGTTCACCTTTCCGGCGGTTTCCGACCGGGCAGACTGCTCCTGGGACGGCAGAGATTCCGCTTCCGCTTTTGTGTAAACAGTGATCTGCTGTCCGTCTTCCAGAATTCCGGCCTGATTCAGGAGCCGGGAATCCGCCTCCTCCGTCATGCCTCCGGCCGCCTCCACGGCTGAGAAGACCCGGCTTCCCAGGGGAAGTTCATAGACACCGGGGCTGCGGACCGCTCCGCAGATATATACAAAGATGGTTTCCGGTTCACCGGACTCCTGATCTGCCGAAGATACGGCTGTCTCCCCCTGTACTTCGGAAACGGCGGCGATCTCATAGGAAACCGCTTCCCTTCCGCAGGCGGCGAGCGGGCAGCAGCACAGCGCCAGAAGCGCAGCGCGGATATAAGTTTTTTTCATTCTGCATTTCTCCTATAGCGTATTTGCTATAAGGTCCCTGATTCCATGCATAACATAGTCATATTATAGCGAAGTTTGATTTCCATGACAAGTGCCATTTCTTGCTGGGAGACGGCTGTTTTCCGGCGGCCGGGGAGGGCGGGGATGTGCGGGAAGGGGGATGCGCGGGCAGCAAAAAAGGATCCCGGCTGGACGGTATCAGCCGGGATCCTCATACGTTTTTCTTTATGCGATAGAGTTTACAGCTTTGCTTAAGCGGGAAACTTTTCTGGACGCATTGTTTTTATGGTAAACACCCTTGGTCTCCGCTTTATCAATGGTAGAGATAGCGGCTGTCAGAGCAGCTGCGGCAGCTTCCTTGTCCTTTGCGGCAACGGCAGCTTCTACCTTCTTGATGGATGTCTTAACGGCTGAACGAATGGATTTGTTTCTCTCAGCCCTTGTTCTGTTTACCAGGATTCTCTTCTTAGCAGACTTAATGTTAGCCAAACTGTACACCTCCAATATTCTGAATTCTTTTCTATCCGTACATCGGAGCAGACACGGAAACCTCCGATGAAACATGCTTATTTATTCTATGCGATTTGGAGGTTTTTGTCAATACATATTTCGGGAAAAATTGCAGAACCTATGTGTCAGAAGGCCGGAGGACGGCTAAAAACTGGCGGGATGCCTGAAGGAGAAGAGTATGATTGGAAGGTACAGAGTGCGTACAGACCTGGCGTTGGAAAACGGAGAAAAATTTGAGAAGGATCACGTGGAAATTGCGGGCGTGGTGATCCGCAGGCAGGAAGACCGGGAAAGGGAAATCGTCACAACTGTTGTGAAGATTGAATCGGAATCGGGAGCCAGAGCCATGGGGAAACCGCAGGGCGTGTATATCACGCTGGAAGCCCCGAATCTGGCGGTGCCGGATGAGGGAATTCACAGAGAAATATCCCGGGCCCTGGCCGCGCAGCTGACGCTGCTGCTTCCGCGGAAAATGGATTCCGTCCTGGTGGTAGGGCTGGGAAACAGAAGCATTACACCGGATGCGCTGGGTCCCTGCGCGGTGGAGCATCTGCATATCACAAGACATATGATACGGGAATATGGGGAAAGGGCGCTGGGAGACGGGAAAATCCCCATGATCAGCGCCCTGGTTCCCGGGGTTATGGCCCAGACCGGCATGGAGACCCTGGAAATTCTGCAGGGAGTTATCCGGGAAACGGAGCCGGATGTGGTGCTGGCCATTGACGCGCTGGCAGCGCGGAATACGCGGCGGCTGAACTGCACCATCCAGATTACGGATACAGGAATTTCTCCCGGTTCCGGTGTAGGCAATCATCGCTGCGGTCTGAATCAGGAAACCCTCCACGTTCCCGTGATCGGCATAGGCGTTCCCACGGTGGTGGATGCCGGAACCATCGTCCACGATGCGGTGTCGAATCTTCTGGAGGCCCTGGAGGATGCGGAGATGGATGAATTTCTTTCGGAACTGGTAAGTCCGGCGCTCCGGGGAATGTTCGTCACGCCGAAGGACATTGATGAAACCATCGCCCGGCTGAGCTTTACTCTGTCGGAGGGAATTAATATGGCCTTAAAAAGAGAGTCGTATTCCGGAAGTTTGTCTCATATATAACTATGAGGTGATTGCATGAGGGACGGACAGAAGACGGCCCGGATAGTTCTGCTCGTCTGTATTTCCGCAATGAGCTTCTATCTGCTGGGAAAAGGAATTTCCGTGCTGCGGGAAGACGGCTGGAGAAAGGGGAAAAGTATGGCGGCATCGGCCTGCCTGCAGGCGGGGGAGGCGGCGCTCTCCCTGTATCTGCCCCAGAGTGTCTATGAGGAAGAACAGAGCGGATGGCTGCAGGAGCTGGCCGGCTGGGCCCGGGAACAGCTGCCATTTTTTACTTTTTTTGCGGGAACGGAAGAAAAAAATGTGGTAGAGGATGATACGACCATTCAGGCCATGATTGAAGAAAATGAAAAGAGAATCGCAGAGCGGATCCAGGAGGAAAACAGCCGGAAGGCGGAGGAAGAAAGCCGGCAGCCGGAGGATGTGCCGGAGACAGAGACGCCCGCGGAGCAGGAGACAGCGGCCAGCCCCGAGCTTCAGCCTGTGGCGGAGATTCCGGTGGAAAATCTGCAGAATTACGAATATCTGCTGAACGAATTTTTTGTTGTGGACCCCAATACCGTTACAGATGCGGCACAGCTAAACGCGGGGACTTTTCTGGAAAAGGATCTGACCCTTGAGCGGGATTCCGCCCAGCCCCAGATTCTTATCTACCATACGCACTCCCAGGAGGGCTTCGCGGATTCCGTGGAGGGGGATGTGAATACCACTGTGATCGGGGTGGGGGAGCATCTGGCTCAGATTCTGCGGGACCAGTACGGGTACCAGGTAATCCACAATATGGATTCCTTTGATCTTGTGGACGGCGTCCTGGACCGAAGCAAGGCTTATGATTATGCGCTTCCGGTGATCCAGCAGATTCTGGAGGAAAATCCCTCCATTCAGGTGGTGATCGATCTGCACCGGGACGGAGTGAATGAGGATACCCGCCTGGTGACGGATGTGAACGGAGTTCCGACAGCGAAGGTCATGTTTTTTAACGGCCTTTCAAAAACAGCCGAGGACGGGGAGCTGGGCTATCTGCCCAATCCCTATATCGAAGACAATCTGGCTTTTTCATTTCAGATGGAATATGAAGCAAAACAGTATTTTCCGGACTTTACCCGCTGTATATACCTGAAGGGATACCGCTACAATCTGCATCTGCGGCCCAGATCCGTGCTGCTGGAGGTGGGGGCCCAGACAAATACGGTGGAGGAGGCCATGAACGCCATGGATCCCTTTGCCTACATCCTGAACAAAGTCTTGCAGGGCAGTTAAATCTTATGTATAATAGTAAGGCTAACGGTGTTTGAAAGAGATTTGTTGGAGGAAACTGCTTTGGCAGAGATAAGTCAGGATAAAATTCGCAATTTTTGTATTATTGCCCACATTGATCACGGAAAATCCACGCTGGCGGACCGGATTATCGAGATGACCGGCCTGCTGACCCAGCGGGAGATGCAGGACCAGGTGCTGGACAATATGGAGCTGGAGAGGGAGAGAGGCATTACCATCAAGGCTCAGGCGGTCCGGACCGTCTATAAAGCCCAGGACGGGGAGGAATATATTTTTAATATGATCGATACGCCCGGCCATGTGGACTTTAATTACGAGGTATCCAGAAGCCTGGCCGCCTGCGACGGGGCTCTGCTGGTGGTGGATGCGGCCCAGGGCATCGAGGCCCAGACCCTGGCCAATGTATATCTGGCCCTGGATCATGATCTGGATGTGTTTCCGGTGATCAATAAGATTGATCTGCCCAGCGCGGAACCGGAGCGGGTGATCAATGAGATCGAGGATGTGATCGGCATCGAGGCCCAGGACGCTCCGCAGATTTCGGCCAAGACGGGCCTGCATGTGGAGCAGGTGCTGGAGACCATTGTCCGGAAGATCCCGGCGCCGAAGGGGGATCCGAAAGCACCGCTTAAGGCGCTGATTTTTGATTCCCTCTATGATTCCTACCGGGGAGTGATCATCTCCTGCCGGATCATGGAGGGAAGTGTGAAAAAGGGCACCCGCATCCGGATGATGGCCACCGGCGCGGTGGAAGAGGTAGTGGAGGTCGGCTACTTCGGCGCGGGGCAGATGATTCCCTGCGAAGAGCTGTCCGCCGGAATGGTGGGATATATTACGGCAAGCATCAAGAATGTGGCGGACACCCGGGTGGGAGATACGGTCACGGACGATGAACGGCCCTGCAGCGAGCCCCTTCCGGGATATAAAAAGGTAAATCCCATGGTCTACTGCGGCCTTTATCCCGCGGATGGCGCGAAATACGGGGATCTTCGGGATGCGCTGGAGAAGCTGCAGCTGAACGATGCTTCCCTGTTTTATGAGCCGGAGACTTCCGCGGCGCTGGGCTTTGGCTTCCGCTGCGGTTTTCTGGGGCTTCTGCATCTGGAAATCATTCAGGAGCGGCTGGAGAGAGAGTACAATCTCGACCTGGTTACTACGGCGCCCAGCGTTATTTATAAGATTCATAAAACGGACGGCACCTGCGTGGATCTGACGAATCCGTCCAACATGCCGGATCCTTCGGAGATCGACTATATGGAGGAGCCGGTGGTGAAGGCCGAGATCATGGTGACGACGGAATTCATCGGCCCCATCATGCAGCTCTGTGAGGAGCGGCGCGGGCAGTATCAGGGAATGGAGTACATGGAGCAGTCCCGGGCGGTGCTCCACTATCATCTGCCCCTGAATGAGATTATTTATGATTTCTTTGACGCGCTGAAGTCCAGATCCAGAGGCTACGCCTCCTTCGACTATGAGCTGCTGGGGTATGAGAGGAGCAGTCTGGTGAAGCTGGATATCCTGGTGAACCGGGAAGAGGTGGACGCCCTTTCCTTTATTGTATTTGAGGGCTCTGCCTATGAGCGCGGCAGAAAAATGTGTGAGAAACTGAAGGAGGAAATCCCGCGGCAGCTGTTTGAGATTCCCATTCAGGCGGCCATCGGCTCGAAGATTATTGCCCGGGAGACGGTAAAGGCTCTGCGCAAGGATGTGCTGGCCAAGTGTTACGGCGGCGATATTTCCAGAAAGAAGAAGCTGCTGGAAAAACAGAAGGAAGGTAAGAAGCGGATGCGCCAGGTGGGCAATGTGGAGATTCCACAGAAGGCTTTCATGAGTGTGCTGAAGCTGGATGATAAATAAAGAATACGGCAAGTGGCAGGTTCCAGAACATTTTCGGTGTGATGCGTGTTCTGGAACCTGTTTCTGCATGGTATTTTCAGAGGACGGATGGGGCCATGAAGGGTGAAAACAGAGAACTGGAATTATATGTGCATATTCCTTTTTGCGTCAGGAAATGCGGATACTGCGATTTCCTGTCGGGACCGGCGGAAGAAGATGCGAGGAATCGGTACCTTGCGGCGCTGAAGCAGGAAATCCGGCAGACGGAGGAAGCGATGCGTAAGCGCCGGATCGTCAGCATCTTTTTTGGAGGCGGAACGCCGTCCCTCCTGACGGGGGGGCAGCTGTCGGAAATCCTGGAAACCATAGAAGAAAATTTTCAGCTGGAGGGGGACTGTGAGATTACGCTGGAGGCAAATCCCGGAACTCTGGAGAGGGAAAAGCTTCTGCAGTGCCGCCGGGCAGGCTTTAACAGGATCAGCCTGGGCTGCCAGTCCACGGAGGATCAGGAGCTGCGGAAACTGGGCCGGATCCATACGTACGGAGAATTTCTAGAAAGCTTCCGGCTGTCCAGAGAGGCAGGCTTTCAGAACGTGAATGTGGATCTGATGTCGGGTCTTCCGGGGCAGACGCTTCTGTCCTGGGAGACGAGCCTGCGCCGTGTGGCGGGGATGGGACCGGAGCATATATCCGCCTACAGCCTGATCCTGGAGGAAGGCACGCCCTTCTGGGAAAAAAAAGAAACCCTCGCCCTTCCGGATGAAGAGACGGAGCGGCGCATGTATGAGCGCACGGAGGAAATACTGGGAGAATATGGGTATGGACAGTATGAAATTTCCAATTATGCCAGGAAGGGATACCAGTGCCGCCATAATCTGGGTTACTGGACCGGGAGGGAGTACCTGGGCCTTGGGCTGGGGTCTGCCTCTCTCTGGGAGCACCGGCGGTTCCGCAATACGGACCGGATGGAGGAATACCTGGAAGCCGGCGGCAGGCCGGAGGAGATCCGAAGAGAGGAGGAGAGGCTTACCGCAGAGGATGAGCAGGCAGAATATATGATTCTGGGTCTGCGGCTTACGGACGGCATTTCGCTGGACGAATTCCGGGCAACCTTTGGAAAAGAGGCAGGAGAAATCTGGCCCGGGGTTCTGGAACGCTATGAGGCGTGGGGACTGCTGGAGAAAAAAAGTGGGAGACTGCGGTTTACGAGAAGGGGAATTTCGCTGAGCAATGTGGTGCTGGCAGAGTTTCTGTAGAAACAGAACAGACGTTTGCCAATATAAAAGTTGTGTGATATGATGAACCGGAGAAAATCCTTCAGACACAGAGGAGATTGTTGTTATGGAACAGACACAGAAAAAGCAGTTTATCAGAATACGCGGCGCATCGGAGAACAATCTGAAGCATCTGGATGTAGATATACCGAGAAATGAACTGGTGGTGCTCACCGGCCTGTCGGGCTCCGGAAAGAGTTCCCTGGCCTTTGATACCATCTATGCGGAGGGCCAGAGACGCTATATGGAAAGTCTTTCTTCTTATGCCCGTCAGTTTCTGGGCCAGATGGAGAAGCCCAATGTGGAGAGCATTGAAGGGCTGCCGCCGGCCATCTCCATCGATCAGAAATCTACCAACCGGAATCCGCGCTCCACAGTGGGCACTGTGACGGAGATTTACGATTATTTCCGGCTTCTCTACGCCAGAGTGGGAATTCCCCACTGCCCGAAATGCGGGAGGGAAATCAGCCGCCAGACAGTGGACCAGATGGTGGACCGGATTCTGGAGCTTCCGGAGCGCACCAGGATCCAGCTGCTGGCGCCGGTGGTCCGGGGCAGAAAGGGCCGCCATGAAAAGGTTCTGGCCCAGGCCAAGCGGAGCGGCTTCGTCCGGGTGCGGGTGGACGGAAACCTGTATGAGCTGACGGAAGAAATCAATCTGGACAAGAATATCAAGCATACCATTGAGATTGTAGTAGACCGGCTGGTGGTGAAGCCGGGGATTGAGAAGCGTCTGACCGACTCCATCGAGATGGTGCTGAATCAGTCCGGCGGCCTGCTGGAGGTGGATACAATGGATGGAAATATGATAAATTTCAGCCAGAGCTTTTCCTGTCCGGACTGCGGAATCAGCATGGAGGAAATAGAACCCAGGAGCTTTTCCTTTAATAATCCTTTTGGCGCCTGTCCGGAGTGCTTCGGCCTGGGCTATAAAATGGAATTTGCGGAGGAACTGATGATCCCGGATTCAGCTCTCTCCATCAATGAGGGCGCCATTGTGGTGATGGGCTGGCAGTCCTGTACGGATAAGGGAAGCTATACCCGGGCGGTGCTGGAGGCGCTGGCCAAAGAGTACGACTTTTCTCTGGATACTCCCTTTCGGGATTATCCGAAGAAGATTCACGATATTCTGATTTACGGAACCGGAGGCCACAGTGTAAAAGTCTACTATAAAGGCCAGAGAGGCGAAGGCGTTTACGATGTGGCCTTTGAGGGGCTGATTAAAAATGTGGAGAGACGTTACCGGGAGACCGGTTCGGATCTTACGAAGCAGGAGTATGAGACATTTATGCGGTTTACCCCCTGCCCGGCCTGCCGGGGACAGCGCCTGAAGGCCACTTCCCTGGCAGTGACGGTGGGGGACAAAAATATTTATGAAATCACAAGCATGCCGATAGATCAGCTGACGGAGTTTATGGAAGAGCTGAAGCTCACAGAACAGCAGGAACGGATCGGAAAACAGATCCTGAAGGAAATCCGGGCAAGACTCAGATTTCTGATGGATGTGGGTCTGGATTATCTGAGCCTTTCCCGGGCTACGGGTACTCTGTCCGGCGGGGAGGCCCAGAGAATCCGTCTGGCCACGCAGATCGGTTCCGGCCTGGTGGGCGTCGCCTATATTCTGGACGAGCCCAGCATCGGCCTTCATCAGAGAGATAACGATAAGCTGCTGGCCACCCTGAAGAGACTGAGAGATCTCGGCAACAGTCTGATCGTGGTGGAGCACGATGAGGATACCATGCGGGCCGCAGACTGTGTGGTGGATATCGGTCCCGGAGCGGGACAGCATGGAGGTGAGCTGGTGGCCATCGGCACCGCAGAAGAACTGATGAAGAATGAGCGGTCCATCACAGGCGCGTATTTGAGCGGCCGCCTGAAAATTCCGGTGCCGGAGAGCCGGAAGAAGCCGGCCGGCTGGATCACCGTGGTGGGTGCGGCGGAAAATAATCTGAAGAATATCGATGTGAAATTTCCTCTGGGCGTCATGACCTGCGTGACGGGAGTTTCGGGTTCCGGCAAGAGCTCGCTCGTCAATGAAATTCTTTATAAACGTCTGGCCAGGGATCTGAACCGTGCCAGAACAATCCCCGGAAAGCATAAGGGGATCCGGGGGATCGAGAAGCTGGACAAGGTCATTAACATTGATCAGTCTCCCATTGGACGGACTCCGCGCTCCAATCCGGCCACCTATACGGGTGTCTTTGACATGATCCGGGATCTGTTTGCCTCCACCTCGGACGCAAAAGCCAGGGGATACAAAAAAGGAAGATTCAGCTTCAATGTAAAGGGCGGCCGCTGCGAGGCCTGCAGCGGAGACGGCATTATCAAGATTGAGATGCATTTTCTGCCGGATGTGTACGTTCCCTGTGAGGTCTGTCACGGAAAACGGTATAACAGGGAGACATTGGAGGTAAAATACAAAGGAAAAAGTATTTTTGATGTGCTGGATATGACCGTGGAGGAGGCCCTGGAATTTTTCGACCATGTTCCCTCCATACGGAGAAAAATAGAAACTCTGTACGATGTGGGATTATCCTATATTCGTCTGGGACAGCCCTCCACCACACTTTCCGGAGGCGAGGCCCAGCGGATCAAGCTGGCCACCGAACTGTCCCGGCGCAGCACGGGGCGGACGATCTATATTCTGGATGAGCCCACCACGGGTCTGCATTTCGCGGATGTGCACAAGCTGATCGATATCCTGAAACGGCTTACCGAGAGCGGAAATACAGTGATTGTCATCGAACATAATCTGGATGTGATTAAAACGGCAGATTATATAATTGATATCGGTCCGGAGGGCGGAGACAAGGGAGGGCAGGTGATTGCCGCCGGCACGCCGGAGGAGGTAGCGGAGAATCCGGCCTCCTACACCGGGAAATATGTCAGAAAATATCTGTAAAAAATGCTTTCCATCCCAGGGGGATTTGAGTATAATTAGAAGATACCGGGAGAAGGCCTGGATAAACAGGCAGCTGGTCCGGCAGGGAGTCAGGCGTTATTTCTGAAAAAGCGAACTCTATTAATATAGAAGAAAACCAGGCAGAAAGGGGATTATTATGGCAGCGGCGACAGATATAGGAATTGATCTGGGAACATCCAGTATCCTGGTTTACGTAAAGGGAAAAGGAATCGTCCTTAAGGAGCCTTCCGTGGTAGCATACGACAAGGACGCGGACAAGGTGAAGGCGATCGGAGAAGAAGCACGTCAGATGATCGGAAGAACCCCGGGGAATATCATGGCGATCCGGCCTCTGAGGCAGGGCGTAATCTCGGATTATATGATTACGGAGCGCATGCTTCATTATTTTATACAGAAGGCCATGGGGCGCAGGGGATTCCGGAAGCCGAGAATTGTTATCTGTGTGCCCAGCGGTGTAACAGATGTGGAGCGGCGCGCGGTGGAGGATGCCACCTATCAGGCGGGGGCCAGAGAGGTGACGATCATCGAGGAGCCCATTGCGGCGGCCATCGGCGCCGGAATTGATATTACGAGGCCCTGCGGAAACATGATTGTGGATATCGGCGGAGGAACTACGGATATTGCGGTGATTTCCCTGGGGGGGATTGTGGTATCCACTTCCATCCGTGTGGCCGGGGATAATTTCAATGAGGCGATTATCCGCTATGTGCGGAAAAATCACGGCCTTTTTATAGGAGAACAGACCGCGGAGGCAGTAAAAATCCAGATTGGCAACGCGGGACACAGCACGGAAAATCTGACCATGGAAATCAAGGGCAGAAATGTGGTGACCGGGCTGCCGAAGGCGGTGACCCTGTCTTCCGAGGAAATGCGGGAGGCGCTGGCCGAATCCGTAGGACAGATCGTGGAGGCCGTGCACAGTGTGCTGGAGAAGACCCCGCCGGAGCTGGCGGCCGATATTTCGGAGCGGGGGATTGTTCTCACCGGAGGCGGAGCGCTCCTGAGAGGTCTGGAAGAGGTTATAGGAGAGCGGACGGGTATTAATACCATGACAGCGGAAAACCCTGTGGCGGTAGTTGCCCTTGGAACGGGCCAGTATGTGGAGATCATGAATAAATTTGAAAACAGATAAGAGCAGACATGCAGGATAAAATTGAAGGATACGTAGAACACATAGTATACAGAAATGAGGAAAACGGATATACGGTGCTGAATCTGACCGTGGATGGCAGCGAAGTGACCTGCGTGGGAACGTTCCAGTCCGTCCATGAGGGAGAGTATATGGAAGCGGAGGGAGAGTATACGGAGCATCCCACCTACGGCCAGCAGTTCCGCGCATCCGTCAGCCGGATAAAAATACCCCAGGGAGGCATGGCTCTGGAGCGATATCTGGGCAGCGGCGCCGTCAAGGGGATAGGAGCCGCCCTGGCGGCCAGGATTGTCCGGCGGTTTGGAGAGGATACCCTGAGGATTATGGAAGAAGAGCCGGAACGTCTGGCAGAGATCAAGGGTATCAGTGAAAGAAAGGCCCGGGAGATCGGTGAGCAGATGATCGAGAAGGCGCAGATGCAGAACGCCATGATTTTTCTGGCTCAGTACGGGATCTCTCTGAATCTGGGCATTAAAATTTATAATCAGTACCAGGACTCGCTGTACCGGGTCCTGAAGGAAAATCCCTACAAACTGGCAGAAGATATCCAGGGCGTGGGATTCCGCATTGCGGATGAAATCGCGGGCAGAATCGGGATACGCGTGGATTCTGAATACAGAGTAAAAAGCGGCCTTTATTACGTTCTCAGCCAGGCCGCCGCGCAGGGACATCTCTATCTCCCAAAGCAGGAACTGCTGTACAGAACAGGAGAACTGCTGGGAATCGAATCGGACATACTGGACAAATATCTGATGGATATGGCCATAGACCGCAGGATTGTATTAAAAGAAGAGAAGCGGCCCGGGCAGGAGCCATCTGTCATCGTCTACACCAGCCAAGCATATTATCTGGAATTGAATACGGCCCGCATGCTGCAGGAGCTGAATCTTGTGTGCACGGAGGAAGAAGAAGGTGTGCGCCGGAAGATTGAGCGGATCGAGAAGGAAAGCGGCATTGTTCTGGACGAAGGGCAGAGGCAGGCAGTGGCGAAGGCGGCAGAAAACGGCCTGATGATCCTGACGGGAGGCCCGGGAACCGGAAAGACGACAACCATCAATACCATGATCCGCTATTTTGAGGGGGAGGGCCTGGAAATTGCCCTGGCCGCGCCCACCGGGCGGGCCGCCAAACGCATGACAGAGGCAACGGGCCATGAGGCGTCCACGGTGCACCGCCTGCTGGAGCTGTCAGGGGCGGTGGATGAGTCTTCGGCAAATGTGCGGTTTGAGAGAAACGCGGAGAATCCCCTGGAGGCAGATGTGATTATTGTGGATGAGATGTCCATGGTGGACATCCATCTGATGCACGCGCTGCTTCTGGCTGTGGTTCCCGGCACCCGCCTGATCCTGGTGGGAGACATGCATCAGCTTCCCAGTGTGGGGCCGGGAAGCGTCCTGAAAGACATGATCCAGTCCGGGGCTTTTCCGGTGGTGGAGCTGGCAACCATTTTCCGCCAGGCACGGGAAAGTGATATTGTTGTCAATGCCCACAAAATCCAGAAGGGGGAAAAGGTGCGGCTGGATAATAAGAGCCGGGATTTCTTCTTCCTGAAAAGGCAGGAGATCCCCGTAATTCAGAAGGTGATCCTTACGCTGATTTCCCGGAAGCTGCCTCCTTATGTGGGTGCCGCGCCCCAGGAGATCCAGGTGCTCACCCCCATGCGTAAGGGACCGCTGGGCGTGGAACGGCTGAACGAGCTTCTGCAGAAATATCTGAACCCGCCGGCGGCCGGAAAGCCGGAAAAGGAGACGGGGAGCGGCATTTTCCGCCAGGGAGATAAGGTGATGCAGGTGAAAAATAATTACCAGCTGGAATGGGAGGTCCGTGATTCCCACGGGATTGCTCTTCAGAAGGGCATGGGTGTTTTTAACGGAGATCTGGGGGTGATCACTTCCATCAATCCCTATGCGGAGCTTCTGACGGTGCTCTACGATGAAAACCGCAGCGTGGACTACACGTTTAAGCAGCTGGATGAGCTGGAGCTTGCCTATGCCACTACCATACATAAAGCCCAGGGAAGTGAGTATCCGGCGGTGATTATTCCGCTCCTTGGAGGTCCGCGGATGCTGATGACGAGAAATCTGCTGTACACGGCGGTGACCCGGGCCAGAAAATGTGTTGTGCTCACCGGAAGCCAGGAAACCTTTCAGGCTATGATTGAAAATGAGATGGAAGAAAACAGGTACACAACCCTGGCGGAAAGAATCCGGGAGGCGGGTGAAATACGGAAACAAAAGGAAGAGAGATAGGGGAGAAAGGAGGCTCTTGAAAAAACAGCTACTGCGGATGACAGAACTATTATATCCCAGAAAATGTCCTCTCTGTGACGGGATCCTGGGCGGAAAAGAGCCGCTGCTGTGCCGGCATTGCGGGAAAAAGCTGAAATTTGCAGAAGAACCCAGGTGTTTTCGCTGCGGCAAGCCGCTGGTCCGGGAGGAAGAGGAGTACTGCCATGACTGCCGGAGGAATGCGCATGTCTTTGAGCGCTGCACCGGGCCCTTTCTCTACGAGGGAGAGTACCGGCAGTCCATACTGCGCTTTAAATACAGGGGACGGCAGGAGTACGCGGGATTTTACAGCGCCGCGATCCGGCAGCGCTGCGGCGCGCAGATCCGGAGCTGGAAGCCGGAGGTCCTGATCCCCGTTCCGGTGCATCGGGAGAGACTGCTGAAGCGCGGCTACAATCAGGCAGAGGTGCTGGCGGTGAAGCTTGGGCAGGAGATGGGCATCCCGGTGGCAGCCGGCGCCGTAATACGGCGCAGAAATACAGCGGCCCAGAAGCTGCTGGATAACAGGGAACGGAAAAAAAATCTGGAGCGGGCGTTTGCGCCGGGAAAAGAAGGCGGGGCCTGGAAGAGTGTTCTGATTGTAGACGATATCTATACAACCGGGAGTACGGTGGACGCGGTAGCCCGTGTTCTGAAAGCCCGGGGAACGGCGCGGGTATATGCCGTCTGTGTCTGCATTGCTCCGGGGGAGACGTGACCGGGCAGGATTTTTACAAATGCCTTTGCAGACCTGGAGAAGTATGGTATAATGTTGTGTACACTTGGCGAGGTATCGATATGTTAGATGAAGAAAGAATCAGGCTGATGTTTCAGCTGGCTGAGTATGAACAGGGAACCGGCAGCCGGGATCTGAAAATCATGAAATATACAGAAAAAGATTATGCGGCTCTGTCCCTGATCAAGAATTTTTTCCTGACCACGGTGGCGTACGTGCTGCTTCTGGCGGGAATCGTGCTGTGCAATCTGCGGCAGTGCCTGGACCTGCTCAGTGAGATGAATTTTATACCGCTTCTCGGCGCGGTGCTGATCGGGTATTTGTTTGTGCTGGCTTTTTATTCTGTGCTTGTGTATACGATCTCGCGGCTCCGGTATGGGAGAGCTGCCAGGCGCGTAAAGAATTATTACAGGAAGCTGAAGGCTCTGGATCAGCTGTACAGAGATGAGAAACTTCTGGCAGGAGGATTGCAGAATGACGAAGATTGATGAACTCCGGAAAAGACTGGAGATTTTCTATGCGCAGTATGATATTTATGTACTCCCGGCGCTGAAGTTCCTGTTGGGGCTGTTTGTCTACCTGGGCATTAATAGTCTCCTGGGATATATGGAACAGCTGGATAATATTTTTGTGGTGCTGGTGCTGGCGCTGATCTCGGCGGTGCTTCCGCTGAACGGGATTGTTGTGTTTGGCTTTCTGCTCTGCACCGCCCACTGTTTCGGACTGGGCCTTGAGGTGGGCGCCTGCGCGGCAATTCTGTACCTGCTGATGGCACTTTTGTATTTTCGCTTTGTACCGGGGGATGCCCTGGCTCTGGTGCTGACGCCGGCTGCCTTTTTTCTGCGGATTCCCGCCGCGGTGCCGCTGGGCCTGGGAATGCTCCGGGGACCGGTTTCGGCCCTGTCGGCAGCTCTGGGAGTTGTATCCTGGCAGTTTATAGATGTGGTTCGGAGGAGCGTAGCTCCCCTGTATGAGGGGGAAGGGGCAAATGCCCTGGATATTATTGAAAGTCTGGGCAACGGACTGTTCCGTGATGTCCGGCTCTGGGTTCTGGTGCTGGCCAGCGCCGCAGCGGCCCTCATCGTAAGTTCTGTGCGGAAACTGGATATTGACCGGGCGGAAACAATTTCGGCGGCTGTCGGATGTGCGGTATATCTGGTTATTATTCTGGTGGGCGGCATGTTCGCAGGGGCCTTCGCGCCGGTGCCGGTGATTGTGGCCGGAACGGCCGGGGCAGGCGTTATCGCCTGGTTTCTGGCAGTCTTTGTGTATCAGCCCGACTATGCGGGGAGCAGCCGTCTGAAGTTTGAGGATGATGAATATTATTATTTTGTAAGAGCAGTGCCCAAGAGGGGAGCAGCCAGAAGGCAGGGGATTCCCCGCAGTACCGGCGGGGGCCTGGTTTCGGACGGAGATTTCGGAGAAACGGAGGAACTGTCCGCGGGCGCGGAGAAGGACGGCGCCGGTCCGGAAGTAGATTACGGTGAGAAACTGGAAGAGACATTGAAAGATCTGTGATCAGCCGTCAGTGACCGCCGATCAGAAAGGGAGTGATAGCATGGATGCAGTCAGCAACTGGTTCAGGATACATGTGCTGACCTGGCTGGAACCGCCAAAGCAGATAGAGATCATAGATATCATTCAGGTGCTCCTGATTGCGTATTTTGTGTATCACTTTATTCTCTGGCTGAAGAATACACGTGCCTACATGCTTCTGAAGGGAATTCTCCTGATCGTAATTTTTGTGGTCATCGCGAATCTGCTGAATATGGATGTGATCATGTGGGTATTCGGCAATCTGGGAATGACTGTCATTATTGCCGTGGTAATTATTTTCCAGCCGGAGCTGCGCCGGGTGCTGGAACAGATGGGGCACAAGAATCCCATCACCAATCTTTTGGTCTGGGGCAGCAGTTCGGATAATAACGACCGTTTCAGCGACAAGACGGTTTCAGAGCTGGTAAGCGCCAGTTTCAGCATGGGCGAGGTGAAGACCGGCGCCCTGATTGTAGTAGAGAGAGAGGTTAAGCTGGAAGAGTACGAGAAGACCGGGATCCCCGTGGATGCGGTTCTGACTTCTCAGCTTCTGATCAATATTTTTGAGCATAACACACCGCTTCATGACGGAGCGGTGATCGTGCGCGGCGACCGCGTGGTGGCCGCCACCTGCTATCTGCCGCTGACAGATAATCTGAACCTGAATAAGGACCTGGGAACCAGGCACAGAGCCGGTGTGGGGATCAGTGAGATCAGCGATTCGCTGACCATCATTGTATCTGAGGAAACAGGACATGTGTCCTATGCCATGGACGGAGAGCTGCACACCGGGGTTTCGGTCAGTGAGCTGAGGGAGCAGCTGTATAAGGTACAGAAAATCGTAGATGCTGACAGTTCCCGGCGCAAGAGAAAGGAGCGGAGAAAAAATGAAAAAAAATCTGCTCGCTAAGCTGACGGAAAATCTGGCATTGAAGATTATTTCTGTGATTATTGCCATTGCAATCTGGTACGTGGTGGTGGACTATAACGATCCGGTCATTCAGCGTTCCATTTCCGGCGTGGAGGTCCAGGTGAGAAACGCGTCATACGTGGCTAATGGAAAACGGGTTTATCACATCGATGACCAGTATAAGACCATCAGTGTGATCGTGGAGGGCAACCGTTCCGCAGTCAGCGGACTGACGGCTTCGGATATCATAGTGACGGCAGATCTGACGCAGATCGTGGATATGGAGTCTACTCCTTACGTGTACGTGCCGCTGGATGTGAGCTGTCCGGGAATCTCCAGGGAAAATATCAGTCTTCCCAGGGAGACCATTCCTATTACCATCGAGGATATAGCCAGCCAGAAGTTCGCCATCTCGGTGGATACGGGAGGAACGCGGCCGGACAAGGATTTCGAGATCGGCAGCATGCGGGCCAGCATGGATTCCGTTACCATCAGCGGGCCCCAGTCCATTGTAAATACGATTGGAAGCGTAGTGGCGGAGATCAACGTAAACGGTCTGTCTGAAAACGGAGCGGTGACGGCTGAGCTGAAAATTTACGATACGGCGGATAATGAGCTGTCGGAGACGACGCTGGAGGATGATCTGAGCTTTGACGGCACCGGCGTGCCTGAGATTGAGGTGCAGGTGGAACTGTGGAGAAAGAGATCGGGTGTCCGATTCCAGGTGGAAACCCAGGGTGAGCCGGCGGAAGGGTATCAGATTTCCGGCATCACTACAACTCCCGGGGAAATTACAGTGGCCGGCACGGATGAAGCGCTGGAGGAGCTGAAGCAGCAGGGGAATATAATCACGATTCCCGCAGAACTCATATCGGTGGAGGGAATCAGCAGCGATACAGAATTTACAGATATCCGGATCAGCGATCTGCTGCCGGAGGATACGATGCTCGCATCCAATGTCAGTGAAACGGTCACTGTTCAGGTGGCGGTGCTGCCGCTGGGCAGTCAGGAATTCGATCTGGATGTGGATCAGATTGTGACGAACAATCTGGGCTCCAATCTGACGGTCTCCTACAGCAGTGCGGAACTGGCCATCCGCGTACAGGGAACCGAGCAGGATCTGGAAGAGCTGCAGGTGTCGGATATTTCGGCATCTATTGATCTGGCAGGAAAAACTGCGGGAGATTATACAGTTCCTGTGGAGATTGTGCTTCCGGCCGGATATGAGCTGGTGGAGGATGTAACCATCGCTGTGCAGCTGAGAGAATAGACAGACCAGGAACAGATAACTGAATCGGCAGCGGACTGTACGAAAGAAAGGGGAGAAGACAGTATGGTCAGCAGAAAAGTCACAGTGAAGAATCCTTCCGGCCTGCATCTGCGGCCGGCCGGAAACCTCTGCAGGATGGCCATACGGTATAACTGCCGGGTGGAATTCCGCTGCCGCGGAGGGACGGCCAACGCAAAAAGTGTTCTGAGTGTTCTGGGAGCCTGCGTTAAATGCGGAGATGAGATTGAGGTCATCTGTGAAGGGGAGGATGAGGAACAGGCGCTCCGGGAAGTTACGGCGGCCATTGAAGAAGGGCTGGGAGAAGGGAGCGAGTACAGCGTATGAGGAAACTGATCGGACAGCTCTGGAGATTCGGGATCGTGGGAGTTGTATGTACGCTGATCGATTTCGGCGTACTTACGTTTCTGAAGGAAGTGCTGGAGGTTCATTACCTGGCGGCCAATGCGGTATCGTTTACCGTTTCCGTGATTGCCAACTATATCCTCAGCATGCGGTATGTGTTTCACGGAAAGAAAAATGTCAGCCGGGTCCGGGAATTTTTGATTTTTGTGGTTTTAAGCGCCCTGGGGCTGCTTCTGAACCAGCTGATCATGTGGGGTACGGTGGATGGACTGAAGATCTATTACGTGGCGGCCAAGGTGATAGCCACCGCCCTTGTAATGATCTATAATTTTGTTACCAGGAAGATATTCCTGGAAGAGAAAAATCAGGAGGAACAGAGATGAGAGTTTTAGTTACCGGAGTGAAGGGACAGCTTGGCTACGATGTGATGAATGAACTGGCGAAGCGTGGACATACAGGAGTCGGCGTGGATATTGAAGAAATGGATATTACAGATCCAAAGGCCTGTGAGAAGGTGATCACGGAGGCCAATGTGGAGGCGGTGATCCACTGCGCGGCCTATACGGCAGTGGACGCGGCGGAGGACAACGCTGAGCTGTGCCGGAAAGTGAATGGAACAGGGACGGAGAATATAGCGAAGGTCTGTGAAAAACTGGATATTAAAATGATGTATATCAGCACGGATTACGTATTCGACGGTCAGGGGACGAGGCCCTGGGAACCGGACGATGAACGGCATCCCCTGAATATGTACGGGCTGAGCAAATACGAAGGCGAGGTTGCCGTGACCAGCCATCTGAAGAAGTTTTTTATCGTGCGGATTGCCTGGGTATTCGGCGTGAACGGGAAGAATTTTATTAAGACAATGCTGCGTCTGGGCCGGGAGCGGGGAGCAGTCAGCGTTGTGGAAGATCAGATCGGATCCCCCACCTACACCTATGATCTGGCGGTGCTTCTGGTGGATATGATTGAGACGGAAAAGTACGGTTTTTACCATGCCACCAATGAGGGCCTCTGCAGCTGGTATGAATTCGCAAAAGAAATCTTCCGGCAGGCGGACATGGATGTGAAGGTGACGCCGGTGAGCTCCGAGCAGTTCGCGGCCAAGGCAAAAAGGCCCTTTAACAGCCGCATGAGCAAGGAAAAGCTGACGGCCTGCGGCTTCAGGCGGCTTCCCTCCTGGCAGGACGCGCTGGGAAGGTACCTGAAGGCCATCCGGGAAATGGACGCGCTGTAAGGGAGGCAAAAATCGTGAAGCGAAAGAGAAAACAGAAAGGAATGCCCTTTCTGTTTTGCGTGCTGTCTCTGCTGCTTTTCCTTGCGGGAGGGATACAGGAGGTGCAGGCTTCGGCAGTCCCGGAAGGCTGGACGGATCCGCCGGAAATTGCCAGCGAAACAGGAGTGGTGATGGATTTGGCCACCGGGGAAATTCTCTTTAATAAGGACATGGATAAGCAAATGTATCCGGCCAGTATTACGAAGGTGATGACAACACTTCTGGCTTTGGAGAATGCATCCCTGGATGAAGAGGTAACGTTTACAGAACTTGGCGTAAGAGATGTTTACTGGGGCAGCAGCAATGCAGGCATGCAGCTGGGAGAGACCCTGACTGTGGAACAGTGCCTCTATCTTATGATGCTGCAGTCAGCGAATGAAGTGTCCACACAGATCGGGGAATATCTTGCGGGATCAGAGAGCGGATTTGCGGATATGATGAACCAGCGGGCGAAAGAGCTGGGCTGCACGAATACGCATTTCAGCAATGCCAGCGGCCTGCATGCGGACGACCACTATACTTCCGCCCATGATCTGGCGCTGATCGGTCAGGCGGCCTTTAAGTATGATGAATTTCGAAAGGTAATCAAAACACAGTCATACGAGCTGCCGCCCACAAATATGAACCCGGATACCAGAGTATTCCAGAATCATCATGTAATGATTCTGGACGGAAATGATTTCTTTTATCAGTATTGCCTGGGAGGAAAAACCGGAAACACGGATGAGGCTCACAATACCCTCCTCACCTATGCGGAAAAGGACGGCCGCCAGCTTGTTGCCGTAGTGATGAAGAGTGACGGGCTGAATGAATGGACGGATACGAGAGCACTTTTTGACTACGCGTACGAAAATATAGAACGGCTGGAAGCCTCTGATGTATCTGAGCCAACAGAAGGGGCGGACGGAAGCGGCATGGCGGAGGGCAGCGGCGGAAACGGCGGGACTCAGTCAGGAGAGCAGGATGCAAATATTGCAGAGTCCGGAACAAAGGCTTCGGAAGTGTCTGCCGTGATGCGGATCATCGCTGTAGTGCTGGCAGTCCTGATTGTGCTTTGTATTGCCGCTGTCGGTGTGAAAATGGCATCGGAAAAGAAGCGCAGAAGAAAAAGAAGAAGACGCTGAGAAGAGTATGGCGAAAGTGGAGTGATAAAATTGAAGTTTACAACACCGCTGTATGAGCTGTTTCAGGACGAGCAGCGGAACAGGATTTTTATAAAAAGGGATGATCTTCTTCCGGATTCCCTGGGCGGGAACAAGGTGCGGATTGCGGAGGCTTTTTTCCGGGACATGGAAGAGAGAGACTGCGATGCGCTGATCGGATACGGAGATATCCGGTCTAATCTCTGCCGTGTGCTGGCCAGCCGGTGCTATCAGAAGAAGATCCCCTGCTACATTATCTGTACAGGCGGAGACGGAGAGGGGCACGGGGAGACAGCCAACAGCTGGATTATGAAATTATCCGGCGCGAAGCTGGTTCCCTGCCGGAAAACAGAGATCCGGGAGACGGTGGAAAAACTGATGAGCAGGCTGGAGGGGCAGGGATTCCGCCCCTATTATATTTACGGAAACAGCCTGGGTCGCGGCAATGAGGGGGTGGCGGCCGGCGCGTACGTGCCGGTTTACAGGGAAATCCTGGAGCAGGGCCGGGCGCTGGGCGCTGCCTTTGATTTTCTCTTCCTTCCCTCAGGAACGGGAGCTACCCAGAGCGGCCTCGTCTGCGGCCATCTGCTGGAGGGAGATCCGGCGCGTATAGTAGGGATATCCATCTCCCGGGAAAAGGAACGGGGAACCGGGATCATTCTCGAGGGGGTGAAAGAGTATTTTGCAGGGCAGGGCCGTAAGCTTCCTGCAAACGCCGGGGAGGAAGTAATTCTGGAGGATGGCTACCGCAGAGGCGGATATGGCTGCTGCGATAAAGAGATTCTGGAATGCATCCGCCGGGTGTATCTGCGGACGGGCGTTCCCATGGATCCCACGTATACGGGCAAAGCGTTTCTCGGCATGTGCAGCTATATCCGGGATCACAAAATACAGGGGAAAAATCTTCTTTTCCTGCATACAGGGGGGACACCGCTGTTTTATGACGCGGTCAGCAGCGGAATCTTTACAGCAGAGGAGTAAAATATGTTGGTTTCAGTGGTTATTCCGTGCTATAATTCTGAAAAATCGATTCAGGATGTTGTAAGAATGGTGATGGAGGAATTCAGACGTCTGCCGGATTATACCTGTGAGTTTGTTCTGGTGAATGACAACTCCAGAGACAGGACTTTTGAGAAGATCCGGGAGCTTTGCCGGGAGTACAGCAATGTCAAGGGAATCAACCTCATGCGGAATTTTGGACAGCACAACGCGCTTATGGCGGCCCTGCACTATGTGAGCGGGGATCTGATTCTGGGCATGGACGATGATCTGCAGACCCATCCGTCTCAGATCTCAAAATTGCTGTTTAAGATAGCAGAAGGGTACGATCTGGTATACGGGATCTACGAGAAAAGGAAAAATTCCGCTGTGAAAAATCTGTCCAGCAAGCTGAACGAAGTGACGTCCCGGCTTCTGCTGGGACGGCCCAGGGAGATCCATTCCAGCAATTTCTGGATCATCACCAGAGCGGTGGCGGAAGAAGTGGTCAAGTATCCGGGATTCAGCCCGTATATAGACGGTATTTTTTACCGGACGACCCACAATATCGGAAATGTGGTGGTGGAGCATCATAAACGGGAATATGGGACCTCAAATTACACATTTAAGAAGCTACTGAAGCTGTGGATGGCCTATTGGAATTACTCGGTGATCCCGCTCCGAATTTCTTCCATATTCGGAGGAATTTCCGCCTGCGTGGGATTTGTGCTGGCCGTGGCAACGGTTCTGCGCAAGCTGTTTCTGGATCCGGCCATGCCCATGGGCTGGCCCTCTCTGATCTGTACGATCCTGATCTTTTTCGGAATCGTTCTTCTGGTTTTGGGGATTATCGGAGAATACCTGGGGAAAATTCTGCTGACCATCAACCACACACCCCAGTATATTATCCGGGAAACCCTCAATGTAGAAGACAGGGGAGAGCAGCCGGCAAAAACGCCTTCCCCGGGGGAATAAAAATGAAGAAAATGATGATACTGGGCGCCGGAATCTACCAGGTGCCCCTGATAAAAAAGGCCCGGGAAATGGGTCTGTATACAATTGTAGTAAGCATCCCGGGTAAATATCCGGGATTTGCATTAGCGGATAAAATCTACCATATGGATACCCGGGATCTGCAGGGAATCCTCCGGGCCGCCGAGACGGAGAAGATCCAGGGGATCTGCACGGCCGGCACGGATGTGGCCGTGGCGGCTATCGGTTATGTGTGCGGGCAGCTGGGCCTTTCCGGAATCTCCCCCCAGGCTGCGGAGACCGTTACGGACAAATGGAAGATGAAGCAGGCATTTGCGGCGGGAGGCGCAGCTACGGCTGCCTTCCGTCCGGTCTTCTCGGAAGAAGAGGCGGAAGCCGCGGCTGCAGGGCTGGGCTATCCGGTCTGCGTAAAGGCCGTGGATAAATCCGGCAGCCGCGGGGTCAGGAAAGCCGGGGATCCGGAGGAGCTTCGAAACGCCTACAGGGAGGCCAGGGACGTCAGCGACAGGGACTATGTGCTGGTGGAGGAGTATATCCAGGCCCATGAAATCGGCGTGGACGGGTTTATCCAGGGGGGAAAACCGGTTCTGCTGGTTCCCCATGACAAGGATATGTACCGGGTCGGCGGCGTTTCCATACCGGGCGGGCACCGATTTCCCTTTGTCTGCAGTGAAGAGCTTTCGGAAGAGATCCGGCGGCAGATCACCCTGGCGGCTGCCGCGGCGGGACTGGATAACTGCCCGTTTAATGCGGATGTATTTGTCAGGGACGGCCGGGTATGGGTCATTGAGATCGGCGGCCGCAGCGGCGCCACCTGCATTCCGGAGCTGCTGTCCATCTACTGCGGATTTTCCTATTATGAAAAGATGCTCCGGGCGGCCCTGGGAGAGCCGGTACAGTTCCAGGTCCGTGGGAAAAGGGCCTGCATGGCCCGGCTGCTGTTCTCGGAGACGGGAGGGCTGCTGGAAAGGCTGGACGAAGCGTGTCTGGCAGAGCTGAACCGGGAAGATATCCAGTGGCAGCTGGATTATGCGCCGGGAGAAAAACTGCCGGCGGCGAAGAACGGCACGGACCGCATCGGCCATCTGATCATGCGGACCGGAGATGAGAGAGAATTCCAGAAATATTATGAGCGGCTGCGGGCGGCCCTGAAAATCCAAAAAGAATTGTGATTTTCAGGGAAAAGTGATATAATCATCGAAGTTTGTAGGAAGCAGGTGGAGCAGAGATGAAAAAAGCAAAAAAATATGTACTTCTGCATCTGAACATCCTGCTGTTTTCCTTTACCAGTATTTTCTCCAAACTGGCCTCCATGGAATTCAGCGAAAATGGCCTGTCCGGATGGAAGCTGTATCTGTTTTTGTTCCTGATGCTGGCCAACTGTTTTGTTTATGCCATCGCCTGGCAGAAGACCATAAAAAAATTTGATTTAATGGTTGCCTATGCCAACCGCAGTGTTTATCTGATCTGGTCACAGATCTGGGCAGTGGTCATTTTCCATGAAAATCTCAGTATCAATAATATTATCGGCATCTGTATCGTGTTTTTGGGAGTAATGGTGGTGCAGAAATATGAATAACATGTTTATGCTGATTATGTTTATCGGGACATTTTTTTCCGCGATTTCCCAGGTGCTGCTGAAGCAGAGCGCCAGGAAAACGTATTCCAGCGGCCTGAGAGAGTATCTGAACTGGCGGGTGATTACCGCGTATTTCATCTTCGGGGCGGTGCTCCTGGCCAATACGTATGCTTATACCCGGGTAGATATGAAGTACGGCGCTGTGATTGATACATTTACCTATGTATTCGTCATGCTGCTGTCCATTTTTGTACTGGGAGAGAAGGCCAGCCGGGGAAGGATCCTCGGGAATCTGATCATTATCGCGGGGGTTATTGTCTACACGCTGCCATGAGTTTACATAAGAGAGGAAAAGTATGATTGATTTTAACAGACCGCCCTATGTGGGAAAGGAACTGGACTATATAAAAGAAGCCGTTGAAAGCGGGAAGATCTGCGGGGACGGCATGTTTACCAGGAAGTGTACCGAATGGATCCGGGATACGCTGCACACAAAATACGCGCTGCTGACCACTTCCTGCACCCATGCCCTGGAGATGGCGGCCTATCTGTCGGATATCCGTCCCGGAGACGAGGTGATCATGCCCTCCTACACCTTTGTGTCCACGGCTGACGCGTTTGTGCTGCGGGGAGCGAGAATCGTCTTTGTGGATATCCGTCCGGATACCATGAATATGGATGAAAATCTGATCGAGGACGCCATTACGGAGAAGACCCGTGCCATCGTGCCGGTGCATTATGCCGGCGTGGCCTGTGAGATGGACACAATCCTGGAATTGGCGGCCAGATACCATCTGAAGGTGGTGGAGGATGCGGCACAGGGCGTCCATGCGTATTATAAGGGCCGGGCGCTGGGAACGCTGGGAGATTTTGGCTGCTTCAGCTTCCACGAGACGAAGAATTACAGTATGGGAGAGGGGGGAGCCGTTCTCTTTCAGAAGGACGAGTATCTGGAGCGGGCGGAAATCCTCCGGGAGAAGGGCACAGACAGAAGTAAATTTTTCCGCGGTCAGATCGATAAATATACCTGGGTGGATTACGGCTCTTCCTACCTGCCCAGCGACCTGAATGCCGCTTATCTGTACGCGCAGCTGGAAGCCTGCGAAGAGATTGACGCCAGGCGTATGGCCGTCTGGGAGCTGTACCACAGGACTCTGCGGCCGCTGGCGGAGGCGGGCCTTCTGGATCAGCCTGTGGTGCCGGCCTACGCGAAGCACAACGCCCACATGTATTATATAAAAGTACAGGATATAGACACCCGCACCCGCCTGATCCGCTTCCTGCGGGAGAAAGGCGTCAGCAGCGTTTTCCATTATATTCCGCTGCACAGTGCCGGAGCCGGCAGAAAATTCGGACGGTTCCACGGGGAGGATGTCTATACCACCCGGGAGAGTGAGCGGCTGATGCGGCTGCCCATGTACTATACACTGAAACTGGAAGAAGCTGCCTATGTGGTGGACTGTATCCGTGAATTTTTTGGATTTGACGGACCAAAGGAGTAACAGATGGCAGAAAATACCCTGCTGAGATTTTTGAAGAAATTAAAGCCCTATACCATCCAGAAGGGGCTGCGGTATCTGAAACATTACGGGCTGAAGGGATTCCTGGTAAGGCTCCGGGAAAGGATGGAGCCGGAGGAGGTTCCCTACGGCCCCTGGTATGAAGCCCACAGAGCTTCCCGGGAAACACTGGAGAAACAGCGGCGCAGAAACTGGAAAAATCCGGTCACCATCAGCATCGCGGTGCCGGCGTACCGGACGCCGGAGCGATTTCTGCGGGAAATGTTGGATTCGTTGCTGGATCAGACGTATCCTTACTGGGAACTGTGTCTGGTAAATGCCAGCCCGGAGGATGCAGCCATGCAGGCGGTTCTGTCAGAATACAGCCGCAGGGATCCGCGGATCCGGTTTCAGGATCTGAAAGAGAACGGGGGGATCGCGGAAAACACCAATGCGGCATTTGCCATGGCCCGGGGAGAATATGTCGGACTGCTGGATCACGATGATCTTCTGGCGCCGGACGCGCTGTATGAGACGGCCTGCAGGATCAGCGGGGGAGCCGATGTGATATATACCGACGAAGACAAAGTGACGGAAGACGCGGGCGAGCATTATCAGCCGCATCTGAAGCCGGATTTTAATCTGGACCTGCTGCGGTCCAACAATTATATCTGTCATTTTCTGGTGGTCAGAAGGAGTCTGATTGCCAGCGCCGGGGGATTCCGGAAGGAGTATGACGGGGCACAGGATTATGATTTTGTGTTCCGGTGTACGGAGCAGGCGGAAAAAATCGAACATGTGCCCAGGATTCTCTATCACTGGAGAACCCACAGAGCTTCCACAGCGGATAATCCGGCCAGCAAACTGTATGCCTACGAGGCGGGAAAACGGGCCATTGAGGGAAATCTTGCCCGGACCGGGACGAAGGGAAGGGTATCGCAGACAGAAGATTTTGGATTTTACCATGTAACATATCCGGTGCAGGGGGAGCCGCTGGTCAGCATTCTCATACCGAACCGGGATCAGCGCGAAACGCTTAAGAACTGTATCCGCTCCATCCGGGAAAAATCCACCTACCGGAATTATGAGATTCTGATCATAGAGAATAACAGCCGGGAAGAGGAAACCTTTTCTTATTACCGGCAGCTGGAAAAGGAAGAGAGGATCCGGATCCTGAAGTGGGAGCATCCCTTTAATTATTCAGCGATCAACAATTACGCGGCCCGTGAGGCAGGGGGCGAGTATCTGCTGCTTCTGAACAACGATACCCGGGTGATCTCTCCGGACTGGATCCAGGGAATGCTGGGGAACTGTCAGAGACCGGAGGTCGGAATCACCGGAGCAAAGCTCTATTATCCGGACAATACGGTGCAGCATGCGGGAATCATTATCGGGATTGGCGGAATAGCCGGCCACGCCTTTCTGAATCTGCCGAGAAGCCACAGCGGTTATCTGCACAAGGCATCCATCCAGATGGATTACAGCGCGGTGACGGCAGCCTGCATGATGGTGAAAAAGTCCGTGTATGAAGAGGTCGGCGGTTTCGAGGAGAAGCTGACGGTGGCCTTCAACGATGTGGATTTCTGCCTGCGGGCAGGGAAGGCCGGGTATCTGGTGGTATATAACCCGAGAGTGGAGCTGTACCACGATGAATCCAAGTCCCGGGGAGCGGAGGATAATCCGGAGAAGGTCCGGCGTTTCCAGGAAGAAATCGAGTTTATGAGAAGCCGCTGGATCGATTTGCTGAAGGCGGGAGACCCCTGTTACAATAAAAATCTGACTCTCAGCAAATGGAATTATTCGCTGCGGGCCAGGTGAGGAGAAAACCATGCGGGAAGTTGCGGTTGTGATACCCAATTACAATGGAATACAGTTCCTTGAGCCGTGTCTGGAGGCGCTCCGGGCCCAGACCTTTCGGGAGTTTCAGACAATCCTGGTGGACAACGGGTCCTCCGACGGCAGTCTCGCGCTGGTGCGGGAAAGGTACCCGGAAGTGGAAATTGCGGCGCTGCCGGAGAACTTCGGATTCTGCCGGGCTGTCAATGAAGGGATCCGGAGGGCAGAAGCGAAGTATGTGATCCTTTTAAACAATGACACGCAGGTTTTTCCGGATTTTGTGGAGGCCCTGTACCGGGGCATCGCAGAGCGGCCGCGGGCATTTTCTGCGGGAGCCATGATGATCCAGGCCCACGACCACAGGAAGCTGGATACAGCCGGGGATTATTACAGCGCTCTTGGATGGGCTTTTTCCAGGGGAAAGGGAAAAAGGCCGGAAAAATTTGAAGATCCAAAGCCTGTATTTGCCGTCTGCGCCGGCGCCGCTATCTACCGGATGGAGCTTCTCAGAGAAATCGGACTTTTTGATGAAGAACATTTTGCCTATCTGGAGGATCTGGATATCGGCTACCGGGCCAGAATCGCCGGATATGAAAACTGGTATCTGCCCTCGGCCAGGGTTTATCACGTGGGCAGCGGGACCAGCGGTTCCCGTTATAATCTTTTTAAGATCCGCTATTCGTCCAGAAACAATGTCTATCTGATCTATAAAAATATGCCGGTGCTGCAGGTGATTCTGAATCTGCCGTTCCTGATTTCCGGCTTTGGCGTAAAGTTTTTGTTTTTTGCGGCCCGGGGTTTTGGAAGAGAGTACGCGGCAGGTATCAAGAATGGAATGGCTCTGTGCCGGAAGCCCGGGAACAAGAAGAAAAAGATAAAATTCAGCTGGCGCCGCCTTCCTAATTATCTGAAGATTCAGCTGGAACTCTGGGCGAATCTGTTCCGCCGGCTGTAGATGTCCGGCGGAATTTTCTGTTCCGGCGAAACCTGTCTGTAATAGAATTGTAATTAATTTGTTGCGCTTTTCCGAAAGTTATAGTATGATGTTAAATTGGGAAAGGTATAAACAGGTGATTTACTGTGATTAAAGATAATCAGAAGTACTTTAACCGGATGCATGTGGTTGTGGATGCCCTGGTCATTATCATTTCCTATCTTCTGGCCTGGGTCCTGAAGTTCCGCACCACCCTGTTCGGCCATTCGGTGCTGACGCTTCCGTTTGCCTATTATGCCCTGTGCCTGGTACTGATCATACCGATCTATCTTGTGCTCTATTACGCATGCAATCTCTACACGCCGAAGAGAGTGCAGGGACGAAGGCTGGAGGCTGCCAATATTTTCCGGGCCAACACCATCGGTCTTCTGGTGGTTATCCTGGGACTGTATATGGTCCGGCAGCAGCATGTTTCCAGAAGCATGCTGGTGATCTTTTATGTGATCAACTGTCTGCTGGAGATTATTCTTCGAAATCTGATCCGCTACGTCCTTCGGAATATGCGGAGGAAGGGGTACAATCAGAAGCACATCCTGCTGGTGGGATACAGCCGGGCAGCCGAGGAGTATATTAACCGGATCCTTGCCCATCCGGAGTGGGGCTACACGGTCCGGGGAATTCTGGATGATCATGTGACAGCAGGAACCACCTACCGGGGAATCAAGGTGCTGGGGAGAATTGAAAATCTGATGGTCATCCTTCCGGAAAATAAGCTGGATGAAATTTCTATTACCCTGGGGCTGAATGAATATTACCGGCTGGAGGAGATCGTGGCTCTGTGTGAAAAATCGGGTGTCCATACAAAATTCATTCCCGATTACCACAATATTATCCCAACGAAGCCCTATACAGAGGACCTGATGGGTCTGCCGGTGATCAATATCCGGTACGTTCCCCTGAGCAATACATTCAACGCCCTGACGAAGCGGATTATGGATGTGATCGGCTCGCTTCTGTGCATTGTGATATTTTCTCCGGTCATGCTGATCGCCGTAATCGGGATCAAGCTGACATCGCCGGGACCACTGATCTACAGGCAGACCCGGGTAGGACTGCACAACCGGAGCTTTGAGATGTATAAATTCCGCTCCATGGAGGTGCAGGATCCGGAAAAAGAGAAAAAAGGCTGGACAGTTAAAAACGATCCCAGGGTGACATCCTTCGGAAAGTTTATGCGGAAGACCAGCATAGACGAGCTGCCGCAGCTCTTTAACGTCCTGAAGGGAGATATGAGCCTGGTGGGACCCAGGCCGGAGAGACCTTTCTTTGTGGAAAAGTTCCGGGAAGAAATTCCCAGGTACATGGTGAAGCATCAGGTGCGACCCGGCATGACGGGCTGGGCCCAGGTGAACGGGTACAGGGGAGATACATCTATCCGGAAGCGTATAGACTGTGATCTGTATTACATTGAAAACTGGACACTGGGACTGGATGTAAAGATTCTGTTTCTGACAGTGTTCAAGGGCTTTGTAAATAAAAACGCATACTAACGAAAAAAAAAGGGGAAAGACATGTCTAGGTCTGGCAGAAGACAAAAAAAGAAAAAAAACAGAAAAGCATTATTTGCGGTTGAGATGGTGATTCTGGCGCTGCTGACGGCGGTGCTCCTGGTCTGTATCTGGGCCACGCAGAAGTTTAATCTGCTGAACCGGAGAGAGCTGGATGAAGACAGGCTCTTTACGGCCAATGAAGTGAACAATTCCTCGGAGGGGGGAGACGGAAATGATACATCTTCCGACCTGTCCGGAATTGAGCTGTTTGCCCTGGTGGGTATCGACTACCGGTCGGGGAATGAGGCCCAGAACAGCGATACGCTGATTATCGCCTGCGTAAACCACAACGCGAAGACCATACAGCTGGTTTCTGTTTACCGGGATACGTACCTGAACATCAACGGTCCCTATGAGGATTACTATTTTACCAAGTGCAACGCGGCCTACAACCAGGGCGGAGCAGAGCAGATGCTGACCATGCTGAACCTGAATCTGGATCTGGATATTACCCAGTACGTGACGGTGGATTTTACCGCCGTGGCCGATGTGGTGGACGCCCTGGGCGGCATCGATGTGGAACTGACCCGGGAAGAAGTCATCCATCTGAACAACCACCTGCAGGAAACCTCCGAGGTCTGCGGCGTTGCGTACGATCCCATCGAACTGCCGGATCAGTCCGTCTTTGACGGGGCCATTGTACAGACCTTCCATCTGGACGGACCCAAGGCCGTGGCCTACTCCCGGATCCGCCAGACAGCCGGCGACGATTTCCGGCGGACGGCCCGTCAGAGAAACGTACTGAACAAGATTTTTGAAAAAGCCAAGACGGCAGGCCTGGGCACCCTGGATTCGATTATGAATGCCGTATTCCCCCAGGTGGAGACAAATCTCAGCAATACGAAGATTCTGTCGCTCATCCAGCCGCTGCTGAGCTATACCATCACCACGGAAGAAGGTTTCCCCACCCGCTATCAGAGCGGCTCTGAGCTTACCGTGCCGGTGACGGGAGAGGACTGCATTGTTCCCCATACCCTGGAGCAGAATGTAATTGAGCTGCACCAGCTGCTGTTCCCGGATGAGGAGTATACGCCGTCGGATACTGTGGTGGAATACAGCCAGTATCTGGAATGGGAGACCGGATTTACGGAGGATACCATGCCCGATGCCACCGATTACGGAGCTCTGGAAGAGGGCGTCACCTATGAAGAGGCGGAGGCCCAGGGACTGCTTGACAATTCTGACAGCTACAGCGAGGACGATTATTATGAGGACGAAAGTTATTACGAGGACGAGAGTTATTATTACTAATCTGTTCGGAGAATGAGAACAATGTACAGTGTGGATATTCTGATACCGACATACAGGCCAGGCCCGGAGTTTGCAGAGCTGCTCCGGCGCCTGGCTCGTCAGCATTATGCCATTCATCAGGTGCTGATCATCAACACGGAGCGGCAGTACTGGGATCCGTCTTTTGAAAAGGCGTATCCCGGCTGCCGGGTAATGCATATTGAGAAAAATGAGTTTAATCACGGAGGAACCAGGAGCTGGATGGCCGGTCTGTCGGCTGCGGAGTTCCTGGTTTATATGACTCAGGACGCCCTTCCTGCGGATACGGAGCTGATTGGAAATCTGGTGAAAGCCTTTGAGAATCCCGGGGTAAAGGCAGCTTACGCCAGACAGCTGCCGAGAAAGGACTGCTCGCTTCTGGAGAGCTGTACCCGGGCCTTTAATTATCCGGCGGAGAGCCGGATCAAGACGAAAGACGACCTGGGAACCCTGGGAATCAAGACGTTTTTCTGCTCCGATGTCTGTGCGGCCTATGAGAGAAAAACTTACCTGGATCTGGGCGGTTTTCCGGAGACGGTGAATTTCAATGAAGATATGATTTATGCGGCCAAAGTAATAGAGGCGGGCTACGGCGTGGCCTACGTATCGGAGGCGAAGGTCATCCATTCCCATAATTATACGGGAGGCCAGCAGTTCCGCCGGAATTTTGCCCTGGCTGTTTCCCAGGCGGATCATCCGGAGGTCTTTGCCAAATATCCCTCCGAGGGAGAAGGGATTCGTCTGGTGAAGAAGACGGCAGCCTGCGTGTGCAGAAAGAGAAGGCCCTGGCTTCTGGCGCCGCTGTTCTGGCAGAGCGCCTGCAAGTACGCGGGATACTGGCTGGGAAAGCGCTACAGGAAACTGCCGCGCTGGATAGTAAGACGGTGGAAATGATTTTTGAGGGGGGCAGATGAGATGAAGAGGGTATACGTGTACGCGTATCTGGCCGGAAATTTAGGGGATGATTTGTTTGTGCGCCTTTTATGCCAAAGATACCCGAAGACCAGATTTTATATTTTGGCGGATCCCATATACAAGGAACGCTATCGGGATCTTTCGAACTGCCGTGTCTGCTCCCCGGGAGACAGACGGGTAAGGTTTCTGGAAAAATGGCTGGGCCGCGGGGGGATTCAGAGATTTCTTGTGAGACATGCAGCGGCGGTGATTCACATTGGAGGTTCTGTTTTTGTGCAGCACCAGGATGACTGGTCCGATCTCTTCCATACAGACGCGTATCTGGCGGAACACAGCAGAAGATTATACGTGATCGGCGCGAATTTCGGCCCCTATGTGAATCCGGATTATTATAAACAGTACAGGAAACTTTTTGAAAAATACAGGGGAATCTGTTTTCGGGACAGGTATTCCTGGGAACTGTTCCGGGAGCTGCCCCAGGTTTCCTGGGCGCCTGACGTGATATTTCAATTAAAGCCCCTTGCGGCAGAAAAAAAGAAGAAAGTTCTGATAGCGCCCATCGAACTGGAGGAACGGAAGGGAAAATATGACATTTCCGGTTACGAAAAAGCCTATTTAGATTTTCATATCCGCATGATTCGCGGCCTTTTGGCCAGAGGTTATTCGATTGCAATGGCTTCCTTCTGTCAATTTCAAAAGGATGACGCCATGATGCAGAAAATTATGGACGGACTGGCAGCCGGGGAACGCCGGGCGGTAGTCTGTATGGCCTATCAGAAAGACATGGCTCCCATCCTTCAGTGTTTTGCCGAAAGTGAAGCTGTGCTGGGAACACGCTTTCACAGCATTGTTTTAGGGTGGCTTCACCGCTGTAGAGTTCTGCCGGTGATCTATGACCAGAAGACGGAGAAAACCCTGGAAGATTTAGGCCCGGGCTTAAGTCTGAAACTGGAAGAACTGGAATCGGAAGATGCGGATAAGCTCCTGGACGCATGGCTGGGAATGGAGCCCATGGATATTGAAAGCCTGCAGAAGGAGGCCGAAAGACAGTTTCAGTATACGGACGGCTTTTTAAAATAAAATTGAAAATAGAAGGGTTTTTTGATAAAATACAGAATTGCAGTAAGGGGAAACAGTTTGGACGGCGTATAGCTGAGACGTCCACAGTACAGAAAGGAGTTATAAGTGAAGAACAGAACGGCAGCATGGATAGCTAGTTTATGTCTGGGAATTGTCAGCCTGCTGGGAGGGGTTCAAAGAGCAGAAGCGGCAGAAGAGGAAAATTTTACGGGAGAAAATCCCTGGGCCCTGGAACAGGTCACAGGGGTTGACGAAAATGGAAATGTTTATGTGATTCCCGATGACGGGGAGACAGAGTACATCGGGAGAAGCCCCCTGACACTGGCGGAGGGCGGAGAGTTGGTGAACTTCCGCACGAAGGATGTTTCAGAGGTTACAGAATATGTGGATGAAACCGGAGCAGACGGTTATACAAACGGGCACTATGGGGCGGACGCGGCCTATCTGGGCATGGAGGATGGAAAGGTAAAATTCATGCTTTCCGGAGTGATCGGGCTGGTAGATCCCACGGAAGTGACCATCGTAAGCCTGGATGAGGCCCAGTCCATCAGCCATTATGAGGTGATCGACGGCAGACTGATCCACCGGGTGACGGTAGATATGTCAAAAACTTTTGAAGAATCCTACGGAAGCTACCTGGATAACGGCGATGCGCCTTCTTATCTCCAGGCGGGCACGGAGTATTACAGCTATGACGGCCATTATTTTTACACGTATGAAAATTTTGACAGCATGCTGTCGGACTATCAGGCCGGAACCAGAGAACACGCGGTGAATCCGGAAGATCCCTACTTTAATTACTTCCAGTTCCTGCCCTTCAGAAGCCAGACCAGCTATTCCAGCCAGGAATTGACAGCCATGATTAACGACCGGGTAGAGGACAGTTCAAAACTGCTGGATTCCGGGCAGTGGATGGTTCAGGATCAAAATCAGTATGGGATTAATGCCCTTCTGGTGGCGGGCATTGCGGCCAATGAGAGCAGCTGGGGAATGAGCAATATCAGTCAGACCAAGAATAATCTCTTTGGCATCGCGGCGGCAGACAGCAATCCGGGAGAGCTTTCCTATGAATTTGAGAGTCCGGAAGCCTGTATCCGGGAGTATACCCAGAATTTTCTGTCACAGCAATATATTAATCCCGGCAACTGGAAATATTCCGGGGGATTCCTGGGCAATAAGGCAAGCGGCATGAATGTCCGCTACGCGTCAGACCCCTACTGGGGAGAAAAGGCCGCGGCTCTGGTCCGGAGCCTTGACCGGGCCAATGGAAGCCGGGATGAGGGACTCTATACCATCGGAATCAAGGATATTCTTCCGGATGAAAATCAGGAATACGCGGATTTAAACATCCGGAGGGAGGCGTCCGCAGATTCCACAAGAGTGTATTCCACCGGTCTTCGCCCCTGTATGGCTTTCCTGATCCGCGGTGACGGGCCGGTCAACGGTTTTTATCAGGTGCAGAGTGATCCGGTCTTAAGCAGTGACCGCTCCGCCATCGGGGACGGCGGCGATTATAATTACGCATCTATGTATCTCTATGCCAGCGCGGACTATATAGAGATTGTCTCCAGCGGAAGCAGCAGCTGGCCGGACAATTTCGGCGAACTGAGCTTTAATGATATAAACGTCGAAAGCTGGTTTTATGATGCGGTGGCGTATATTTATAATCACCAGATTATGACGGGCATGACCGAAAATGTTTTCGGCCCCTACGAGAGCACCTCCCGGGCACAGTTTGCGGTCATGCTGTACAGAATGGAGGGTGAGCCGGAGGTAAATGACACAGAAAGTGCCTTTGCGGATGTACCTGCGGGGCAGTGGTTTTCCGACGCGATTATGTGGGCGCAGCAGGAAGGGATTATTACCGGATACACAGACGGCCCGAAAGCAGGATTGTTCGGTACGGCAGATACGATTACCAGAGAACAGGTGGCCACCATGCTTTACCGTTATGCAGAAAAGAAAGGCTATGATCTGACGGTTTCAAATGCGTGGGAGTCGTTCGGCGATGCGGATAAGGTATCTGAATTTGCCCGGGAGGGAATGGCCTGGGCCGTAAATCAGGGAATCATTTCCGGAAAAGAAGATACGGGAACCCTGGAGCCGGTGCAGAATATTGCCCGGGCGGAGATGGCCACCATGCTCATGCGTTTTATGGAAAAATTTTAAATTGATTTTACCTGTTGTTTACAAATGCAAAAACTGCTATAATACCCTTTAATACAGAAGAAAAGAAGGTTTAAATAGCAGTGAGGGAAATAACAGCGGATCCGGAGCTGTATCGCGAACCGGATGAGAATAAAAAAGAACATGCGGGATCCCGGAAAATTCTGGGGATAACAGGAAAGGGCCTGGCAGTACTGATTGGCGCTCTGGCGGTTTTTATCTGCCGGAGCGTGATCTGGGTCCTGACCACCTGGAACGATCTCACGATGGAGGAGATAGTCTTTCATTTAAAAATGCCCATGGAAGGTACGAACAGCGGCATGATTGAAGACTATCTTCTTTTTAGTGCGGTTCCGGCTCTCCTTACAGCGGCGGCATTGGTGCTCTGCTTCTGGCTTCTGCGCAAAAGAAAGAAAATTCGCCGCGCGTATTCGATCCTGCTTCCCTGTCTGGGGCTTTTTGTAATCATCAGTTCTGTTGCCTACATATGGAACGCCCTGGAGGTGTCCGCCTATGTGGAAAATCAGAGCACCTATTCCTCTTTTATAGATGATAATTACGTAGACCCCGCCTCTGTTCCCATTACTTTTCCGGAAGAGAAGAGAAATTTGATTTATATTTATCTGGAATCCATGGAAACGACCTTCGCGGATAAGAAAAGCGGGGGAGCCTTTGATGAAAATGTAATCCCGGAACTGACGCAGCTTTCCATGGAAAATGAAAATTTTTCCGGACATACGGATTTAAACGGCGGATATTCTCTGACGGGCACCACCTGGACCATGGGAGCCATGTTTGGACAGACTTCCGGCCTGCCCCTGCTGATCTCTGTAGATAAAAATTCCATGAATACACAGGAGAGCTTTTTCCCGGGGATTACCACCCTGGGTGATATTTTGGAGGATGCGGGATACCGCCAGGAGCTGGTGATTGGATCAGAAGCTGTTTTCGGAGGAAGAGAGCTGTATTTTCAGCAGCACGGAAACTATGAGATCTATGACTATGAGTATTCCAGAACCCATGGAGAAATTCCGGAGGATTACCGGGTGTGGTGGGGGTATGAAGACGAAAAGCTGTTTGCCAACGCCAAAAAACGGCTGACAGAGCTCTCGGAATCCGGGCAGCCATTTAATTTAACCATGCTGACCGTGGATACGCATTTTGAGGATGGGTACGTATGTTCCCTGTGCCCGGACACGTATGAGGGGGATCCGTATTCCAATGTTATGGCCTGTTCCAGCCGGCAGGTGGCGGAATTTGTGGAATGGATTCAGCAGCAGCCCTTTTATGAAAATACCACTATTGTAATTTCCGGAGATCATCCCACCATGGACGCGGACTATTGTGACGGGATAGCCGAAGATTATGGAAGAAGAGTTTATACTGCCTATATAAATGCTCCTGTCAGTCCGGAATCCGATGTGTACAGAGAGTACAGCACCTTTGATGCTTTTCCCACGACCCTGGCCAGCCTGGGCTGCAGCATTCCGGGAAACCGGCTGGGACTCGGGGTGAATCTGTTTTCTTCCGAGCCCACACTGGTGGAGCGCTGCGGAACAGCAGAGGCCAATGCGGGACTTGCCCAGAAATCGGAACTGATGGATCGGCTGAATTCCGATATTAATAAAGCGGAGGTTTCTGCCGTCAGTTATAATCAGGAACAGCAGGCACTGACCCTGACGGTAAGCGGAGTTCACTGGAATCAGACGGTAACGGGCGCAGGCTGTGAAGTCTGGCTGGGGGAAGAGAAACAGAGCTCCCATACATACCGGGGAGAGAGCCGGGAAGACAGTACATACTATCTGGAAATACCCTTAAGCGATTTTGAAAACAAGATGGGCACATATTCCATCAGCGTCTATCTGGAACTGGAAGATGGAAGCAGCGTGCGTATCGGGGACGACAGGATTGAGGTGACGGCTGATGAAAGCCGGGAGCCCTCAGCGTCCGTTACGGCCGCGCCCTATGATTTTCTTTCCGGAAAGCTGACGCTTCAGATTACTAATTTGCAGGGCTGCGGGGAGTTCTCCGGAATCCGCTGCGCTGTCTGGTCAGACGCTGACAGATCAGATCTGCAATGGTATGATGCCGTAGAGAATGGAGCGGGCAGCTATCAGGCGGAAATTTACGGAGAAGATTTTAATTTCCGGCATGCCGCCTACACGATCCATGTTTATGCCGTAGATAATACGGGCAAAGAGACTATGATTGGCGGCTGCCATGCGGAAATGAATTAGAATCTTTCGCAGTAAAAATCTTATAAAAGAGTCCGGCAGACAGGGCGCTGTATCTGGTTAAACTGCTATCTTGAAATCAGAAGAGTTCTCTGATAGAATGAGGGAAGAAAAAATCTCGGATCTTAGAGGGGAAGGTGATAGATATGAAAAAAAGAATCTTAGCACTTCTTCTTACTGCAGTCATGGTCCTGGGGGGCAGCAGCCTGGTTGCCGCAGAACCGGGTCAGGAGAGTGCAACAGAGAGTGAAGTGATTTATGAAAATGATGCGGAGGAACCTCTGGTAACGGCGGAACCCACGGAGACGCCGGAGCCAACGGCAGAACCCACGGAGACGCCGGAGCCAACGGCAGAACCCACAGAGGCGCCGGAGCCGACAGCAGAACCCACAGAGGCGCCGGAGCCGACAGCAACACCGGAGCCTACGGCGACTGTAACGCCAACTCCGCCGCTGGCCGAAGAGACAGCTTCCGCCAGCTATCGGTCTTACGTGCGGGGACAGGGCTGGCAGGAGTATGTGACGGACGGGGCCACCTCCGGCACTACGGGGCAGAAGCTTTTTCTGGAAGCTGTAGAGCTGAAGATAGAGGGCACAGAAGGCCTGGGGATCCGCTACCGCGTACATATGAGCGATGTAGGCTGGCTGGATTATGCCAGTGACGGGGAAACTGCCGGTCAGGTAGGAGCCGGCAATAATATAGAAGCTGTTCAGATTGAGCTGACAGGAGATGCGGCGGAAAAGTATGATGTGTGGTACCGGGTACACAGCGACAAGGCCGGATGGCTGGGATGGGCCAGCAACGGCGAAGTGGCGGGAACCACCGGTCTCCGCTACGGAATGCAGGCGCTGGAAGTACGCATTCAGGAGAAGGGAGGCGAAGCCCCCGGTTCCACGGAAGGCGCGAATATTAATCGTATTATTTCCCACTATAAGGTTCATGTCAGCAAGCAGGGCTGGCAGGATGCGGTGATCGACGGGGCAACGTCAGGCACCACCGGCCAGAAACTTTCCGTTGAGGCCCTGCAGGCTACGGTTACCGGCATGGATGGAGTGGGGATTCAGTATCGGGCACATGTCAGCGACATTGGCTGGCAGGATCCGGTGACGGATGGAGCTACAGCCGGAACGACCGGCCAGGCGAAGGCCATTGAGGCGCTTCAGATTCAGCTTACCGGAGAAGCGGCTCAATATTATGATATCTGGTACCGGGTACACAGCGATAAAGTAGGCTGGCTGGGCTGGGCCAAAAATGGGCAGACTGCCGGTACAGAGGGATTCCGCTTTGGCATTCAGGCAGTGGAAATCCGGGTGGCAGTAAAGGACAGTATCGTTCCCGGAAGCCTGGACGGCACCTATATTAAAAAACCGGTTGTACATTATAAGGCGTACGTAGCAGGCAACGGCTGGCAGAACGCAGTGATCAATGGAGGAACTGCCGGAACTACCGGGCAGAAGCTGTCACTGGAAGCGATTCAGGCCACCGTGACGGATATGGAGGGCCTGGGCATTCAGTACAGAGTCCATGTAAGCCAGGATGGCTGGCTGGATTATGTCAGCGATGGAGCGGATGCCGGCACCGGAGGCAGCGGACTTCAGATTGAGGCGGTGCAGTTTCAGCTTACCGGGGGAGCTGCCCAGTATTATGACATCTGGTACCGGGTACACAGCGATAAATTCGGCTGGCTGGGATGGGCCAAGAACGGAGCGATGGCGGGAACTACAGGGTTCAAATACGGAGCACAGGCAGTCCAGATTGTGATTCAGGCAAAGGATACGACTCCCCCCGGAACGATGACGAATTCTTACCTTAAGAATGAGGAAGGCTGGTTTTACCAGAACGGATACAGAAGATATAAAGATAAATACGGCAATGTGCTGAATGATGTTTCCTCTATTTTCAATCCATCGAACAAATATATAACCGTGGACCGGACCAGAGGTCTGACAACCATTTACGGGTACAATTCAGCGACAAATTCTTACGACACACCGATTAAGGCGATGCTCTGTTCGGTCGGCAATCCAATTACGCTGACAGAGGCGGGTACCTACAGCATTGGCTGGCAGGTTGAAATCAAAAAAATGGTAGGCGATGATTACGTTTGTTACGCGCCTTATGTGTCTCAGATTTACGGCGCCGTCTATTTCCATGGCGTAGCCAGCGACACGCCGGATCTGCAGCGGGTGATGGCCAGCGATTTTAACGCCCTGGGATCGCCTATGTCCCACGGCTGCGTCAGACTTGCAGCCTGTGATGCAAAATGGATTTATTATAATGTAGATTCCGGTACAACCGTAAGAATCGGTGATAATCTCGGCGCCCCCATGACAGGAGTAAGATACCAGTGGACCGGCGGCCTGCTGGGACCGGATCCCACGTATTCATAAAAAGGGAAGTAAAAAAATAAACAGAGGGATGGGGTAAGTAAATTATCCTGTCCCTTTTGTATGATAGGGGCTGATTTAGATTAAAAGGTTTCTGATAGAATCGAAAAATATTGAAAAGTCTGCTTATTTCTGGAATTCTGCCTCCGCAATGCTGAATTCTTTTCAGACAGTCGTTATCCTGATGGTAATTTCACGGATAGATGCGGTGACAGATGCCGGAAATTTTGTAATTGCATATGCGATCGCCAATCTGCTGATTATGATTGGAAAATACGGAATCCGGCAGTACCAGGTGTCTGATGTGACGGAACAATTTTCTTTCAGCGATTATTTAGGGGCCCGTTTTATCAGTACGGCCGGGATGCTTATCGCGGCGGTTGTTTATATTATCATTCAAACAGCATCGGGAGCCTATGATTTTGAAAAGTCGGCGGCAGTATTTTTGATCTGCGGAGCAAAGGCGGTAGACGCTTTTGAGGATGTCTACCATGGCATGTTTCAGCAGCACAGCCGCCTGGATATCGCGGGGAAAATATGGACCATCCGGCTGCTGGTGTATATTGTTGAATTTATGGCTGTCTATTCTCTCCTGCGCAATTTAGTGCTCACAGCAGCCATCTGTCTGGTTACCACCATCCTTCTGGCCTTCGTATTGAATGGGACCGTTATAAAAAGCAAAGCTCTGATATACGCAAAGGGCCGGGAGGGCGGCCATATCCGGCAGCTGATGGTGGACTGTTTTCCTATTTTTGTTTCTAATTTCCTGATGGCTTATGTGGCCAATGCGCCCAAGTACGCAATTGATGTGGTGCTCAGCAGTCAGGAGCAGGCCCAGTTCAATTATATTTTTATGCCGGTATTTGTAATCAGCCTGCTCAGTACATTTATTTACCAGCCCATGATCAACCGGCTGGCGGTTATGTGGCATGAGAATAAACTGGGCAGATTTTGGAAGATGATTTTCCGGCAGGTGGCCTTTGTGGCGGGCTTAACCGTCCTGGCCATGGGAGCCGGCGCTCTGCTGGGGATACCGGTTCTGTCAGCCATGTACGGGGTAGACCTGTCTCCCTATCGGATGGAACTGGTTATTTTGCTGCTGGGAGGCGGCATGGTGGCTCTGATTAATTTTTTCACCATGGTGATCACGGTGACACGTTATCAGAAACACCTTATGTGGGGATATCTGGCCATCAGTTTCGGCTTTTTGGCATTTGGAAAGAGAGTGGCAGAAAATTGGGGAATCAGGGGAATTTCGATTTTTTATACGATTTCCGTTACGGTTCTGGCGCTGATTTTTCTCGTTTATATTATTGTAATAGAGAAAGTTGAAAAAAAACGGAGAAGCAATTCATGAAGCTGAGGAAAAGAGTGATTTCAGTAATACTGGCCGGTATCGTCTGCGCCGGAATACCGGTTCAGGCCCGTGGGGCTGAAGCAGAAGATACAGAGAAGGATTACGTGGTCTGGGATCTGGGAAGAGGCGTTACCCTGAAAACCGCAGCCAGCGGACAGGATCATTTTGAGACGTATGAATCCGGTATTACCCTGCAGCCGGCGGGACAAAATGAGCAGGTGGAGAACTACTATCTGAAGAACGGAGGGGAAGAAGTCTTCGGGGCTCCTGCGGGTATGACCTATATAACCAATACAGGCATTCTGTTTCGTGAGTACGAAAAGGCGATGATTGTGACCGGAAATTACGGGACATACAGCATCCGGCTCCCCCTGCTGAATGTGTTTGCGGGCGGAGGAGGAATTGAAAGCTTCGGCGCGCCCCTGGGAGAGCAGGTCAGAAGTGTGGGAGAAACATACCAGACTTTTGAAAAAGGAACCCTGCGTGTCAGCGGCGAAAATATAACGGATTATCCGGATACGCTGTGTGTCCGCCGGGATAATCTGTACTATTTTAAATATACGATTTCCGGAGGGGAAGCAGACCGGACCGTGGGGTACGGAAGAGCCGACGATCTGGTTCTGACGGGAGACTGGAATGGCGACGCGGTAGATACGCTGTGTGTCCGCCGGGGAAATCTGTATTACTTTAAAAACAATCTTTCCGGAGGAGAAGCCGATGCTGTGATCGCTTACGGCCGGCCTGAAGATCAGGTGTATGTGGGGGACTGGGATGGAGACGGCGTAGACACGCTGTGTGTCCGCCGGGGAAATCTGTATTATTTTCAGAACAGTCTTTCCGGCGGAGAGGCTGACCGGGTGATTGCCTACGGCCGGCCTGAAGATCAGGTGCTGGTGGGAGACTGGAATGGCGACGGCGTGGACACGCTCTGTGTCCGCCGGGATAACCTTTATTATATCCAGAACAGCTTTGCAGGCGGCGAAGCGGATACCGTTCTGGCCTATGGAAGGGCTGAGGATACCGTGCTTGTGGGAGACTGGAACGGAGACGAATTAGATACGCTGTGTGTCCGCCGGGATAACCTGTATTATTTCAAGAATACGATTTCCGGCGGAGAGGCCGATGATGTGCTGGCCTACGGGAAAGAAAAGGATACCGTGTATGCGGGCAACTGGAGAGGAGCAGACGGAGGCGAAAAACTTGAGATAGAGGGAGGCGGCGACCTTTCCTTCAACCAGTCCAGAGGGTTCCAGTACAGCCGTCTGAGCCGCGGCTTTGCGGGCAACGCGGTGAACTCTGTCAGCTTCAGAAAAAATGCTCTGGCGACCTATATAGATCCTCAGGGAAATGAAACCCAGTACTGTGCCTATTATGACTACTCCGGCAACATTGTTCTGGCAAAAAGACAGAATGGTGGAGACTGGGAATACTGCTGGACAGGATTTCAGGGAGAAATTACGGACGCCCATAACTCGGTTTCGATTGCTGTGGACGGCAGCGGTTATCTGCACATGGCCTGGAGCATGCATGCCGGCGCGCTGAATTATGCCGTGGCGGATCAGCCGGGCAGCCTTTCCCTGCGAAGGGCCGGAATGGTCGGACGCCAGGAGGATATGGCTACGTATCCGGAGTTCTACGTACAGCCCTCCGGAGACATGTTTTTTCTGTACAGAAACGGAAGCTCCGGCAATGGGAATCTGGTGCTGAATCATTACGATACAGGGACAGGAACCTGGACCAGGCTTCATGATGATCTTATTTCCGGAGAAGGGCAGAGATCTCCCTACTGGCAGGCCTGCGTAGACAGTACCGGCCGGCTGCATATCAGCTGGGTATGGAGAGAGACGGAGGATGTCTCCACCAATTATAATCTGTTATACGCTGTGTCCACGGATGCCACGGGAACAGCTTTTGAAAATTCCCGGGGAGAGGAATACAGCCTTCCCGTTACAGAAGCCACCGGGGAGACCATCTGCCAGATTCCCCAGGGAAGCGCATTGATCAATCAGACATCCATGACGGTGGATGGAGAGGATCTGCCCTATATTATCTCTTACTGGCGGGTAGAGGGAGTGGTACAGTACAATATTATCCGCTATACAGACAGCCGGTGGATTGTTTATAATACGAATATCCGCTCTACAGACTTTGAATTAACGGGCGGAGGGACCAGACAGCTCCCCTGTGCCCGGCCGCAGATTTTAGTGCGAGGCAGCGGAGATGAAACAGAGGTCTGCGTATTTTTCCGGGATGAAGAACGGGAATCCCGGGCATCGGCAGCAAAACTGATTTTTCAGGGAGGCGAAATGGTCACGGAGGAAATCATGGATATTACAGCAGGGGATATGGGAGAGTGGGAACCTGTTTACGATATATCTCTCTGGCAGAAAACCGGAAAGATTCAGCTGTTTATGCAGAATGCCCACTACAGACCCGATGGTTCGGGCAGTCAGTATGAGATGGAATATATTTACGTGGCAGATGTTACACAGATGTAAAAAATAGTGTGCTGTAAATTGCATACGCGGAATTTCTATGCTATACTTGCAAAAGATGTGGAGAGAATACATAAGAAGAGGATTTTAGAAGGAGTATGCGATAATGAAATTGATCATTCAGATTCCCTGTTACAATGAGGCCGAGACGCTGGAAATTGCACTGAACGATCTGCCGCGGCAGATTGAGGGAATCGATGAAATAGAGTACCTGATCATCAATGATGGCAGTAAAGACAATACGGTAGAAGTGGCCCGCAGATGGGGCATCAATTATGTGGTAAACTTCAAGTGCAACCGGGGCCTGGCCAAAGGCTTTATGGCCGGCCTGGATGCCTGCCTCCGCAACGGCGCCGATATCATTGTCAATACGGATGCCGATAATCAGTACTGTGGAGAGGATATAGAAAAACTGGTCCGGCCCATACTGGATGGAAAGGCGGACATTGTGATCGGAGCCCGGCCGATTGATGAGACGGAACACTTTTCCCCTTTAAAGAAAAAGCTTCAGCATATAGGAAGCTGGACTGTGCGAAAGGCCTCAAAAACGGATATTCCTGACGCGCCCAGCGGTTTTCGGGCTTACAGCCGGGAGGCGGCTCTGCGCATGAACGTGGTCAACGAGTACACATATACCCTGGAAACCATTGTTCAGGCCGGGCGGGAAAAGATGGCCATCACTTCCGTACCCATCCGGACGAATCCGGAACTGCGGAAATCCCGGCTGTTTAACAGTATGTTTGGATACGTGAAGAAATCGCTGCTTACGATTGTCCGGGCATTCATGATGTATAAACCTCTTCGATTTTTTTCTATTATCGGAGGGATTGTTTTTGCGGTGGGACTGGCTATCGGCATACGTTTTCTGGTCTATCTGGGGATGGGCCAGAGCGCAGGCCATATACAGTCGCTGATATTGGCCAGTACTTTGATGATTTTGGGATTTCAGACTTTTATTTCCGGGCTGCAGGCAGATCTTATTGCATCGAACCGTAAAATAATGGAAGATATGCAGGAGAGAATCCGGCGGATGGATTATGAGCTGAGCAGCCGCGAACAGGGAAAAGAGACAGAAAAGAGAGACGATATTCGTGAGAAAGGAGATCTCTGAGAATCGAATAAGCCCTTCTAACTTCGAGAGAAGAGAGGGCTTATTCCTGCTTACGGGAGGTGCGGGGAAACGGCATGTTTGAAGAATTAAAGGGAAAAAAGGTTCTTTTTATTTCGACAAAGAATCTGGACTATCTGAGGAATACGCAGGAAATACGCCTGCTGGCGGAACAGGCGTTCCAGCTGGATGTGATTGCCTTTCCGGATAAAAGTTATCCGCTGCGCCTGATGAAGGTGTTCTGGAAACTTCTGCGCGCCAGATGCAGACAGTATCAGGCGGTGTTCGTGGGGTTCGCGCCCCAGCTGGTCGTTCCTTTCTGGGGATGGAAGCTGAAAAAAAGCCGGCTTTATATTGATTTTTTCATCTCCATGTACGATACGCTGTGCTTCGACAGAAAAAAGGTATCGCCCGCTTCTTTTCTGGGGAAACGGCTTCTTGGTGCTGACAGAAGGACTCTGAGCCGGGCGGATGTGATTGTGGCAGATACGAGAGCTCATGGAGAGTATTTCTGCAGGGAACTGGGAGCGGATCCGGATAAGGTGAAGGTACTGTATCTGGAGGCGGATCGGGAGATCTATTATCCCCACCGGGCGGAAAGGCCCTGGGAAGCAGAAGGGAAATATGTGGTTCTCTATTTCGGCAGCGTGCTGCCCCTGCAGGGAGTGGATATCGTTCTGGGGGCCGCGGAGCTGCTGAAGGACAGGAAAGAAATCTGTTTCTATATTATAGGTCCGGTAAATGGAAAGCTGCAGGCGCCCCAGGGGGGAAATATACATTATATTCCCTGGCTGGACCAGAAAAAGCTGTCGGATTATATCGCTTTTTCCGACCTGTGTCTGGCCGGACATTTTTGCGCATCTATTGACAAAGCCAGAAGGACGATTCCGGGGAAGGCCTACATTTACAGAGCTATGGAGAAACCCATGATTCTGGGGGACAATGCGGCGAATCGTGAATTGTATTCAGACAGGGAACCGGGGATTTATTTTGTGGAAATGGGCAGCAGCGCCAAGCTGGCTGAAAAAATTATGGCCATAAAAAAAGAAAGGGATCAGAATGAAGACTTTTTTGAAAAAAATTAACTGGCTGCTTCTGATTGGAATTCTGGCCGCAGTTCTTTTTACGTTTTCCAATTTCTTTTTTGGAAAGTACCAGATGTCTTATACGAATATGATGTATCTGAGTCAGCCATGGGATTCTCTGGAGGTTTCCGTGGAAGATCCTGTTATGACAGACGTCATCGATTCGTATATTCCTTCTATGTATACGACCATCGGTGACGGGACGGTTATGGACTTTTGGGATTCCCAGGCGGGCCTTGGGGCCCCTGTGGACGGGTCCAGCTGGCTGTATCCCCTGAATTATCTGTTTCTGCTGCCCTTAAGTACGGCAACCCTGCTGCGGGCCATCGCGGAATTTACCCTTGCCTTTTTGGGAATGTATCTCTTCATGAAGGCTATGGGGTGCCGGAAAATTGTGGCGTCCATTGCGGGCGTATCCTACTGCTTCTGCTCTGTGATCGTCCTCTGGCTGGGATGGCAGCACAGTGATGTGGCAGCCTTTGCTCCCCTGGCCTTTTTCTTTTTCGAGAGATTTCTGGAAACGGTAAAATTCAAATACTGTTTCGGGCTGGCGGCCTCCGTCTATCTGATGCTGGTGGCGGGCATGCCCACCTATGCGGCCTATTTTATGTATCTGCTGGCAGCCTATGTGCTGTTCCGGACTGCCTGGATTTACCGCTCCAGCCTGAAAAGAATTTTTCAGATATATGGCTGTACCCTGGCCTCCGTGGCCCTGGGAGTGCTGGGCAGTATGCCCTATCTGGTGAGCCTGTTAAATTCGGTGGGCTCCAACGGATATGCCGGCTCCAGGACAAGACTGGCCACCTGGGCCCTGGATATGGATTATCTGCAGACTCTTTTTATGCCGTATCTCCGGATAAATGAGGAATATCATCCAAATGAATCTACGATTTATGTAGGTCTTGTGGCTGCGGCACTGGTGATCTTTACTGCATATAATTTCCGAAAGAAGAAAAGAATGATTTTCTGGACCGCGGCATTAGCCGTGGTATTTATACTGCTGTTCACCCACGCCCTGGATGGGATCTATACCCATCTGCCTCTGGTCAACACTTCGCATAAATTCCGTCTGGTCTGTCTGATGGATTTTGTGCTGGTGGTGATGGGCGGCCTGAATCTGAACGATATTGCGGTAAACCGGGAGGATTACTGCAGAAAGAAACTGAAAACCTGTCTTTTTGCCGCGGGCTCGGCGGCGCTTTTGGGCCTGGGGCTGCTGTGGACGTATTCTGTCTATCAGAATCAGGGGCATGGGGCAGAATTCCGGGTTTACCTGCTGGAAGCAGGAATTATCATCGCTCTGCTTCTGGCTTTTCTGGTGAGAAAGATCCCCGGGAATCTGATTCTTTCGGGCCTGTGTCTGGTTGCCGTGCTGGATATGGGATCCTTTGCGAAAAATAACCTCCCCATGGTGGAGAAGGAGGCCGGGGATCTTCCTCCGGCCACAGATACCATTACGTTTCTCCAGGAGAATGTTGGAGATGCCAGAATGACAGCTACGGGAGAGTGGACGCTGTTCCCCAATACCAATATTTTCTACGGCCTGGAGGATATCCGCACCCACAATTTCACCCTGACGAATCCGGATATGGAAAATTATTACACCCTTCTGGACAGCGAGGGCTTTACCAGCCCCACCCGATTTGTGCTGACGGAAAATGCGGACCGGGAACTCCTGCAGTACATGGGGGTAAAATATATTGCGCATTCCCTTTCGGGGCCGGAAGAGGCAATGACACCTGTAGGTCCTGTCTTTGACGGAATTTCGGCGGAACAGATTGCAGAATTTTCAGAAGATTCGCCGGAGGTTATGGTAATTGCGGTGGGTACCAGCGGATGCCAGTATCAGGGAGAAGACCGGCTGCGCCTCCGTTTCACGGATCCGGAGACGGGACTGGTTGTGTACGAGAAAACTTTCCCCATGAAAGACATGCAGGACAACGCGCTGTACGTCATGGAACTGGGAGAAAATAATCTGGAGGGCGGACGGGCGTATCAGATGGAACTTACCGTGAATACGCCTGCGGACAGGTCTTTGTCGTTATATACCGTAGCTGCTTCCGGCGAACCCGGAATATCTGTGGATGGTCAGAAGAGCGGGCAGACATTGTGGATGTTCTGCTATTACAATACGGTTTATGCCGGAGAAGACGGTCTGATTGTTGAGGAACTGGAGGACTATACGGACCGCGTGGAACTGGCCGATACCGTCCGAACGGGAGATGACCGGACAATTCTGCATGAGATGGCGGGGAAATACGAAAAACATACGGTTTTTCTTACGGAGGAAGAGTCGGAAAAACGGATGGAGAGTTCCTACGGACCCCTGACGGAATCGGACACTGCCAGGATTGTCAGCAGAACAGACGATGTGGTGACCGTGGAGGTCCATACGGAGTCGGCAAAAATTCTTATGCTGAACGAATACTATGATAAAAACTGGAAGGTGTACGTAAACGGCGAGGAGCAGGAACTGCTGAAAACCAATTATTTATTCCGGGGCGTAGAAGTGCCGGCCGGGGACAGTCTGGTAGAATTCCGGTATGAGCCCCAGCAGATCCGCGCCATGTACGGTGTGGCGGGAGCGGCCTGGGGGGCCGCGGCGCTGCTGGCGGCGTTCAGAAAAAAGATACAGAAGAAGCTGGAGGTAGGAAGATGAAGATAGCGGTTGCGGGAACCGGATATGTGGGTCTGGTGACGGGTGTCTGCCTGGCGGAGCACGGCCATCAGGTAACCTGTGTGGATGTGGATGAGAAAAAAATCGAAGTTATGCGCCGGGGAAAGGCGCCGATCTATGAAGAGGGTCTGCAGGAGCTGATGGACAGGAACCGGGAAAGGCTGACGTTTACCACCGCTTATCAGAAGGCCTATCGGGATGCGGAAGTAATTTTTATTGGAGTGGGAACTCCGGAAAAGGTGGACGGTTCCGCGAACCTGAAATATGTATATCGGGTGGCGGGACAGATTGCAGAGTCGCTGGAGCAGGACTGCGTGATTGTGGTAAAATCCACGGTGCCCATCGGCACAAACGACAAACTGGAAAGTTATATCCGGGAAAGGCTGGTCCGTCCGGTGCAGGTGGATGTTGCCTCCAATCCCGAATTTCTCTCCCAGGGGACAGCGGTGCGGGATACCCTCCACGCGTCCCGGATCGTCATCGGCGCGGAGACAGATCGGGCCAGGGAAGCCCTGGAAAAGGTATATGAGACCTTTGAGGCGCCAAAGCTTCTGACAAACCGCCGCAGCGCGGAAATGATCAAATATGCCTCCAATGATTTTCTTGCGCTGAAGATTTCCTATATTAACGAAGTGGCGAATTTCTGTGAGGCCATCGGCGCTGATATTGAAGATGTAGCCCGGGGGATGGGCTTTGACCAGCGGATTGGCGGGCGCTTCCTGAATGCCGGCATTGGCTACGGGGGTTCCTGCTTCCCCAAGGACACTAAGGCGCTTCACTGGCTGGGAAATTACTATGATACGGAATTCAAGACGATCAAAGCCGCTATTGAGGTCAATGATAATCAGAAACTGAAACTGATCAAAAAGGCCCGGCAGTATTACGATTCCCTGGAAGGGGTCAGGGTGGCGGTTCTGGGGCTTACATTTAAGCCGGGCACGAATGATCTGAGAGAAGCGCCCTCCATCCGCAACGTTGGCATACTTCTGGATGACGGAGCGGAAATCTTCGCCTATGATCCCGTGGCGGAGGCGGAGTTTGAGATGCTTTATCCCGGAAAACTCAGATACTGCCGGACACCGGAGGAGGCTCTGGAAGGGGCGGAGCTCTGTCTGATTTTTACGGAATGGCCGGAAATTAAAGGGCTGACGCCGGAGGTATTCTGCAGAAAGATGCGCCGGCCGGTGATCCTGGATGGAAGAAACTGCTATCCGGTGGAAGCCTTTGATTCGTATCCGGTGATTTATAATTCCATCGGACGCAGAACCGTACAGAATGTGGAGGAGAAAAAAGGCAGATGAAAAAATACAGCTGGATTTTGGGAGCGTTCTTTTTGCTTTTTGGAGCGGTGCCGGTGATGGCCGCCGAAGAGACGCCGGAGGCAGTAGAGGCGGGATATATTCTGGAGTCGCCTACAGAAGAGGGCCGGGATGTATTTATTCAGGCCGGCGGAGAGGACAGTGAGCTTTCCGATGTACTTCTGACCATCCGTGAGGAGGGGCGGGAAGTACAGGTAGAAGGCGAAGCAATCTCCAACGTGGCGGCGTTTCACCTGTCAGATGCCGCCGAGCTGATCTGTATGGAGGGCAGACTGGATGGCCGTGCCTTCCGGACGGAACTTCAGGCCCTGGACGGGGAGGAAGGAATCGTCCTCTCCGAAGAGAATTATTCCGATTACGTTGTCAGCGATGCGGAGCAGGATGCCGCGTCCATCAGCAATGCCATGGAGGAAACGGATCAGACAGATAAAGGAATCCGTCTTCTGGAAGAGGGGGATGAGGAAGCGGTCGTTGTCATTGATCCGGGCCATGGGCCGGATTCGCCGGGAACTTATAAGACCTGGGACGGCATTGTGTACCGGGAAGAAGAGCTGACCATGGAAATTGCGGAGTATCTGCAGGAAGAGCTGGAGAGCTATGGTAACGTCCGGGTATATCTGACCCGGGACGCGGAGAGCACTCCCTCCATCTATGAACGTGTAGAATATGCCAGTGAGCTGGAAGCAGATATTCTGGTGAGCATTCATCTGAATGCGGCCGGCGACGTAAACGATCAGGAGACCACAGCCAGCGGCGTGGAGGCTATGGTGGCCAAAATAGGTACATACAATCCGGAAAATGCCCAGGAGGGCCAGGATCTGGCCCGGTGTATTCTGGATGAGCTGGCGGGCCTTGGATTTGAGGACAGAGGATTTGTAATCCGTATGGGGGATGAGCCGGAGGACGTATATGAGGACGGAAGCGTCTCGGATTATTACGGGATTGTCCGCTACGGCCAGATGCTGGATGTACCCTCCATCATTGTGGAACACGGATTCTTAAATAATGAATCGGATTTCAGAACATATCTTAGCACCGCGGAGGCGCGCAGGAGTCTGGCTGAGGCCGACGCCCGGGGAATCGCCGCCTATCTTGGACTGTCCAAGGTAAGCCCCTGGGAAGAGACCCTGACGGGAGACTGGGACGGGGACGGAATAGACACTCTCTGCGGACGGATCGGAAACATGTATTATTTTAAAAACGACCAGACCGGCGGAGAAGCTGACACGGTGATTGCCTACGGGCGCCCGGATGATGAGGTGCTGGTGGGAGACTGGGACGGAGATGGAGTAGATACTCTTTGCGTCAGAAGGGGTAAAAACTACTATTTTAAAAACAGCATTGATGGAGGAGAGGCCGACACGGTGATTGCCTACGGTCACGAGGAGGACCCGGTGCTGGTGGGAGACTGGGACGGAGACGGCCTCGACACCCTCAGCGTCCGGCGCGGGAAAGAGTACTACTTTAAAAACAGCATCGATGGAGGAGAGGCCGACGCGGTGATCGCCTACGGTCACGAGGAAGATCTGGTGCTGGTGGGAGACTGGGACGGGGATGGTCTCGATACCCTTGCCGTGTGGCGGGAAGCCCGCTATTATTTTAAAAACAGTATTGAAGGCGGAGAGGCGGATCTGGTGATCCTCTACGGGAAAACAGCATGAAGCCTCAGCAGAGAGGGCCCGGCGCTCCATCGGGAGAGCGGTTGACAAACGGGCTTTCTCTGCTTATAATAGCAGATAGTATTTGGAAAAATGGGAAATTACCATAAGCAGAGGTAAAAATTTGTCTACTTATATTCAGAATTTCAAAAAGTTCCGTCCGCTCCTGGAGGAACTCGTTTCAAGAGATATAAAAATTAAATATCGAAGATCAGTGCTGGGGGTTCTATGGACGGTATTGAACCCCTTATTTATGATGGTTATCCTGTCCATTGTGTTTTCCAATCTGTTCCGTTTTGATATTGAAAATTATCCCGTATATATTTTAAGCGGCCAGGTAATCTATAATTTTTATTCCGGTTCCACCAGTTCAGCCATGTCGGCCATGCTGGACAATGCAGCTTTGCTTAAGAAGGTCTATATACCAAAGTACCTGTTTGTTATGTCCAGAATTCTCTCGGCGATTATCGATGTGCTGGCGTCACACTGTGCGCTGCTGATCGTTATGATCGTCACGGGTGTGGAGATGCGCTGGACGATCATTCTTTTTCCCATACCCTTGTTTATGCTGGTGCTGTTCTGTTTCGGCTTCGGCCTGATTCTGGCCACAGTGGCGGTTAAGTTTCGGGATATTATTCACCTGTATGGAGTGTTTACGACGGGACTTATGTACCTGACCCCCGTTATTTATGCACTGAGTCTTCTGCCCGACTGGCTGTACCGGGTGGTGCGCCTGAATCCCATCACCAACTATCTGATGATTTACAGGGATGTAATGCTGAACGGGACGCTGCCGGATCCCATGCATGTTCTGGTGGGACTTGCGGAAGGTGCTGTGATGATGATTCTGGGGCTTTTGCTTTTCGCGAAAAAGCAGGACACATTCATCTTAAATCTGTAGAGGTAAATATGGAAAGAGATTTAATGGTTAAGGTCGACCATGTTTCCATGCGTTTTAATCTGGCATCGGAGCGGGTGGACAGTCTGAAAGAATATGTAATTAAAACAATCAAACGTCAGATTTCCTATAATGAATTCTGGGCGCTGAATGATATTTCCTTTGAAGTGCGCCGCGGAGAGGCGCTGGGCCTGATCGGTCTGAACGGCAGCGGAAAGAGCACGATGCTGAAAATTATTGCGGGCGTGCTGAAACCCACCAGGGGGAGTGTCCAGGTGTTTGGCTCTATGGCCCCGCTCATTGAACTGGGGGCAGGATTTGATTTTGATCTGACTGCGAGGGAGAATGTGTTTCTTAACGGCGCGATTCTCGGCCACAGCAGAAAAGAGATGGAACAGTATTATGACGATATTGTGGACTTTTCCGAGCTGGGTCCTTTTATGGATACGCCGGTGAAAAATTTTTCCTCCGGTATGATTTCCAGGCTGGCTTTCGGAATTGCCACCATTGGGCAGCCGGATCTGCTGATTGTGGACGAAGTGCTTTCCGTGGGAGATTTTCATTTCCAGGAGAAGAGTGAAGCCAGAATCCAGCGCATGCTGTCCGGAGGAACAACGCTTCTGTTTGTGTCTCACAGCATCGGACAGGTGAAAAATCTCTGCGATAAAGTTGTGTGGCTGGAGAAGGGCCATCTCAGGGCATACGGAGATTCAAAAGTTTACTGTGAGGAATACGAGAATTCATAATCAGAATGGAGAGGTTATGAGAAAAAGAGTACCCGTTATGATAGGGATCATACTGACGATACTGCTGGCTGTCTGGTATGGAAACACCAATAAAACCCATAAAATATACGACAATAATGTGAATACGGCGGAATATCTGGCCATCGGAGTGCTGACGGAGGGACAGACGGTTACACAGTCCTTCGTATGTCAGGAGGATGTGCTGGACGGGTTTATGATTAAATCGGACGTACTGGGCGACTATGAAGACGCGGTGGTGACCATCAGGGTCAGGGACGCGGAGACGGGAGAGCTGCTGTCTGAGGGACAGGAAAAAGGATCCGATATCCGGGCGAGACGGCTTCATTATTATCAGATACCGGCCATTACCGGATGCAGAGACAGGCACCTGGTGGTGGAAGTGTCGGAGGAGGGCACATCGGCGAACAATGGGATTAACCTTTTTTATCAGCCCGGAGGGCTTGAGGGAGAGGCATTCACGGTCAGCGGAAATGCCACAGAGGGCGTGTTTGTAATGAAAACAGTTACAGAACGTTTTGATGTGGAAACATTTCTGGTTATGCTGTTTGCGGAATGGTTTATCTGGGTTTTCCTGTGGTTCCTGTACCGCCTGTTCCGATAAAAAGGGCTGCCGGGAAAGCAGCGGACTCATAAATACTGTATGAAAAATCGGGGTGGGGCGATGCGAGAACAGTATCTTATATCAGTTTTAATGGTAAATTATAATAAGGCCGGCCAGCTGCGGGAAAGTATTGAGTCCGTGCTCGGTCAGACGTACCGGAGGATTCAGTTTATAATCGTGGATGACGGCTCTACCGATGAGTCGCCGGAGATCATCCGGGAGTACGCGGAGGCGGATGAGCGGGTGGAGGCGTACCTGCAGGAAGAAAACCGCAAAATTTCAGAAGTGACAAATTTCGGACTGCGGAAGGTGCGGGGAGAGTATCTGGCCAGAATAGACAGCGATGATCTGTGGGCGCCGGAGAAACTGGAGCGCCAGCTGGAATTTATGACGGCGCGCCGTGACTGTGAAATATGTTTTACCGGCGCTGATCTGATCGACGAGAACGGGCAATCTCTGAACAGAGAGGAGGCGGATCTGTACGGCCTTCTGAATATGCCGGAGATGACGCGGGAGGAAAATCTGCGATTTTTTTTCTGCCATGGAAATCATCTCGTCCATGCATCGGTCATGATGACAAGCCGCTTTATGAGAGAGCTTGGGGACCATAATCCGGCGTACCTTCAGATTCATGACTTTGACTGCTGGGTCCGGGCTGTGAAAAAAACGCATCTGTACAAGATGCCCCAGAGATATACGGCACTCCGGAGATTCCGGAATGTGCAGGAAAAAAATACCAGCGCCCGGACAGAGGCGGCCACTGTCCGGTATCAGAACGAATGTATGATTCTGCGGAGCCATTTTTTTGACGGAATGACAGAGGAACTTTTTACTTCGGCCTTCCGCGAAATGTTCCGTTATCCGGAGGCCTCCTCCCCGGAGGAGCTGGCCTGTGAAAAGGCTTTTCTGCTGTGCGGCGGCTACCGGCCGGGCGGGCGCTACCAGCCCATTCTGGGGATCTTTGCTCTGGAGGAGCTGCTGCGGAATGAGCGGACAAAACAGGTGCTGGAAGAAGTATACAACTATACGCCGGCCACGTTCTACGGCGAGATGGCACAGCATCTTTTTCTGGATGAATTCGTGATCAGAGACATGGAGGCGGAGAGACAGCAGTTTGGCCGTGAGAAGGAAGATCTGCAGCGGGAGGTGGAGCGGCTGGAAGCGGACGCGGCGGAGATGGCGGCAAAGATTTCTGCCAGAGACGGAACGATTCAGACACTGCAGACGGAGCTGCGGACGATTACCGGTTCAAGAAGCTGGAAGGCCACGGCGCCCATAAGAAAGGTTCTTGACCAGATAAAGAGAAAGTAGGGCAATTATGCGCTGACCCCGGGAGAAGTTGCTTTTTTGGGGGGCAGATGATATAATACGCAAAGAAAAAAATGGAGGATTTAGCATGCGTACTTATTTAGTAACAGGCGGGGCCGGTTTCATCGGTTCAAATTACATCCACTATATGTTCAGAAAGTATGGAGATCAGATCCGGATTATCAATGTGGATAAGCTGACCTACGCGGGAAACCTTGAAAATCTGAAAGACATAGAAGACAGAGACAACTATACGTTTATCCGGGCGGATATCTGCGACAGCGAAGCCATCAGCAAAATTTTCGAGGAAAATGATATAGAGCGGGTTGTCCACTTTGCGGCAGAGAGCCATGTGGACAGAAGCATTAAGAATCCCGAGGTGTTTGTTAAGACGAATGTGCTGGGAACTCTGGTTATGCTGAATGCGGCAAAAGCGGCCTGGGAGCTGCCGGATGGAAGCTTCAAGCCGGATCACAAGTTCCTGCATGTATCTACGGATGAGGTTTACGGATCGCTGGAAGAAGACGGCGGATATTTTTATGAGACAACCCCCTACGCGCCCCACAGCCCGTATTCGGCCAGCAAGGCGTCTTCAGACATGTTGGTAAAGGCCTACATGGATACGTACCATTTCCCGGCCAACATCACCAACTGCAGCAATAATTACGGCCCCTATCAGTTCCCGGAAAAACTGATTCCCCTGATTATCAACAATGCGCTTCACGGGAAAAAGCTGCCGGTGTACGGGGACGGAAAGAATGTCCGTGACTGGCTGTTTGTGGAAGATCACTGCAAGGGAATCGATATGGTTCAGGAAAAGGGCCGGTTATTTGAAACGTACAACATCGGCGGCCACAATGAGAGGCAGAATATCCAGATCATTCACATCATTCTGGACACGCTGCGGGAGATGCTTTCCGATTCCGATCCCCGCAGGGCGCTGGTCAGCGATGATCTGATTACCTACGTGGAAGACAGAAAGGGACATGACCGCCGCTATGCCATTGCTCCGGACAAGATTAAAGCTGAGGTGGGCTGGTATCCGGAAACGAAGTTTGAGGACGGCATCCGGAAGACCATTGCCTGGTATTTTGAGCATGAGGACTGGATGAAAAATGTTACCAGCGGCGACTACCAGAAGTATTATGAGGATATGTACAGCGGCCGCTGATCGGGAACATATACCGCAAAAATGCAGTGTGAGAGTCACTGCTTTTTTGCGTCTTACAGAAAGGTGAAAGAGAGGACATTCAGATGAAAGGTATTATTTTAGCAGGCGGTTCGGGAACAAGACTGTATCCGCTGACCAAGGCCATTTCCAAGCAGATTATGCCGGTTTACGACAAACCCATGATTTATTATCCGCTGTCTACCCTGATGCTGGCGGGCATCCGGGACATTCTGATTATTTCCACGCCCCGGGATATTCATGTTTTTGAGGAGCTGTTCGGAAGCGGGGAGCAGCTGGGGCTGTCTGTCAGCTATGCGGTGCAGGAATCTCCCAGAGGCCTGGCCGACGCTTTTATCGTAGGCGAAAAATTCATCGGAAACGACAGAGTAGCTCTGGTGCTGGGGGACAATATTTTCTACGGGCAGAGTTTCTCCCGGGTGCTGAAGGCGGCTGCCGAGAGAGAAGAGGGCGCTACAATTTTCGGTTATTATGTAAAGGATCCCAGAGAGTACGGCGTGGTGGAGTTTGACGAGAATGGAAAGGCGTTGTCCATTGAGGAGAAACCGGAACATCCCAAATCAAAGTATGCGGTTCCCGGTCTGTATTTTTACGACAATGATGTAGTGGAGATTGCCAAAAACGTAAAGCCCTCGGCCAGAGGAGAGATTGAGATTACCAGTGTCAACAATGAGTATCTGCGCAGAGGCATGCTCCGGGTGGAAACCCTGGGCCGCGGCTTTGCATGGCTGGATACGGGAAACCACGACGCGCTTCTGGATGCGGCAGATTTTGTGGCGGCTTTCCAGAAGAGACAGGGGCTGTATATTTCCTGTATTGAGGAGATTGCCTACAAGCGAGGCTTTATAGACAGAGAGCAGCTGATCCGGCTGGCGCAGCCGCTGCTGAAAACCGCTTACGGACAGTATCTGATGGATATCGCGGAAGGATTATAAAAGAAAAGAGGAAAGGGAAATGGGAAAGATTACAGTAGAGACATGTGAGATAGAGGGGCTGAAGGTCATCACCCCCACCGTGTTCGGGGATGAGAGAGGCTACTTTATGGAAACGTACAATTATAACGACTATAAAGAGGCCGGTATTGATCAGGAATTCGTCCAGGACAACCAGTCGGCCTCCAAAAAGGGAGTGCTGCGGGGGCTGCATTTTCAGATCCATTATCCCCAGGATAAGCTGGTGAGAGTTCTGTCGGGTGAAGTGTTTGATGTTGCCGTGGATCTGAGAGAGGGTTCGGCCACCTATGGAAAATGGTTCGGAGTCCTTCTTTCTGCGGAAAACAAAAAACAGTTTTTCATTCCGAAGAATTTTGCCCACGGGTTTATTGTGCTTTCGGATTATGCAGAGTTTGCGTATAAATGTACGGATTTCTATCATCCCAACGATGAGGGCGGGCTGGCCTGGAACGATCCGGCTATCGGCGTAGAATGGCCCATGCCCCAGGGCATGACGGAAAAGGATCTGATTATTTCAGAGAAGGATCACCGGTGGGGAAGTCTCCGTGATCTGAAAAAAGATTGATTCCCGCAGGAAGAGAAAGAAGCGAAAGGGATATAAGGCTATATGGCAGTGATATATTCTTCTGTTGATATTGAGCGGTACGACGATGAAAAACACGAGGGTACCTGCGTGCTTACCGGATGGAGGGCTTCGGAAAAGCCCGGGGCAATAGAACTGTATTTTGAACTGGACGGACAGGAAAGAAAGCCCGATCGTATTCAGTATCAGGAACGGCCGGATGTTTTTAAGATCTGCCGGACCCTGTATAAGAAGGACACCAGGGTAGGCTTCAAGGTTTCTCTTTTTCAGCTTAACCAGCTGCTGAACCATTGCCGCACGTTCCGCCTCAAGGCCAGGCAGGGAGAAGCAGAGACCGTGATCTGGGAAAAACAGGCGGAAGATATCCGGGAGGAGTATGGGCGGCAGACGTTAATGCGGAAAATAGACGGCGTCCGCAGGCGGGGGAGCAGTATGGTTGTCAGCGGCTGGGTTTACGATAAGCTCAGCAGCGGAATTCTCACGGTGGAGGATGAGACCGGACGGCAGATCGAAGCCGACTGCAGGAAGAACTCCAGACCGGATGTGTACAAAGCTTTTCATGTCAAAAATCCGGATCAGGTATACGGATTTGAAGTAAGTGTCCCGCTGTCAGAGCTTACGGGTAACTATCTGATTCTGCATTTTAAAAACTCTCTCGTAGAGAAGTTTACGAGAATCGATCTGAAAAAATTTGAATATGAAAATTCTCCCAGGGGAAGAAGGGCGGAACTTCTCAGCTGGAAGCGCCGGAGAGACAACTGGAAAATGATCCGCCGGAGGGGGCTGCCTTATTTTATCCGTTATGTGAAGGATTACATGGAGGGAGACCCCGCCGATTACGAGATCTGGAGAAAACACCATCTCCCGGCAGAGAGAGAGCTGGCGGAGCAGCGTACTCATGAATTCGCTTACTGTCCGCTCATCAGTATTGTGATTCCCCTGTACAATACTCCGATTCCCTATCTGGAGGAGCTGATGCGCTCCATTGTCGGTCAGACCTACGGAAACTGGGAGCTCTGTCTGGCGGACGGCAGCACCGATGAAAAGGTGCGGGAATATATGGAATCCTCCTGGGGGGCGGACGCCAGAATCCGCTATCAGAAGCTGGAAAAAAATATGGGAATTGCCGGGAATACCAACGCCGCCGCGGAGATGGTCCGGGGGGATTATGTGATGCTCTGCGATCACGATGATCTTCTGGCCGAGGACGCTCTTTTTGAAATGGTGAAAGCGCTGAACGAGGATCCTTCCATCGATATTATTTATACGGATGAGGATCTGGTAAATTCTGATACGACGGTCTTTTCCGATCCCCGGTGCAAGCCGGATTTTAACTTTGATTTTCTGCGGAGCATTAATTATATCTGCCATATTTTCATGGTAAGAAAGGGGATTCTGGACGAGACGGGATATCTCCGGGAAGAGTATGATGGCGCCCAGGACTACGATCTGATTCTGCGCTGCTGTGAAAAAACAGATAAGATTCATCATATTCCGAAAATTTTGTACCACTGGAGAGCCCACGAAAATTCCACGGCGGGAAATCCGGAGAGCAAGACGTACGCCATCGAGGCGGGGAAGAAGGCTCTGGAGGAACATTACCGCCGTATGGGAATCGAGGCGAAGGTAGAGTATACCGATATTTTCATTATGTTCCGCACGATTATGAAGGTGCAGGGCAGTCCCAGGGTATCTATTATCATTCCCAGTCAGGACCATGTAAAGGATCTGGACAAGTGCATTACTTCCATCGAGGAAAAAAGTACCTGGGATAACTATGAGATCCTTGTGGTGGAGAATAACAGCCGCAGGAAAGAAACGTTTCAGTATTATGAGGATATTCAGAAACAGTACGAAAATGTAAAGGTAGTGTTCTGGAAAAAGGAGTTTAACTATTCCGCCATTAACAATTACGGAGCGGGTTTTGCAACGGGAGATTACTATGTCCTGATGAACAATGATATCGAGGTAATTACTCCTTCCTGGATGGAGCAGATGCTGGGATACTGTCAGCGCGCGGATGTAGGAATTGTAGGAGCCAAACTTTATTATCCGGACAATACGGTGCAGCACGCGGGGGCTGTCATCGGTCTGGGCGGTTTTGCCGGACATGTGCTTACGCATTCCCGCAGAAGTGATGTGGGATACTTTGGAAGGCTCAAGGCGATTCAGAATATCAGCGCTGTGACGGCGGCCTGTATGATGATCCGCAGAGATTGTTTTGAAGCAGTGGGCGGCCTGGATGAAAAGTTTCGGGTGGCTCTGAATGATATGGATCTCTGCCTGAAAGTCAGGGAGCTGGGCAAACTGATAGTTTTTAATCCGTGGGTCGAGCTGTACCATTACGAGTCCAAGTCCCGCGGAATGGAAGACACGCCGGAAAAGTATGAGAGATTCAAGCGGGAAGTAGCCCGGTTCCGGGAGAAGTGGGCGGAAGTACTGGAAAAAGGCGATCCGTATTACAGTCCCAATCTGACCCTGATGTACGGAGACTGCAGTCTGCGGACTCCCTATGAACATTTTGATATTTTGGATGATATTGCGGGAGATAAAAAATGGCACAGGGGATGATGGAGGTAACCAGAGACCGGTTTCACCTGCTGGATCCGGACATCTATATACTGCAGGGTTTTTTCCCGAAGGAGAGCCGGCTGGAGGCTTTCCTTGACAGCACGCCAATTGCTGCCAAAATTTCCGACTGGGAGGCGGCCAGCGCATGGGAGCGGTACCAGCTGCAGACCATGCCGGCCGGCGCCCGGCGGGTCACCGTCTTCTTACGTCTGCCGGAGAATCTGAAGAGTTTCCGGCAGCTGAAGCTCTATGCGGCGGAGGGAAAAAATAGAAAACTCTGGTATGCGGTGAGAGTTTCAGAACTGCTGAAAAAAAGGCAGGGCCCCGGTTATTACGTTGAGGAAGCGAGGCTGGATCCCGCGGACAGGAGCTTTGTGCTGCGGGGATGGACGGTTTTCCGGACGCCGGTGGAAATTCTGGTAACAGACGGGCAGGGGAGAACGGTGCCCTGTGAGCTTCTGCGCAGCCGGAGAACAGATGTGGAGGAGCTGTATCAGGAGGCGGAGATTCACGACCAGTGCGGATTTGTTCTGCGGCTCCGGGGAAAGCTTCCGGGCCTTCTGCAGGTGGAATTCCGGAGCGGAACTGCCAGCAGTTTTCTGAAGATGCGGCTGACCCGGGCTGCGCTGCTGGGGCGAAGAGCCGGACAGATCCTGAAAAAGGCGCTGCGTTACGGAAAAATCTACGGGATTGGGACTGTGGCGGAGAAGGCGGCCGGGAAACTTTTCGGAAAAAAAGACAGGCCGGTGGTATACGATCAGTGGCTGAAAAAGCATCTCCCCTCCCAGGGAGAGCTGGAGAGGCAGCGCCGGGAAAAGTTTTCCTATTGCCCCCTGTTTTCTGTTGTAGTTCCCCTGTACCGGACGCCGGAGCCGTATCTGGAAAAGCTGATACAGTCTGTGCAGGCACAGACCTATGGAAAATGGGAACTCTGCCTGTCTGACGGCAGCGGTCCGGATTCGCCGCTCCGGGAAATTCTTGAGCGGTATATCCGGCAGGATTCCAGGATACGGGTGAGATTTCACGATCAGGCACTGAAAATAGCTGAAAATACGAATGAAGCCATCCGGGCCGCCTCCGGAGACTACCTGGTTTTTGCGGATCACGACGATGCATTGACGCCGGACGCCCTGTATGCGTTCGCGAAGGCGGCCAATGAGAATCCCGAGACCGATATCTTTTATTCAGATGAGGATAAGATGTCCATGGATGGTGGCAAGTTTTTTCAGCCCCACATGAAACCGGATTTTAATCCGGATCTGCTCTGCACGGTGAACTACATTTGCCACCTGTTTGCGGCAAGGAAAGAGCTGGTGGAGAGACTGGGAGGCCTGAGGCCGGAATACGACGGAGCCCAGGATTACGACCTGATACTGCGCTGCACGGAGGAAACGGAACATATCTGCCACATTCCGCGCATTCTGTACCACTGGAGGAGCCATGAGGATTCCACGGCCGAGAATCCGGAGAGCAAGAGGTACGCCTTTGAGGCGGGACGGAGAGCGGTTCAGGCACATTTTGACAGACTTGGTATTCCTGCGGAGGTCACGGAAGGCGAATATCTTGGCCTGTACAGAACGAAGTATCTCTGGAAGGAAAAGCCGTTGGTTTCCGTTTTGATTCCCAACAAGGATCATACCGAGGACCTGGACCGCTGCCTGCAGTCTCTGGAGAAATGTACGTATAAGAACCTGGAATATCTGATTATAGAAAATAACAGTGAACAGGAAGAAACCTTCCGGTATTACCGGAAGCTGGAGAGCAGCAATCCCAGGGTCCGGGTCATAGAGTGGAAAGAAGGCTTCAACTACTCTGCCATCAATAATTTCGGGGCAGAACAGGCCCGGGGAGAGTATCTTCTGCTGTTGAATAACGACACGGAAATCATAAATCCGGACTGCCTGGAGGAGCTTCTGGGCTACTGCATGCGGAAGGATGTGGGCGCCGTAGGCGCCAGACTGTATTACGGGGATGATACGATCCAGCATGCCGGCGTAGTCATCGGCTTTGGAGGGATTGCCGGGCACTGCTTTGTCCAGCAGCCCAGAGGCGCAAGCGGCTACTGCCATAGAATTATCTGTGCCCAGGATTACAGCGCTGTGACAGCGGCATGTATGATGGTAAAAAAATCTGCTTTCCGGGAAGTGGGAGGGCTGACGGAAGAACTGGCGGTGGCATTTAATGATATTGATTTTTGTATGAAGCTGCGGCGTGCCGGATACCTGATTGTTTATAATCCCTATGCGGAATTGTATCATTATGAATCCAAGTCCAGAGGCCTGGAGGATACGCCGGAAAAGAAAGAGCGGTTTAACCGAGAAGTTGCTCTGTTTAACAGCCGCTGGCCGGAAATACTGGAAAAGGGAGATCCCTATTACAATCCGAATCTGACGCTGGAGAGCCAGGATTTTTCTCTCCGGAGACTGTAACTGAATAAAAATGCTGTGAAAAAAGTCCTGCCTGTCAGGGCTTTTTTCATGTCCGGCAGCCATGGGGAGGGAAAGTCTGCAGCAAAAATAAACGGGATGAAAAAGCAGTGTTAAATATTGCTAAATGGCTGTAAAGTCAATTGAACTTCCCGGAAAAATGGTCTACCATAATCTCGTCTTAAAACTTATTGAGGAGGAATTACAGGCATGAAAGCAAAAAAAGTAATCGCATTACTCTGTGTAGCTGCCATGATGTCCGGTACTTCTGTAACGGTACTGGCCCAAGATGCGCAGCCGGCCCAGACTGCGGCAGAGGCGGCAGCAGAGAACAGCACGGAGGAGGCGCCTGCGGCAGAAGGGGCTTATGATTCCCGCCTGGATGCAGGAAAGATTATTCTGACTCCCGGAGAGGACGAGACAGCTCTGAATTTTGCATGGTATTCCGAGCAGTCCGGCACTCCCGCTGTAAAGATCGGAACGAAGGCGGACCTGTCCGATGCCCGGGTATTTGAGGGTACGGCAACGGCCATTGACAAAACCACAGACAATGATGCAGGGGAAGGAATTGATTATACCGCATCCAACAAGGTGACCACCGGCACCGGCTTTGTTGCGGAAAACACCACATATTACTACAGCTATACCTGGAATAACGGCGAAAACGCCGAGTGGTCCGACGTATACGAATATACTTCTCAGGGCTTTGATTCTTTCCAGACGATTCTGGTAGGCGATCCGCAGATGGGCGCTTCCGGCAGCGAGGGACAGGGAACGGTAGATGATGCCAACATCGCTTCCGACCTGGCCGGATGGCAGAAGACCCTGGACATGGCATCCGAGATCGCGCCCGACGCAAGCTTTATTCTTTCCGCCGGCGATCAGATCGACTATTCCAGCGCTGACGCAGACTATATCCGTGAGCTGGAGTTTGCGGCATTCTCTACACCGGAGCAGCTGAGAAGCCTGCCCCTGGCCACGACAATCGGAAACCACGAGAGCAAGGGCGATGATTATCAGTATCATTATAATAATCCGAATGTGGATCCCGAGCTGGGAGATACCAATTCCGGAGCGGACTATTACTTCAGCTACGGCGATGTGCTGTTCATCAGCCTGAACAGCAACAACCGGAATGCGGCGGAGCACAGCGAGGTAATAGAGAGAGCCATCGAAAGCCATAAGGATGCCGCATGGAAGGTCGTTATGTTCCACCACGACATCTATGGTTCCGGACAGCCCCACTCGGATGTGGATGGAGCAAACCTGCGTACGATTTTCGCGCCGCTGATGGATCAGTATGACATTGATGTCTGCCTGACCGGACATGACCATTCCTACGCGAGAACGTACCAGATTATCGATGGAAAGGCCATCGATTACGGCAATGAGGAGGCAGTAAATCCCGACGGAACCCTGTACATTGCCGCAGGCTCTGCTTCCGGCAGTAAGTTCTACGAGCTGAACGCCGTACAGCAGTACTACATTGCCGAGAGAAACAATACGCCGACTCCCACATTCTCCACCATTGATTTTACGGACAACAGCTTTACAATTAAGACATACGATAATACCGGCGCGAAATACGCGGGAGATTTCACCATCACCAAGACAGAGGATCAGGCCTCCCTTCTGAGTCTGGTCAATGAGAGTGAAGATATCCATGCTTCTGATTACACCACAGACAGCTACCGGACGTATGAAGATGCGGTAGATGCTGCAAAAGATTATCTGGAGACGGACAAGGATGCTGTTCCCTCCGAGCTGGTAGATAACTACGATGAGGAAAATCAGGGTGACAACCCGGATGATCCGCTGAACTATTACGGATATGCCCAGGGAGATTACGCGGCAGAAGATTCCACCAGACTGAGAGAGGGATATGCGGATTTCCTGGACAAGACCATGGATAATAGTCAGGGAGTCAAGACTTCGGAAGAGTATCAGCAGATTTACAACAATCTGGTAGATGCCAAGGCCGGACTGACGGAAGCGCAGGAACTTCCCTATGTGGATGTGAGCGAGGATGGCTACTACTACGAGGCTGCCAAGAGACTGTATGAGGACGGAATCATGACGGGTATGGATGACACCCACTTCGGCCCCTCCGTCAGCCTTTCCCGAGCACATTTCGTAACGATTCTGTACCGTATGGCAGGATCACCGGAGGTAACCTCCGAGGTAACCTTCCCCGATGTGGAGGAAGGCCAGTTCTACACAGATGCGGTAGCATGGGCGGTAGAAGCCGGCGTGGTTACCGGATATGACGAAGGAAACTTCGGACCTGCAGATGAGATCACCAGAGAACAGATCGCGACGATGCTGTACAGATACAGTGGAAATGCCGGTATCGCTGCGCAGACAACGGTACTGGACTTCCCGGATGCCATGGAGATCAGCCCCTTCGCCCGTGAGGCCATGATCTGGGCTGTAAGCAACAACATCATGAGCGGAAGAGAAAACGGTACGCTGGCTCCTACAGACAATGCATCCCGCGCGGACGCGGCCGTAATGGTTGACCGTTATCTTGGATAAAGTGTTATGAAACAGAAGAGAACAGGTTATATATTGTTTGCGGTTCTGTCCCTGGCTTTTGTTATCGGTCTCATATTTTTAAACCGTTCCATCAACAGGGTTCCTCTGCTGGCGGAGGACGGAAGTTCCTTCGAGAAGGCGGTGGTCACCGAGATTCTGCAGGACAATATCACAGAGAGCGGAGGCCGGAGCGGGGAACAGATCGTAAAAGTGGAAATAACCAGTGGTTCTCACAAAGGTGAAACCGTCGAGGCGACCAGCCTCGACGGTTACTTATATGGAGCCACCTGTGAAGTGGGAACCCGGGTTATTATCAGCATCAGCGAATATGACGGAAACATTGTGGCCAACGTTTATAATTATGACAGAACTTTTGTGATTGTCATATTTGTAATCCTTTTTCTTGCGCTGCTGTCCATAGTCGGAGGAAAAAAAGGAATCCTTTCCGCCGTATCCCTGATTTTTGCCGCGGTATGTGTGCTCTGGCTGTATCTGCCCCTGATGTATATGGGAGTGGAGCCGTTTTTGGCAGCGGTGCTCTGCTGTATTCTGATAACGTTATTTACTCTGATTCTGCTGGGCGGATTCAGCGTAAAAACCTTTGCGGCCATCGCCGGAACGGTTTTCGGTTGCATTGTGGCAGGCGTTGTGGCTTTCGCCTTTGCCCATTTTATGCACATTACCGGTTATAACGTGGAAGATGTGGAAAACCTGATTTTAGTGGAACAGAATTCTCAGCTGCGGGCCGGAGGAATTCTGTTTTCAGGAATCTTAATCGCGTCTCTGGGAGCGGTCATGGATGTGGCCATGTCCATTGCCTCGTCCATAAGCGAGATACATTACCATTCGCCGGAACTGTCCATGAAGGAGCTGGTAAAGAGCGGCATGCGCGTGGGAAGAGATATGATGGGAACGGATGTGAATACGCTGATCCTGGCTTTTGTGGGCGGAGCATCCACAATGATGATTATCTACTATGCGTACAGTATGCCGGTCAGACAGCTGATGAATTCCTATTTCCTGGGGACCGAGATTCTGGAAGGCCTTTCCGGAACCTTCGGCGTGATCATGGTGGTACCGTTTGTATCTGTGATCACTGCATGGATGTACAAGCGCAGGGGATTAACAAAAAACAAATAGAAAAGGATGACAGCACCACTCTGGCCGGACTTCCGGCGGAGCGGTGCTTTTTAAAATGCAGGTCTTTGGCGGATGGCGGGAAAAGTGTGGACAAAAAAAAGGACAGATTATTTGCATAAATAGATTTTGAAACAGAAACGTATTGGAAGAATAAAGAGAAAAGCCCAAAAATAAGGATAAATAGAGAAAAAAGGAGGCTGTTTTTTCTTTATGCCACAGAGAAATCTTTGAGGCAGAGCAGCGGTTCAAAAGAAAGTCAGACTGGACAAAAAAAATAATCTATTATATAATAATCACAAAAAAGAATCATTCAATGCCTTAAAAAGGGAATGTAATGGTTCGCTTTTTATTTTAGCAGGCTTTGCCATAAAATTGCCGTTCTTTGAGCGGGCAAAGACAGGGATCCTTCAGATGCAGCGACCACCGCTGTCTCTGTTCAGGATAAATTATTTAATTATTTAAGGAAGGAAGAGAGTGATGAAGAAGAGAAGTAAAATTCTGGCGCTGCTGCTGGCTTCAGCCATGACGCTGACAGCAGCGCCCGCAACGATTTTGGCAGCACCGGATCAGGCATCTTCAGATGAAACCGTTCAGCAGGAAGCTTCTGTCACCGATATTGCCGCAGGAACGGTTTCCAATGATACCGGTGAGACAGACGCCCAGACGGAGCAGCAGATCCAGAGGGCCAGACGGTCACTGGAGAGCCGCTCCATCGACTGGAGCGCCGTCCAGGACAAAATCCGCGATGTGATCCTGTTCCAGCCGGAGAGCAACTATGTGGACCTGTCCGAATACGGACTGCAGGAGCAGGAGGCGGAGGCGCTGACAGACGCGGTTCTGACAGAAGTCAACGCCGAGGATATGGTGGATACTACCTATGTGCACAACGAAGACGGAAGTGTGAAAGGTATGGGCGTATCCCTGGATCCCACCCTGCAGGCCCTGACGGAAGAGGTGGCTGTGCTGGCGGAGGGAGAGGATGCCGGTGAAGGAGAGACCGGCGATACGCCGGCGATTCCCGCGCCCGCGAACGATCCCTGGACGGATGAGCAGAAGCAGCAGATCATCGGCATCTACATGGCCTATCAGCAGTACATGGTGGACAATGCCGATTATTTCGGCGTGCAGGTGCCCTACAATACCCTGAAAGACACGGAGTCCAATCCCATCGGATCCATCTTTACCATGGCCTCCATTCCGCTGACCTGGGATATGGCCGCTGCGGGCTACGCATCCGCGGATGAGATATTCGGAGCCGTAGCCATGTTCTACTATGCGGCCCAGGCTGCGGTGGAGCAGCACGGAGACGCGATCCTGGCGGCCAAGGACGAGGCTCTGGCGCAGCTGGATGACAGCATGACCACGATCCAGAAGCTGCTTACCCTGAACGACTGGCTGGCCAACCACTGTACCTTTGATATGTACAGCATGATCGGGAAGATGGAAGAAGGAGCGGCCGGAGCAGGCGGCACCGAAGAAGGCACAGCTTCCGGGGAAGCGGAAAGCGCCGTGCAGAGCGCGGCCACACTGGCCGAAGGGGATGGCGAACAGCAGATCCCGCCGGAACTGGCAGCACAGATCCCCAGCGTATGGCAGGGCAATCACGTGGCGCCCCTGGCCGAGGGACACGGCCTGTGCGTGGGCTATGCCAATGCCTATGCGTACCTGATTCAGTGGGCCTTCCCGGAGATCTATAAAAATGATGACGGCACATGGAAGACAGCCCAGGAACTGAATACGGTTGAAAGCACTGAACTGGTGGTGGATGAGAATGGTGAGCCGGTGATCGACGAAACAACAGGTGAGCAGGCGACAGTTACCACCAGCGCGTGGGATCCCGACGCGGACTACATGGTAGACTACGTGCGCATTACCTATGATGCGGATATTAGCATGTTTGGCATGGACGCCGGCAACTTTAACTCGGATCACTACTGGAATGCTGTCAAGGTAGACGGCGAGTGGTATTACATTGATCCCTGCTATACGGATATTTATATCGAGTGTATGATGCGTGACCGTGTGGAGACGGACGGAAATATGACCCATCTGTACTTTATGGTCAGCGATACCTCTGTGAGAAGCATGTATGACGGTTTTTATTCCAATCTGGATACCTCCTACGGACCTTCCGAGGCATATCCGGACGGAATCGCCACAGATAAAACGTATGAAAAGGCATGGTTCGCTTTCGCGAAGAGCCCGGTTTCTACGGACGGAGAGGGAAATTACTATTATTTCTATGACTCCACCGATACTCTGGGCATGCTGGATCAGTTCGGCGGCATGATGGGAGGCGGCGGAGTCTCCACCCAGGCCGAGGGCGACAGCGGCTTCGGTGACTGGGGCGATTTCATGAACACCGAGTATAAGCTGGTTATGCATGACGGAAGTGAAGCGGATTCCGCTGACACCTATACCACCCTGGTTGATTTTACTGGCGGACAGGTATACAATCCCACAACGGGCGCCATGGAGGACAATGCGGAAATCGCGGAGCTCTTTGCCCTGCATGAGTCCTATCAGGAGCGGTATCCCTCCATTGCCATCTCCGGCACCTATTACGAAGGCAAGTTCTATTTCAGTATCGCGAACTGCGTGATGTCCTACGATATGGCAACCGGCGCGGTGACAAGAGTGAAAGAGTACAACGAGGTGAGCGCTTCCCGTACCCTGGAGACCGGCGGAAACATGGGAGGCATGGGATTCACTGTAGTGCCAAACGGAAGTGAAGATGCCCAGTATACGGTACATAACAATCCGATTGCTTCCATGACCATTAAGCTGGACGGCAAAATGTACGTATCGGTAGCCACCAATTTCGGCTATATTTCAGGCAAATCCGGTATGGGCGATACGGAGAATACAGGCTACGCCTATGAGGAGACCAATTATAACCCCAATTACAACACCTATTTTAACGGCGCCTGGGGTGAAGAAGAAGTAAACGACAACGATGAGTTCATGTTCAGCGCCAACTTTGTGGACACCATCGACATGGCGCATCTGACAGGGACCAGCCATGAATACGAGGCGGTTACCACAGAGGCCACCTGTGATATGGGCGGCTTTACCGAGAACCGCTGCACCACCTGCGGGATGATCGAGGCCGGCAGCCGGACAGAGGAGACCGAGCCCACCCAGCATCACTATGTGAAGATGGACGAGACCTATTACACCAAGGATGACGCCGGAAACTTTAATACCGGTACCGTCTATGTATGTCCCATCTGCAAATCCGCAGTGGAAGAGCTGGAGGAAGGACAGACAGCCACCCATGATTACGAGGCAGCTTTCAGCTGGTCAGAGGATCATGCTACCTGCACCGCGGAAATCAGCTGCAAGGCCTGCAAGGGTCTGACGATCGACTGTGTGGTCAATGACCCGACGGCAGGCGGCAGCGCCGACTGTACGGTGGAAGCAAAGGAAAACGGCTGCGAGGCGGATTACACGGCTACGGCAACCTTTAACGGACAGACCTTTACCGATACGCAGCATGTGGATCTGGTGGAGGGCGGCCACGTGTACGGCGAGCCCACCTTCGTATGGCATGACAACAATACGGCATGTACGGCGGAGTTTGCCTGCACCAATGAGGGCTGCAAGGATGTACAGGAAGTAGAGTGCGAGATTACCAGCGAGCCCAGCGAGGTTATGGGGTACGAGATCCGCACGGCTACCTGCACCTTTGAGGGACAGACGTACACCTCCGAGCCGCTGGAAGTGGAGCTGCCCATCGATCTGCCCTACACGGATGTGGATAAAGAAGCCGACTGGTTCTATCCCGCTGTGGAGTACGCCTACAGACACGGCATTATGAGCGGTATGGATGAGACGACCTTCGGGCCTTACGTAACAACCTCCCGTGCAATGTTTGCCACGATGCTGTACAGGCTGGAGGGAGAGCCCGCTGTGGAATACGAGGCTATCTTCCCGGATGTGCCGGAGGGAGAGTTCTATTCCGATGCTGTCATCTGGGCGCAGCAGACGGGCGTCATCACAGGCTATACCGATGGCCCGACAGCCGGTCTGTTCGGAACTTCAGAGAATATTACCCGTGAACAGATTGCCACGATGCTGTACCGCTATGCGGAGTACAAAAATTACGATCTGAGCACTTCCGATGACTGGAAGGCTTTCCCGGATGCCGGCAGGGTATCAGAGTTTGCGCAGGCAGCCATGGGCTGGGCCACAAATCAGGGAATTATCTCCGGCAAGGAAGATACGGGTACCCTTGAGCCGCTGCAGAACGCGAATCGTGCGGAAGTCGCCACAATGGTTATGCGGTTCATGGAGAAATTCCAGTAAAAATCAGGGCATGCCGGGGCGGAAGTTTTCCGTCCCCGGTACTGCCGGTTTTATATTTATTTATGAAAAAAGAGCAGGAGCTCTTTGGAGGAGTAAAATGATTAAAAAGAAACTGGCAAAAATTGGCGCAGCAGGAATCCTTGCGGCAGCGATGGTAGGAGTCAGCGTGTGCTCCGTAGGCGCTGAGGAGGTTCCGGCCGGAGAAGTGGTGGAATCCGCGGAGGATTCGGTACCCGCCGAAGAGGTGGATGTGATTACCGGGCTGAAGGTAACCTTCCTGACCGTGACGGGAGAGATTGTAGGCACGGATTACGCGCAGACAACATCTGTGAGCCAGGTGGGAGATTACTATGTATTCACCCTGGGGGAGGATTTCTTCCTTCCGGAAGGTTATGAGCTGATGCCGGGCGTGGCGCAGACCCAGGATGTGCCGATCCCCTACGGTGTGATTGGTCAGTACGGCATGATCGTACGGCCGGTGGAAGAAGTGGTTGAGCCTACACCGGAACCTACGGAGGAGCCCACGCCGACGCCGGAACCTACGGAGGAGCCGACGCCCACGCCGGAACCTACAGAGGAGCCCACGCCGACGCCGGAACCTACAGAGGAGCCCACACCGGATCCTACAGAAGCACCTGCGGCAGATCCCACGGAAGAGCCGGCCAGCGGAACTGCTGTGACAGCTGTTCCTGTTAAGGAGGAGACTGCTGAGAGGACGGGGGCTGTTCCCACGGGCGATGCTACGGATACTTTAAGACTGGTTCTGCCCATCGGCATAGGCGCGGCAGGCGTGGCAGTTCTGGCAACTGTAAAGAAAAAAGCAAAAAATGCGCATTAATCGGCGGTTAATATTCATTCCGCACGATTAAATTGAGAAAAATCAGGGGGCCGTTGCAAAATAGATGAGTAACCATCTGTGGAGCAATGGCTCCTTTTTGGGTTTTAGAGCAAAAGGGGGATGAAAAGATTTCGGGCTGTAAGGCGGTCATTGCTTCCCGGAAAGTATTATGATAGAATAAAAGACGTATGCCGTAAGGAAGAGAATAAGCAGGAATGAAACGGGCATACAGATAATAAGATACGGAAAGGATACAGCGTACAGCAGCGCAGGAGGAAAGATATGTGCGGGATTGTAGGATATATTGGAAATAAGCAGGCGGCGCCCATCCTTCTGGATGGACTGGGGAAGCTGGAATACAGGGGTTACGACTCCGCCGGCATGGCCGTTTTTGACGGACAGGAGATTCGTATTGCCAAGGCCAAGGGACGGCTGAAGGTGCTCTATAATATGACCCGGGGAGGCGGAACCATGCCGGGAACGGCCGGGATCGGCCATACCCGCTGGGCCACCCACGGAGAACCCTCAGATACCAACGCCCATCCCCACAGCAACGAGGATGCGTCCATTGTTGTGGTGCACAACGGGATCATTGAGAACTACATGAAACTGAAAAAGAAGCTGGAAGCCAGGGGCTACCAGTTTCATTCGGAAACGGATACGGAAGTGATCGCCCAGATGCTGGATTATTATTACCGGGGCAATCCCCTGGAGGCGATTATGAAGGTGATGCACCGGATGGAAGGTTCCTATGCGCTGGGGATCATGTTCCGGGATCATCCGGGAGAAATCTACGCAGTGCGCAAGGACAGCCCGCTGGTGGTAGGACAGAGCCCCGAGGGGAATTTTATCGCTTCGGATGTTCCGGCCATCCTGAAGTACACCAGAGAAGTATATTTTATCGAAAATGAGGAGCTGGTGTGTCTGAAGGCGGATTCGCTGAACTTTTACAATATTGACGAAGAAGAGCTACAGAAAGAACCGGTCACAATCGAGTGGGATATCCATGCCGCTGAAAAAGGCGGCTACGCGTACTTTATGATGAAAGAGATGCAGGAGCAGCCAAAAGCCGTGGCCGATACGCTGAATCCCCGGCTGAAAAACGGTGGAATCGAGATCGAAGAGCTGGGCATGGACGAGGAAGAACTCCGGGCCGTTGAAAAAATCTTCATCGTTGCCTGCGGCTCTGCTTACCATACGGGCGTGACGGCAAAATACGTGTTTGAAGGGCTGGCCCGGATTCCGGTGGAGGTGGATCTGGCCTCGGAATTCCGGTACAGAAATCCGATTCTGAATAAAAATACGCTGGTGCTGATTGTCAGCCAGTCCGGGGAAACCGCGGACTCCCTGGCAGCCCTTCGCCAGGCCAGAGCGCTTGGCAGCCGGACCATGGGAATTGTAAACGTGGTGGGAAGCTCCATCGCCAGGGAGGCGGACAGCGTACTGTATACCTGGGCGGGGCCGGAGATCGCCGTGGCCACCACCAAGGCATACAGTACGCAGCTGATCGCCCTGTATCTTCTGGCGCTGAAATTTGCTTCCGCCAGGGGAACGCTCCGGAAGGAGGAGCTGCAGACCATGCTGGAGGACCTGCGGCAGCTGCCGGAGCAGATCTCTCTGCTCCTGAGCCACAAGGAAAAAGTACAGAAGTTTGCCAACCGCTATCTGGCCGCAGAACATATTTTCTTCATCGGTCGGGGGATTGACTATGCTATATCGCTGGAAGGCTCCCTGAAGCTGAAGGAGATTTCTTATATCCATTCGGAGGCTTACGCGGCTGGTGAGCTGAAGCACGGAACCATTTCCCTGATCGAGGAGGGAAGACTGGTGGTGGCCGTGCTGACCCAGCCGGAGCTTTACAAGAAAACCATCAGCAACATTGTGGAGGTAAAAAGCCGCGGAGCCTTTGTGATGGCGGTTACCACTGCGGGCAACACGGAGGTGGAAAAGGTGGCGGATTATGTGATCTACATTCCGGAGACAAATCCATATTTCACCAATTCCCTGGCGGTGATTCCGCTGCAGCTGTTCGGTTATTATGTTGCCATCGGAAAGGGGCTGGATGTGGATAAGCCGAGAAATCTGGCAAAGTCTGTGACCGTGGAATAAATAACGGTACGTTCACCTATTTTTACGAAAACCGTCACATATTCAACACATTTGCCCATTAGAATAAGCCATGTAAGATGGAAAAAGAAAAAAGCACTTTCATAGCTTAAGGATAAAGAAAGAGGTAAATGATTATGAGTGAAGAACTGAACAACAGGAATGAAATTTCATCCAGTCAGAACAAGGATACACAGAATCAGAACACCCAGAGCCAGAACACCCAGAGCCAGAGCAGCGGCACCACATACAGCTGGGTAAACCCCAAGGTGCACCAGCAGAGCGGAAGTCAGGGGAGCGCCAATCCCTGGGGATCCGGCAGCACCTGGAGCGGGCAGGGTACAGGCGGACAGAATGGCGGTCGGGGCGGCGAAAAGCAGCAGTACTATTATTCTACCGGAACGGCAGGCACCCAGACGGCGGCCGGTCACGGAAAAGCCGGAAAGGTGAAGGCGAAGAAGACGAGACAGCCCATGGGCACCGGCAAAAAGTGGGCGATGACCGTGGCCATGGCCCTCGTATTCGGAGTGGTGGCCGGCGGAACCATGTACGGCGTCAACGAAGCGGCCGGATATCTGAATGGCGAAACAAAAGTGGCGGCGGTTCCCACAACGCAGCCGGTGGCCCAGACGGATACGAGCACGGACAGCAGCGCCCAGGCGACTTCCTCCGGCACCGGAACGGTGAAGGAGGTTGCGGCCAACGCCATGCCGTCGCTGGTGACAATCTCCACCATGTCCGTGGAGGAGATGCAGAGCTTCTTCGGCGGCACGCAGCAGTATGAGGTAGAAGGCGCCGGAACAGGCGTGATTGTGGGTCAGAACGATTCGGAGCTCCTGATTGCCACAAATAACCATGTGGTGGAGGGCGCCCAGAGCCTCTCTGTGGGCTTTATTGATGAGACTTCCGTGGAAGGCCAGATCAAGGGTTCGGACGCGGATAATGACCTGGCAGTCGTGTCCGTCAGCCTGTCGGATATTCCGGAGGATACCATGAGCCAGATCAAGATCGCCACCCTGGGTAATTCCGATGAGCTGGAACTGGGAGATCAGGTGGTAGCCATCGGAAATGCGCTGGGATATGGACAGTCCGTAACCAGCGGATACGTGAGCGCGCTGAACCGTGACCTGACCCTGACGGACAATGCGGGCAATACGATCACATCTACAGGACTGATTCAGACAGATGCGCCCATTAATTCCGGAAACAGCGGCGGCGCACTTCTGAATATGAAGGGCGAGCTGGTAGGCATCAATGAGGCGAAGAGCTCTACGACAGCCTCCGGTACTACCGTGGACGGCATCGGCTTCGCGATTCCTATCTCAAAGGCAGAGCCGATTCTGGAAGAACTGATGAGTCTGGAAACCCGGAACAAGGTAGATGAGAGCCAGGCTTCCTATCTGGGAATCGAGGGAGTGAATGTAACCTCCGATGCCTCTGAGATGTACGGAATGCCCACAGGAGTGGGAATCTCCAATGTTGTGGAGGGCAGTCCCGCCGAGCAGGCCGGCATGAAGCGGGGTGACGTGCTGACGGAGTTCGACGGGCGAAGCATCGACAATTTTGACGAACTGAAGGATACCCTGCAGTACTATGCGGCAGGTGAGCAGGTGGAGGTCGTGGTGCAGCGTTCCACCGAGGGTGAATATCATGCGGTTACTCTGACGGTGACCCTGGGTTCTGCCAGCGACGCGCCGAGTACCAACAGCAATCAGTAAAGACGTTCCTGAACTGAAAGGGATGGATGACAGCCAGAGATCCGCAGAGATGCGGTCTCTGGCTGTTGCCGCTCATGGCATTCCTTTAGAAAAACTTTACTTGTAGCACCGCCTTTTTTGGCATATAATCAATTATATACGGAAAGTGAGGGCTGAACATGTCAGAAGAGAAAGATACACAGGAAACCGTGCCGGCCGGGCCTTCTTGTGAGAATCCGGAGGAGAAGAAGGAGGACAAATACGAAAAGTTCTGCTTCATGTGCCGGAGGCCGGAGAGCAGGGCCGGCAGGATGATAGAACTGCCGGGAAATATTCATATATGCGCGGACTGTATGCAGAAAAGTTTTGATACCATGCAGAACAGCAACCTGAACTATCAGGATCTGCTGCGAAATCTTCCTCCCAATGTGGGTATGATTGATCTTTCTGCGCTGCGAAATCAGATTCCGCCGGATCCGAAACTGAAGAAGCAGAAGGAAGAAAAGAAGGAAGCCAAAAAGGAATTTACCATCAAAGATATACCGCCGCCCCACAAGATCAAGGAGAAGCTGGATGAATATGTGATCGGGCAGGAGCAGGCGAAAAAGATCATGTCCGTGGGAGTCTATAATCATTACAAGCGGGTATTTGCGCCTGCGGACAGTGATGTGGAGATTGAGAAGTCCAATATGCTGATGATCGGACCCACCGGCTCGGGGAAGACGTATCTGGTGCAGACCCTGGCCCGTCTTCTGGATGTGCCGCTGGCCATCACGGATGCCACTTCCCTGACGGAGGCAGGCTATATCGGAGATGACATTGAGAGCGTAGTTTCCAAGCTGCTGGCTGCGGCAGATAATGATGTAAAGCGGGCAGAGCACGGAATTATTTTTGTAGATGAGATCGATAAGATTGCCAAAAAGAAAAACACGAATCAGAGAGACGTCAGCGGGGAAGCTGTGCAGCAGGGAATGCTGAAGCTTCTGGAGGGCAGTGAGGTGGAGGTGCCCGTGGGCGCCAACAGCAAGAACGCCATGGTGCCGCTGACTACGGTCAACACCAGAAATATTCTGTTCATCTGCGGCGGAGCTTTTCCGGAGCTTTCCGAGATCATCAAGGAACGGCTGAACAAGCAGTCTTCCATAGGATTTCAGGCGGATTTGAAGGATAAGTATGATGAGGACCGGAATCTTCTGCAGAAGGTTACGGTGGAGGATCTGCGGAATTTCGGCATGATTCCGGAATTCCTGGGAAGACTTCCCATTATCTTTTCCCTGGAGAGCCTGACGGAGGATATGCTGGTGCAGATTCTGCAGGAGCCCAGGAATGCTATCCTGAAGCAGTACCGGAAGCTGCTGGAGATGGACGAGGTGAAGCTTGAATTCGAGGAGGGGGCGCTTAGAGCCATTGCCCGCAGGGCCCTGGAGAAGGATACAGGGGCCCGGGCGCTTAGGGCTATCATCGAAGAGTTCATGCTGGATATCATGTATGAGATCCCAAAGGATGACAGCATCGGTGAGGTAGTCATCACACGGGAATATGTGGAACATACGGGCGGCCCGCGGATTATCATGCGGGGGCAGGAGGTTCCCCTGCTGGGCGCGCAGTCGTAAGGCCGCTGTCAAGAAGGAGGTTGGGAACACTATGGCAAATGCAAACGAGTTTTTCAGTACTTTGGGAAAGACGCTCAGCCGTACCGCCAACATGGTCGGCAGGAAGACGGACGAATTTGTAACGGTTCAGAAAATACGGAACCGCAGAAATAATCTGGAAGAGCAGGTGGAATTAAGCTGCAGGAAGATCGGCGAGCTGATCTACCAGGAATATTCGGAGGGAAAGGAAATCCCGGAGGAGCTGGAAAAGATCTGCCGCTCCATTGAGGAAAAGAAGAAAGAGATCGGTGAATGCCGGGAACAGATCGCGCTGGTCAAGGGAGCCAGGCTGTGTCCCAGCTGCGGCGCCCTGATTCCGAAGGAGGCCAATTACTGCATGAACTGCGGAACTCCCTCCGGGCCGCAGAAGACGGAGGCAGAGGAGACAGAAGAAGCGGCGGAGGAGAAAAATCCTGCGCAGGAAGAAGAGGAATAATCCATGATCTTTGTTATCATTGTGCTGGGAGTTTTCCTGGGCGACCTGATGCTGAAAAAATATGTGGAAGCGAATCTTCCGGAAGGGGAGGAAAGAACATTTCTGGGCGGGAGAATCCGGATCCGGAAGCTTCACAATCGGGGGATTGCCCTGGGAGCCCTCTCAGAACGGCCGGCGCTCATCCGGAAGGGAACAGCCGGTATGATTCTGGGACTGCTGATCGCTCTGGCGGCGGCTCTTCCAGAAAAAGGAGGAAATGTCAGAAAGACCGGCTTAAGCCTCATGCTGGGCGGCGCGCTCTGCAACTGGTTTGACCGGTTTCACCAGGGCGCTGTGACAGATTACGTAAGCTTTGGAACCAGGTGGAAGAAGTTTGCGCGGCTGGTGTTTAATCTGTCAGATTTCTGTATCTTCCTGGGAGGGATCCTGGCCGTATTTGGAAAAGGAAACAAAAAAAGCTGATCAGCCAGAAAAAACCGGTATGCCGCGGAAAGGGTTCCGCGATATACCGGTTTTTTTATTTATTTTTCTTCCAGCACAGAAGTGCAGTGAGGGCAGCGGGTAGCCTCCGCGGCAATCGCAGAGCGGCAGTAGGGACAGATTTTTGTGGCGGGTGCCGCTTCTTCCGCCGCCTCTTTCCGGGCCAGCAGAGACAGGCTGCGGAATTTGTTGAAGGTTTTTACCACCATGAAGATACAAAAAGCGACAATGATGAAATTCAGCACGGCGGCCACAAAGGAGCCGATGGCAAGGGTGGGCGGATTTTCCCCGCCTCCCAGAATGATCTTCCAGTCCTCGAAGCTGATGCCTCCGGTGAGAACTGAGATCAGAGGCATGAAAATATCATCCACCAGAGAAGTGACAATCATGGTAAAGGCGGAGCCGATGATCATACCGACGGCAAGATCCATGACATTGCCGCGGGAGATAAACTCCTTAAACTCGTTCATAAACTTTTTCATTTGCAGACTCTCCTTCTTTTTTACGGGCCTCCGGAAATTCCGGAAAATGTCCCAAACGTGGCGATTATAGCATAATACGCAGGGGGCGGCAAGGAAAACTTTACAATTTGGAGACCGGGGCGTATGATTAAGCAGGGAGGGAGAGTTTATGAAGACCATATGGAAGCATATTATTTCCAATTATAAAAATCAGATATTTCTGGGAATCTGCGGCGTTCTGACGGGCGCCCTGGTGGGAGTGCTGGAGGCGTTTTTCGGCCTGGTCCTGCAGAGGTGCACCGGCCTTCGAGAGGAGCACCTGCATCTGCTGGCGCCGTTTCTGCCCCTGGCCGGCGCCGCCATCGTGCTCCTCTACCGGAGGCTTGGAAAGCGCGCTTCCCAGGGAATGAAGCTGGTGTTCCGGGTGGGGCTCGGGGATGACCGGGATATCCCGGTGCGGATGATCCCCCTGGCCATGCTATCTACCTGGATGACCCACCTCTGCGGCGGCAGCGCCGGGCGGGAGGGCGTGGCCATCCAGATCGGGGCCGCGGTTTCCGACAATCTGGACCGGCTGGTGAAGAGAAAGTGGACGGTGGAAAAGGGAGAACAGATCTTTCTTCTGACCGGCATGGCCGCAGGGTTTGCCGGGCTGTTCCGGACGCCGCTGGCTGCCGTGTTTTTTGCGCTGGAGGTTCTGGTGGCCGGGGAACTGGAATACAGCGCCCTCTTTCCGGCGGCCGCCGCCGCTTTTACGGCCAGCGCCGTCTCCGGCCTGCTGGGACTGACGAATTTTCACCATGCTCTGGATCCGGATCTGGCCATGAATCTTCTGCTGATCGGAAAGATGGCGCTGCTGGGCGTGCTGTTCGGCATTGCGGGCTCCTGTTTTGCCCAGGGCATTCGTTTCGCGAGACTGCGGCTGACCTTTCTGTTTGAGGGACATCCATACCGCCGGGTGATCTGTATGGGGATTGGTCTGGCCGCCGCCATGCTGCTGCTCCACGGGGGACGCTATGCCGGCACGGGTGAGAATCTGATCGAGCTGGGATTTTCCGGCGGCACCCTCTACTGGTATGACTGGATCCTGAAGGCGGCGCTGACGATCCTGACTCTTGCATCCGGGTTTATCGGCGGGGAGGTGGCTCCGCTGTTCTGCATCGGCACCTGCCTGGGCAGCGTGCTCTCGCCGCTGCTTGGCCTGCCGCCGGAGTTTGTAATGGCCCTGGGCTATGCCGCTGTATTCGGCAGCGGGACGAACACCCTGCTGGCCGCCATCATGATCGGAGCGGAAGTGTTCGGCTACGGGATGGTGCCGTATTTCTTTGTAACCTGCGGTACGGCGTATCTGTTTAACTGGAATAAATCTATTTTTACTTCCCAGTGGAAGAGCCCCCGCCGGTATTTCCGCCATGTACAGAGACGGGAGAAAATTTAGAAATTGCCATCCGCTGCAGAGCATGATAAGATGATAGATATACGCGGACCGGGATCAGAAGGCAGCGGAAAATAGAAGAAAGAGAGATTTGAACCCATGAGTTACGCAGATCAGATTTTTATAGGCATGTGCCGGGACATCATAGAAAATGGATGCAGCACGGAGGGAGAAAAGGTGCGCCCTCACTGGGAGGACGGGACTGCCGCCTATACCATCAAGCGCTTCGGCGTGGTAAACCGGTATGACCTGTCAAAGGAATTTCCGGCGCTGACGCTTAGGAGAACGGCGCTGAAGAGCGCCTTTGATGAAATTCTGTGGATCTGGCAGAAGAAGTCCAACAATATTCATGATCTCCACAGCCATATCTGGGATGAATGGGCCGACGAGAATGGTTCCATCGGCAAGGCCTACGGCTATCAGCTGGGCGTAAAGCATCTGTACAAAGAGGGATGGATGGATCAGGTGGACCGGGTGCTCTGGGACCTGCAGAATAATCCCTACAGCCGCAGGATTATGACGAATCTGTACGTGCATCAGGATCTGCATGAGATGGCGCTGTATCCCTGCGCCTACTCCATGACCTTCAATGTGACGAAGGAGCCGGGCTGTGACCGTCTGACCCTCAACGCCATTCTGAATCAGCGGTCCCAGGATGTGCTGGCCGCCAACAACTGGAATGTGTGTCAGTATTCTCTTCTGCTGATGATGTTTGCCCAGGTCTGCGGCATGAAGGCGGGGGAGCTGGTTCATGTGATCGCGGACGCGCACATCTATGACAGGCATGTGCCCCTGGTAAAGGAGCTGATTGGCCGGGAGACGTATGAGGCGCCCACGGTGCGGCTGAACCCGGAAGTGAAGAATTTCTATGATTTTACGGTGGAAGATCTGATCGTGGAAAATTATGTGACAGGGCCGCAGATCAGGAATATTCCCATTGCGATTTAGGAGGCGGAGAAGATGAAGGCGATTTTATCGGCGGACAGAAACTGGGGCATCGGCTGTCAGAACAAGCTGCTGATCAGCATTCCCTCGGATATGAAATTTTTCCGGGAGACCACCACAGGCCATACGGTGGTTATGGGGAGAAGAACGCTGGAGAGCTTTCCGGGAGGACAGCCCCTGAAGAACCGGAGAAATATTGTCCTGACGAGAAATCCGGAATATTCTGTAAAGGGGGCGGAGGTGGTTCACAGCCCGGAGGAACTGCTGAAGCTTCTGGAGGGCAGCCCTCTGGAGGATGTGTATGTGATCGGCGGCGGAGAGGTGTACAGGCTGCTGCTCCCCTACTGCGATACCGTCTATGTGACGAAGATTGATTTTGCCTACCAGGCAGATACCTTTTTCCCCAATCTGGATGAAAGCCCGGAATGGGAGCTGGCGGAGGAAAGCGAGGAGCAGACCTGCTTCGACATTGAGTTTACCTTTCGGACGTATCGGAGAATTTAGAGATGAAGAGAAAAAAAACGAGACAGGTGCGGATCGGGGACCGGATCATCGGCGGGGGAAGTCCCATACGGATCCAGTCCATGACGAATACAAAAACAGAGGATGTGGCGTCTACAGTGGCGCAGATCCGGGAACTGGAAGCTGCGGGCTGCGAGATTATCCGCTGCGCGGTGCCCCATATGGAGGCGGCCAGGGCTCTGGGCGAGATTAAGAAGCAGATAAATATCCCCCTGGTGGCGGATATCCATTTTGACTACCGCCTGGCCATCGCGGCCATGGAAAACGGGGCGGACAAGATCCGCATCAATCCCGGCAATATCGGGAGCCGAGAGCGGGTGAAGGCCGTGGTAGATACGGCCAGGGAGAGACAGATCCCCATCCGTGTGGGTGTAAACAGCGGTTCCCTGGAGAAGGAACTGGTGGAGAAGTATCACGGCGTCACGGCGGAGGGCCTGGTGGAGAGCGCCCTCGCCCAGGTGGGAAGGATCGAGGACATGGGGTATGAAAATCTGGTGATCAGCATCAAATCTTCCGATGTGCTTATGTGCGCCAGAGCCCATGAACTGATTGCGGAACGGACAGACCATCCCCTCCATGTGGGGATCACCGAGGCCGGAACGCTGTATTCCGGCAACATCAAGTCGGCGGTGGGTCTGGGAATCATACTGTATCAGGGCATCGGCGATACCATCCGCGTTTCCCTGACCGGATCCCCTCTGGAAGAGATAAAGTCCGCCAGGCGGATCCTGAAGACCCTGGGATTGCGGAAGGGCGGCGTGGAAGTGGTGTCCTGCCCCACCTGCGGGCGGACACAGATCGATCTGATCGGCCTGGCCGGCCAGGTGGAGACACTGGTGCAGGATATTCCCCTGGACATCAAGGTGGCTGTCATGGGCTGTGTGGTGAACGGGCCGGGGGAAGCCAGGGAGGCCGATATCGGCATTGCCGGAGGCAAGGGAGTAGGCCTTCTGTTCCGGAAAGGCGAGATTATAAAGAAGGTGCCGGAAGAGGAGCTCCTGTCCTGCCTGCGGGAGGAACTGCTGCGCTGGCAGAGCTAAAGGCGCCTGGAAGAAAGACGGAGGACGCAATGGAAGAGACGGGAAAAGAGTTTCTGGAAACCTTTCCGGGTCTGGAGGTTCAGGGAGAGCTGAAGGATCTTCTTTCCACCATGGAAGTGGTCCGGGTGACCATGAACCGGAGAAAGGATCTGCTGCGGGTATATACAGTCAGCAGCCAGTGGATTCACAAAAAGTATATTTACCAGCTGGAGGAGATGATCAAGAGCCAGCTTTTTTCCCGTGCGCCCATCCGGGTCAAGATCATTGAAAGATTTTATCTGTCACGGCAGTATACGCCGGAAAAGCTGCTGGAGGTCTATCATTCCAGTATCCTTCTGGAACTGAAGAATTACCATATTCTGCTGTTCCATCTGTTCCGGACGGCACAGATTACCTTCCCGGAGCCGGATGTCATGGAGCTGGCCCTGGAAAATTCAGTAATTGCCCGGGAGAAGGAGGAAGAACTGTACCGGATTCTGGATAAGATTTTCTGTGAGCGGTGCGGCTTCCGTCTGATGATCCGCCTGATTTTCCGGCAGGAGCGGGATGAGGAAGCCATAAGAAAAAGCGAGCTGGAGATGCGGGAGGCTGCCCGCCATGTGGCGGAGCACACAGCTCTGGGGGAGGCCCCGGCGCTGGAAGAGAAGGAAACCTTCCGGAAAACGGCTGCATCCGGCCGCGGCGGAGGAAAGAAGGGCAATCGTGGGAAAAGCGCCCGGGAGGAGCTGCCGCTTCGGCGTTCCGACAATCCGGATGTGCTGTTTGGCCGGGATTTTGAGGAGGAGAGTACCCCCATTGACAGCATTGAGGGAGCAGTGGGCGATATTGTCATCCGCGGCGAGATCCTGAACTTTGACAGCCGGGAGCTGCGGAACGGCCGCGGTCTTCTGATGTTCGCGGTCACCGATGATACGGATACCATCGTGACAAAGATTTTTGTGAAGGCGGAGCAGATCCCGGAACTGTCGGGCCTTTTGAAAAAGGGAACCTTCGTCAAGGTAAAAGGCAAGGTCATGACGGATGCCTTTGACCATGAGCTGACGGTCACTTCGGTCTGGGGCATTAAGAAGATCAAGGATTTCCGGGAGGCCCGCCACGACAACAGCACCAGGAAGCGGGTGGAGCTTCACTGTCATACGAAGATGAGCGATATGGACGGCGTCACCGATGCGGCGGCCCTGGTGAAGCGCGCCTATGCGTGGGGCCATCCGGCTATTGCCATCACGGATCACGGTGTGGTGCAGGCCTTCCCCGAGGCCAACCATGCCATGGAGGCCATTGATGCGGAGTACCGCGCCGCGTATCAGGCGGAGCATCCGGAGGTCAGCAAGGAGGAACTGAAGAAGATTTCAGCGCCCTTTAAGGTGATTTACGGCATGGAGGCGTATCTGGTGGACGATCTGAAGGGGATCGTCACCGACAGCCGGGGACAGAGCCTGGACGATTCCTTTGTGGTCTTTGACATCGAGACCACCGGCTTTTCGCCGGCCAGCTGCAAGATTATTGAGATCGGAGCCGTCCGGGTGGAGGAAGGGCGCATCACAGACCGGTTTTCCACCTTTGTGAATCCGGAATCCCCCATCCCCTTCCGGATCGAGAATCTGACGGGGATCAATGACAACATGGTGCTCCAGGCTCCCACCATTGACAGGGTGCTTCCGGAATTTCTGGAATTCTGCCGGGGCGCCGTCATGGTAGCCCACAATGCGGGCTTTGATATGAGCTTTATCCAGAAAAACTGTGAGGACCTGGGAATCGGGCAGACGTTTACGGTGGTGGACACGGTGGCCATGGCGCGCTTTCTTCTGCCGGGGCTGAACCGCTTTAAGCTGGATACGGTGGCGAAGGCGCTGAATATTTCCCTGGAAAATCACCACAGAGCGGTGGACGATGCCGCCTGTACAGCGGAAATTTTCGTGAAATTCGTGAAGATGCTGAAGGAGAGGGATATCCTGGATCTGGATGCCCTGAACGAGCAGGGAAGCGTGTCGCCCAATACGGTGCGCAAGCTTCCCACCTATCATGCGATTATACTGGCCACCTGCGAGACGGGACGGGTGAACCTGTACCGGCTGGTTTCCGAGTCCCATCTGCAGTACTATAACCGGCGGCCCCGGCTGCCCAAAAGTGTTTTCCAGAAGTACAGGGAGGGACTGATCCTCGGCTCTGCCTGCGAGGCGGGAGAGCTGTACCAGGCCCTGCTCCGCGGGGCGCCCGAACCGGAGATTTCCCGGATCGTCTCCTTTTATGATTATCTGGAAATCCAGCCGGTGGGAAACAATGCCTTTATGATCCGGGACGAGAACCATGAAAACATCAACAGCGAGGAGGATATCCGGGAGGTGAACCGGAAAATCGTCAAGCTGGGAGAGCAGTTCCAAAAGCCGGTGGTAGCCACCTGCGATGTGCATTTTATGGATCCGAAGGATGAGATTTACCGGCGGATTATCATGTTCGGCAAGGGTTTTGACGACGCGGACCAGCAGGCCCCCCTGTATCTGCATACCACGGAGGAGATGCTGGAGGAGTTTTCCTATCTGGGCAGCGCCAAGGCGGAGGAAATTGTGGTGGATAATCCGCAGAAAATCGCGGACATGTGCCAGAAGATCTCCCCCATCCGGGAGGGGAAGTTCCCGCCGGTGATTGAGAATTCGGACCAGGACCTGCGGAATATCTGTTATAACCGGGCCCATGAGATTTACGGAGAGAAACTGCCGGAAATTGTGGAGGCCAGGCTGGAGCGGGAGCTGAATTCTATTATCTCCAACGGGTACGCCGTCATGTATATCATTGCCCAGAAGCTGGTGTGGAAGTCGAATGAAGACGGCTATCTGGTAGGATCCCGGGGGTCTGTAGGCTCCTCCTTTGTGGCCACCATGGCCGGAATCACGGAGGTAAACCCCTTAAGCCCCCACTATCTCTGCGAGTCCTGCCACTTTGTGGATTTTGATTCCGAGGAGGTGAAGGCCTATGCCGGCCGGGCGGGCTGCGATATGCCGGACAGGCTCTGCCCCAGCTGCGGGAAGCCTCTGAAAAAGCTGGGCTTTGATATCCCCTTTGAGACGTTCCTGGGCTTTAAAGGGAACAAAGAGCCGGATATCGACCTGAACTTTTCCGGGGAGTATCAGAGTAAGGCCCACAAATATACGGAGGTAATTTTCGGCGCCGGGCAGACCTTCCGGGCCGGGACCATCGGAACCCTGGCGGACAAAACGGCCTTCGGCTACGTGAAAAAATATTATGAAGAGCGGGGCGTCCACAAGAGAAACTGTGAGATTGACCGGATCGTCCTGGGCTGCACCGGCATCCGCCGGACAACGGGACAGCATCCGGGAGGCATCATTGTGCTTCCCTTTGGGGAGGACATTAATTCCTTCACCCCGGTGCAGCATCCGGCCAACGACAACACGACGGACATTGTAACCACCCATTTTGATTACCATTCCATCGATGCCAACCTGCTGAAGCTGGATATTCTGGGTCACGATGATCCCACCATGATCCGGATGCTGGAGGATCTGACCGGGACGGACGCCACAGAAGTGCCTCTGGATGAGCCGAAGGTCATGTCCCTTTTTAAGAGCACCGAGGCGCTGGGAATCCGGCCGGAGGACATCGGAGGCTGTCCCCTGGGATGCCTTGGAATTCCCGAATTCGGTACGGACTTCGTTATTCAGATGCTCCAGGATACGAAGCCCCAGACTTTTTCGGATCTGATCCGGATTTCCGGCCTGTCCCACGGCACCGATGTGTGGCTGGGAAACGCCCAGACTCTCATCGAAGAGGGAAAGGCCACGATTTCCACGGCCATCTGTACCCGTGATGATATCATGACTTATCTGATCCGCATGGGGCTGGAAAGCGAGCTGGCCTTTACCATTATGGAAAGCGTCCGGAAGGGCAAGGGGCTGAAGCCTGAGTGGGAAGAGGAGATGACCGCCCACGGGGTGCCGGACTGGTACATCTGGTCCTGCAAGAAAATCAAGTATATGTTCCCCAAGGCCCATGCGGCGGCCTACGTTATGATGGCCTACCGCATCGCCTGGTATAAAATCTATGAGCCCCTGGCCTACTATGCGGCCTATTTTTCCATCCGGGCCTCTTCCTTCAGCTATGAGCTCATGTGTATGGGGCGGGACCGGCTGGAATACTACATGGACGACTACCGGAAACGGTGGGATACACTGTCCAAGAAGGAGCAGGATACGTATAAAGATATGAAGATCGTTCAGGAGATGTACGCCAGGGGCTATGAGTTTGTGCCGGTAGATTTGTACAGAGCTGCAGCCCACCGGTTCCAGATCATAAACGGAAAACTGATGCCGGCCCTGGACACCATTGAGGGCCTGGGAGATAAGGCGGCGGACGCCGTGGTGCTGGCGGCCCGGGACGGAAAGTTTCTGTCAAAGGACGATTTCCGCAGCCGCACCAAGGTCAGCACCACCGTAATCGATCTTATGAGCGATCTGGGAATCTTTGGGGATCTGCCCCAGTCCAACCAGATATCCCTGTTTGATCTTGTATAAATTTCTGAGAGAAAAGGAGCAGCCATGAAGGAACAGATGGATTTTAAATACCTGCAGCGTCTGGCGGAGCTGTACCCCACCATAGCCAAGGCGTCCACGGAGATTATCAATCTCCAGTCCATTCTGAATCTGCCCAAGGGCACGGAGCATTTTATTACGGATATCCACGGGGAGTACGAGGCCTTTTCCCATGTGCTGAAGAACGGGTCCGGCTCCGTAAAGAAGAAGATCGATGATGTGTTTGGCCGTACTTTGAGCGCAGCGGATAAGGATGCCCTGGCCACGCTGATCTATTATCCAAAGGAGAAGATGGATCTGATCGCCAGGAAAGAAAAAAATATGGATGACTGGTACCGGATCACCCTGTACCGTCTCATCGAGATCTGCAAGACGGTGGCCTCGAAATATACCCGCTCCAAGGTGCGCAAGGCGCTGCCCAAGGACTTTGCCTATGTGATCGAGGAACTGATCACGGAAAAGCCGGAGGTGCTGGACAAGGAAGCCTACTACAATTCCATTGTGGACACCATTATATCTGTGGGCCGGGCAGAGGTGTTTATTATCGCTTTAAGTGAGCTGATCCAGCGTCTGGTCATTGATCATCTCCACATCCTGGGGGATATTTATGACCGGGGCCCCGGCCCGGACCGGATTATGGATAAGCTGATGAATTACCATTCTCTGGATATCCAGTGGGGGAACCACGATGTGGTCTGGATGGGAGCGGCCGCCGGACAGACCGCCTGTATTGCCACCGTGCTGAGAAACTGCGCCCGGTACGGCAACCTGGATATTCTGGAGGACCGCTACGGCATCAATATGCTTCCTCTGGCTACTCTGGCTCTGCATGTGTACGGGGAGGATCCATGTCTTCTCTTTAAGATCAAGGGCTCCGGAAGCCATTTCAACAAGTCGGAGGATGAGCTGAACCGGAAAATGCATAAGGCCATTACCATCATCCAGTTCAAGCTGGAGGGTCAGCTGATTGCCAGAAGAAAGAGCTTCGGCATGGAAGGGCGCCGGCTTCTGGATAAGATCGACTATGAAAAGGGAACCATCCGGCTGGAGGGAAAAGAGTACAGGCTGCTGGACACAAATTTCCCCACCATTGACCCGAAAAACCCCTACAGGCTCACCGAGGAGGAGAAAGGGGTGGTGGAGCGGCTGCAGGCCGCCTTCCTCCAGTGCGACAAGCTGCAGCAGCATATGCTGCTGCTCCTGAACAAGGGGAGCCTGTACAAGGTATTTAACAATAACCTTCTGTACCATGGCTGCGTGCCCATGGATGAAAACGGAAAATTCCTGAAAATCAATATTTACGGAAGAAATTATTCGGGAAAACAGCTGTACGATGTGCTGGAGACGTATGTCCGCAAAGCCTTTTTTGCCGTGGATGACGCGGAGAAGGAGAAGGGGAAGGATATCCTCTGGTATATCTGGAGCAGTCCCAATTCCCCCCTGTTCGGTAAGGAAAAGATGGCCACCTTTGAGCGGTATTTTCTGGAAGAGCCGGAAACCCATAAAGAGAAGAAGAATCCGTATTATGCGCTCCTGAATGATGAGAAGATCATGGACCGGATCCTGGCGGAGTTCGGGCTGGGGCCGGACGCCCACATTGTCAACGGCCATGTGCCGGTGCTGCAGAGTTCCGGGGAAAGCCCCGTAAAATGCGGCGGCAAGGTGCTGGTCATTGACGGAGGATTTTCCAAAGCCTATCAGGCCAAGACGGGAATTGCCGGCTATACGCTGATCTACAATTCCTACGGCATGATGCTGGTAGCCCACAAGCCCTTTACCTCCACCGAGGAGGCGATTGTCAATGAGACGGATATCCACTCGGAGCGGATCATGGTGGAGATGGCGCCTCACCGGATGCATGTGGGGGATACGGATAACGGAAAGGCCTTAAAGGAGAGAATCGGCGAGCTGCAGGAGCTGCTGAACGCCTACCGGAGCGGCCGGATTATCGAAAGAACATAGAGAGGCAGTACTGGAACAGACAGTTCAAAACGGGGGAAGAGGTGACTTGCATGAGTCGCCTCTTCCCCCGAAATGTATCTGCGGAAAAGAAACCTGCGCCCCAACCGGAAAGAATCAGAGCAGTTCGCCCAGGGCTTTCAGAAGAAGATCATTCTGTTCCGGCTTCATGATACAGAAACGGAAGTAATGGTTATCCAGGAAGGGGAAGGTGGAACAGTTGCGGATCATCAGCTTCCGGCGGATACAGTGGTCGAAAAGCTGATCCGCATCCACCTCCGGCTTCAGGATCCGGACCAGGATGAAGTTGGCGGCGGGAGCGTACGCCTTTACCGAATCCCAGGCCCGGAGTGTTTCATATATCCGGGTCCGCTCGGAAAGGATCAGCTTCCGGGTGGCCTCCATGTATTTCTGATCCTGGAACATGAGGCGGCCGGCGATCTCCGCCAGGGAGCTGATGGACCAGGGATTCTGCCGCGTGCTGATGGTGCGGATCAGATCCTGATTGCCGGTCACCGCATAGCCCAGACGGAGGCCCGGGGCGGCAAAAAACTTGGAAGTGCCCCGGAGGATGATCAGATTTGTATAATAATTGGTCAGAGAGACGGAGGACATCTTTTCCACCTTCTCCGTAAATTCCACATACGTTTCATCCACCATGACGAAAATCCCGTACTGGAGACAGGCATCCAGGATCTGGCGCATCTCCCCGGAAGAAATAGCCGTGGAGGTGGGATTGTTGGGGTTGCAGAGCACCACCAGATCCAGGCTGTCGTTCAGATGGCCGCAGAAGTCCCGGACATCCATCTGAAAATCCTGCTCCTCCCGCAGGGGGTAATAAAGGGTGGAACCGCCCTCCAGAGTAATCTCCCGCTCATATTCCGAATAGGTGGGCCCCAGAATCAGGGCTTTTTTTGGCCTGTAGGTCTGGATAAACAGGGAGATCAGCTCTGTGGAGCCGTTCCCCACAATAATATTCTCCGGCTGGCTTCCGGCGTAATCCGCAATGCACTGACGCAGTTCCCGGTATTCCCGGTCGGGATACGTGGTGATGGCGTCCAGGTGCTCCGAGAGGGAGCTGCGGAGCCTGCTGGAGATGCCCAGGGGGTTCACATTGGCGGAAAAGCTGATAATTTCCTCTTTCTTTATATGATAGATTTCTTCGATCTTTTCCAGATCGCTTCCGTGAAAATGATCTTTGTGTTTTAGCATGGCTGTCCTCTTTTTCTGAAGGCGGGGCCCGGCAAAAAGCCGGTTGCCCCGCCGTTCTTTGTAGTGTATACTGATATAGTAAAGCCGGTCAGGCTTTAAGTCAAGTGATAAAAGGTCAGGTGGAGACTTTGAAGAGAAAGATAGAGGAACTGGAACAGGGAAGCTTCTCCCGGCGGACGCCGGAACTGAAGGTGTCTCCGGAGAGCCTGGAGCTGCGGATTCCGGAGGGAAAACAGTACCGGGGCGTGGTCACTGTGGGAGCGGACGACGGAAGCAGGGTAAAGGGAATGGTGGTCTCTTCGGATCACCGGATTCTGATCGCGAATGAGAAATTTTCAGGGAATACCTGCGACCTGGTATTTGGCATTGATACAGGCGGTTTAAAATCCGGCGATATCACGGAAGGCCGGATCACGATCTTAAGCAGCCTGGGAGAAAAGACGCTGCATCTGCGGGCGGTGATCGGGGAGGAAGCAGACAGAGCGGCCAGGAAAGAGATTACAGCTCTGGATGATTTTACAAAATTATGCATGAAGGATCTGCGGGAGGGGTTCCGTCTCTTTACCGGCGGACAGTTTTTTCATATACTGAACGGAAAGAACAGGCCCTTCCGGGCGCTGTACTGGGGAATGTCCCACAATCCGGTGACATACCAGCATATGGAAGAGTTTCTGATTGCGGCCGGCAAGAAGAGCCCGGTTATGCTGACGCTGGACAAGAAGCAGAAAGCAGTCTATACCCTGGATGTTTCACAGAAGGATACGCTGTATATTTATAAGAATACCTGGGGATATATCCGCATGGAAATTGAGGTTTCCGGGGATTTCCTGCAGGTGGAAAAGAAAGTGGTTACATCGGAGGATTTTATCGGAAGGCTGTACGGGCTGGAATACATTGTGGACCGGAGCCGTCTGGGAGCGGGAACAAGGTACGGCAGAATCCGGATCCGGACCGTTTACCAGGTACTGGATTTTGAGATCGAAGCCTCTGCGGAGGAAGGACTTTTGTCCCTGTCCGATTCGGTGCGGAAGCGCAAGATCCTGGGGCTTATGCGGAGGTATCTGGATCTCCAGATGAAAAAGCTGGATTACCGCACCTGGTATGAGCAGACCAGCCAGACGGTGCAGGAACTGAAGGAAGGGGGCGAGAGCGGGCCTCTCCGTCTTTTTGAGGCATTTCTGGCCTACAATCAGGATGAAAATGCCCGGGCCATGGAGCTTCTCTGGCCGGTCAAGGAGGGGGAGCTGGTCCTGGAATCCGCCCAGGAGCAGGCTGCTTACCTGTACCTGGCGAAACAGGTGGAACTGCTGCCCGAGGAACGGAGGGACATCGCGCCGCTGCTGCGGAGCCTTCACCAGCAGGCGCCGGAGGACTTTCTGATCCTCTATCTCCTGTTCCAGGAGGAGAATGTGTGTGAGACAACGCCCTCCCGGGCCATGTATATGATGGAAGAAATTTACGGGCGGGGCTGCGCCAGCCCCTTCCTGTATCTGACTGCATGGAAGATGCTGGAATCCCAGGAGACGCTTCTGCGGAGACTGTCGCCGTTTATGATTCAGGTGCTGCGTTTTGCCCTGAAGAAAGGGCTTCTGACCCAGGAGATCCTGGAGCGGACGGCGTATCTGAGCAGTCACCTGAAGGAGTTTTCCGCGTCTGTGTACAGACTCCTGGCCGGAGGCTACGAACAGTTCCGCAGCCGGGAAGTCCTGGAGGCTGTCTGCGGCCTGCTGATGAAAGGAGATCCGGTAAAAAAAGAATATTTCCGCTGGTATGCCCTGGCGGTGGAGCAGGATCTGCGGATTACGCGGCTGTATGAGTACTATATGGAAACCATTCCCGCGGACAGCAGTATGGAGCTGCCCAGGCCGGTGCGCATGTATTTTCTTTATAATAACACCCTGGGGGAGCGGAAGAAGGCATTCCTTTACGCCAGCATTATCCGGCACAGGGAACAGGATGAGGCTTCTTATCTGAGCTATTATAAGCAGATGGCAGATTTTGCCCTGGTATCCCTGACCAAGGGGCGGATAGATGAGAATTTCGCGGTTTTATACAGGGAGTTTCTTCTGAAGCCGGAACAGAAAGATCAGGCGGAGGATCTCTGCCGGATTCTTTTCAAGAGAAAGCTGGTCTGCAGCGACCGGAAGATCCGCAGCGTGATCGTGTGCCACAGCGCTCTGGGGGAGGAGCGCAGCTACCCCTGCCAGGAAGGGACTGCTTATGTGGATATTTACAGCGAGGATGCCTGTGTTATTTTTGAGGACGGAAAGAGGCGCCGTTTTGCCGCGACTGTGGAATATACCATGGAGCGGCTGATTCATGAAAAGGAGGCAGCTCTGCGGTGCATGGATCTGCAGGTGGCCCATACGGGCCTGGAACTGTACTGCTGCAAAGAAAAGAGCTGGCAGATGGAAGTGAATTCCAGGACCCTTCCCTGCTACCGCCTGGCCGCTGAGAATCCGGATTTTACCGAAGAGTACAGGCGTCAGATCCGTGCCAGGCTTCTGGAATACTACTACAGGCACCGGAGCGAGCGGTTTATGACAGATTATCTCCGGGAAATGGATTTCCGTGCGTACGCATCGGTGGACCGGGTGAGCATGATTGTGATTCTGATCGACCGGGCCATGTACGAGGAGGCTTTCGGACTGGCCGCCGAGTTCGGCTACGAGGGTATCCCGGAACAGAAGCTCCTGAGACTGGCCAGCCGCATGATCCTGCGGAAGGAGCGGGAGGAGGACGAAGAGCTGCTCTGTCTGGCAGCCTATGTGGCGGAGCTGGGAAAATACGATGAGATTATTCTGTCTTATCTGCGGGATTACTATCTTGGCAGCATACAGTCCATGTGCTGGCTCTGGAAGAGAGTCAAGGGTTTTCAGCTGGAGAGCTACGTGCTGGATGAGAGGATTCTGCTGCTGTCCATTTTTGTGCACAGCTTTCCAGCAGATGAGGCGGCAGTACTGGGCAGCTATATTGCCCAGCACGGGAGGGAATCGGTGATCCTGTCTTACCTGGCCTGTACTGCGGCGTCCTATTTCCTTCAGGGAAGAAAGACATCGGGAGAAATCTTCCGGTACATAGAGAAGATCTGTGAATGGGGCTGGAAGCTGGATGAAGTCTGCAGGCTGGCTCTGCTGAAATGGTATTCCGGCCGGGAGGAGCTGACGGAGGCGCAGGAAAAGCGGGCCAGAGCGCTGCTGAAGGAATTTAACGAGAAGGGACTTCGCTTTGCCTTTTACAGCAGGCTTCCGGCTGCGCTGACCCAGGCCTGCCAGATTGAGGACAAGATTTTTGTGGAAGAATATTTCCCGGCTGCCGACCGGGTTGTGATCCATTACCAGCTGACCGCGGAGGGGCAGGAGCCCTCCGGGTGGAGCGAGGAGCCCATGAAAAATATGTATCAGGGAATCTTCGTCAAGGAATTCCTGCTGTTTTACGGAGAAACGCTCACCTTTTATTTCAGTGTTCAGGAGGACGGCAAGAGCAGGGATACGGAAAAACTGCAGCTCTCCCTGGCGGATATGGATACTGCGGGAATCACCAGATATAAGCTCCTGAACCAGATTCTGGCGGCCAGAAAGCTTCTGAACCGGGAAGTGATGGAGCAGGCGGTGGAGAAATATCTGTGGCAGGACGCCTACACGGCCGCCCTTTTCACCCTGAAGAAGTAGGAGTAACGGAAGATGGAAACAAAGAATTTGATCGTGGGCATTGATCTGAACAGAAAAGAATCTCAGGTCTGCTATTATGAGAGGGGAAGCCAGGACGCGGTCTCGGCTCCGGTAAAAGTGGGAAGTACAAAAGTCACATTTCCAACGGTGCTGTGCCGGATCCCGGACACGGGAGAATGGTATTACGGCCTGGAGGCAGAGTATTTTGCGGAGCAGAAGAACGGGATACTGATTGACAGACTTTATGATTTCTGCGCTGACGGGAATTCTTTTTCCGCGGAGGGGGAAGAATTTACAGGAGGGGAGCTGCTGGCCGTATTTCTTCGTCAGGCGCTGACCATGCTGGGCGTTTCCGATATCGAGAAGCAGGTGGCGGGGATCATGCTGACCGTTCCCTATCTTTCCAAGCCCTTTGTCCAGGCGATCCGGGAGGCTTACCGTCTTCTGGGGATCCAAAGGAGCAGGGGCTATCTGCAGGATTATCAGGAAAGTTTTTATTTTCATACCCTGTATCAGAAGCCGGAGCTGTGGACCAGGAAGGTGGGACTGTTCCAGTTTACCCGGGAAGATGTGACGTTTTTCTGCCTGGAGCTGAACCAGAGGACGAAGCCGGTGACGGCTTCCGTGACGGAGGGGGGAACCATCCGCCTGGCCCCGGGGGCCGAGGAGAGGGATGCCGGGTTCCGGGCCTTTATCCAGGAATCACTGAAGGACGATCTGTATTCCAGTATTTTTCTGGTGGGCGAGGGCTTTGAGCGGAGCTGGGCGGTCCGCTCCCTGGCGCTTCTGTGCCGGGGCCAGCGGCGTGTGTTCATCGGCGACAATCTCTTCGCCCGGGGCGCCTGCTTTGCGGCCAGGGAGAAGGTGGAGGAGAAGAACCTGAAAGGCTATCTCTATGTGGGGGCAGATCTGATCCGCTGCAATGTGGGCATGGAGATGAAGATCAATGGCTGCCCCGCCTATTATCCCCTGGTGACCGCCGGCGTCAACTGGTATGAGGCGGAGAAGGAATGCGAGCTGATCCTGGACGGCATGGACGAGCTGATCTTTGTGGTCAGCAAGATGGATGACGGGAAGCGTTCCCGGTACAGCATGGCCCTTCCGGGACTGCCCCGGCGCCCGGCCCGCGCCACACGCCTGAAGCTTCACCTGGAATACGAATCGCCAAGACGGTGCCGCATCCGGGTGGAAGATCTGGGATTTGGGGAACTGTTCCCGTCCAGCGGAAAAATCTGGCAGGAGACGATGGAGGAATGAGTATGGGATGTTATATTTTGTGTCAGGTAAAGAGGGCCGAAAATCCCTACTATATTGAAGCCGTGGGAGTCAATATTTATTCCATTGAGGAGCTGTGCTATTATTTCTGTACGGATTATCCGCTTCTTGACCGGAGCATTTTGAATGAGACGCTGGCAGAATGGCTGTACGGGGAGCTGCATCTTCGCCAGCTGGCCAGAAAGCTGTCGGCGGTCCTGGAGCAGGAGTTCCGGATCAGTGAATTTGTGCTGCCGGTGCTACGGGAGATTTTTTATCTGAATCAGCAGGAAATGAAGAAGCTGGAGGAGGAGCTGCAGAAGCTTGAGGAAGAACCGGAGCCGCTGCGGATCAAGCGCAAGGGGGATTCGCTGATGGCCCACGAGAAATACACGAAGGCCATTGAGACGTACAGGGAAGCCCTGCGCCTGGAAAAGAAGGGAAAGCTGGGCGTTCAGTTCGCGGGGAATCTGTACAACAATCTGGGCTGTGCCTATTCCAGGCTTTTTCAGATGGATGAGGCATGCAGCTGTTTTCAGAAAGCCTATGAGATGCTGCATACGCGAGATACCCTGAAGAGCTGTCTGTTTGCCGTATATCTGCGGGACGGTCAGGAGGCTTATGAGCAGATGGCGGGACAGATGAAGGTGGATCCCGGCACCCGCCAGGAGATGGACCGGCAGATCGGGGAGATCGTCCCGGAAAAGAGGCCTGCAGATCTGGATCAGGCTCTTGCCTGCTGGACCAGAGCGTATCACAGGAACACCGGGCTGTAAAATTTTTTGAGGAGGTGTCTTTATGTGCACCTGCATGACGTATACCAACGGAGATTTTTATTTTGGCCGCAATCTGGATCTGGAATACTCCTTTGGAGAGAGCGTGGTGATCACCCCGCAGAATTATTCTTTTTCCCTGCGGCGGGCGGGGCAGATGCGGACGCGCTATGCCATGATCGGCATGGCTGCTGTGGCGGGGGATTACCCGCTGTACGCGGAGGCAGTCAATGAAAAGGGACTCTGCCTGGCAGGCCTTAATTTTCCGGGAAATGCCTGTTATCAGCCCTATCGGGAGGGCGCGGAAAACATTACGCCCTTTGAGCTGATCCCCTGGATTCTGGGACAGTGCGCCGGTGCGGAGGAAGCGGAAAAGCTGCTGGAAAACCTGAATATTCTGGATGAGCCCTTTTCAGCCAGCATGCCGCTGGCGCCGCTCCACTGGATGATGGCGGACCGGGAAAAGTGCCTGGTTTTGGAGGCCACGGCGGAGGGACTGCAGGTGTATGAGAATCCGGTGGGTATTCTGACCAACAATCCGCCCTTTTCTTATCATCTGACGAATCTCAGAAATTATCTGAACCTGACGCCGGGGGTTCCGGAAAACCGTTTCGCGGCAGGCCTTAAGCTTACGCCCTACGGACAGGGCATGGGAGCCCTGGGCCTGCCGGGCGATGTGTCTCCGGCATCCCGGTTTGTCCGGGCGGCATTTCTGAAATGGAATTCTGTCTGTGAGCCGGAGGAAAGCGCCTCTGTCACACAGTTTTTCCATATTCTGGACAATGTCAGCATGGTCCGCGGGGCTGCGGTGACCTCTGAGGGAAAATGCGATATAACCACCTATTCCTGCTGTGTAAACGCGGACCGGGGAATCTATTATTATAAGACCTACGGGAACAGTCAGATACGGGCGGCCGTGCTGGGAGAAGAGGAGTGTCAGAAAAGCTGCCTGACCGTCTTCGGTCTGGAAAACCGGCAGCAGATCCATTACGTAAACGGTCCCCATGTTGCAAAATGGGAGCAGTGATCCGGCGGGGCGAAAAAAGCAATGAGGGAGAGAAAAAAATGGAAAGAGAAAAATTTGCATCCAGGCTGGGCTTCGTGCTGATCTCAGCCGGCTGCGCAATCGGCATCGGAAATGTCTGGCGCTTCCCCTATATCACGGGGCAGAACGGAGGAGGGTTCTTCGTTCTGTTTTACATATTTTTCCTGATCGTTCTGGGGATTCCGATCCTGACCATGGAGTTTGCCGTGGGAAGAGCCAGCCGCAGAAGCGCGGTGAAGGCCTGTCAGCAGCTGGAGAAGCCGGGACAGAAGTGGCATCTTCACGGGATTATCGCTGTGGCGGGCAACTACCTGCTGATGATGTTTTATACGGTGGTGACAGGCTGGATGCTGCACTACTTCTATCTGACGGTCAGCGGCCATTTTGAGGGGACAACGGCGGAGGACGTACAGCAGATCTTTCAGTCCATGAATGCCAGTCCGGAAACCCTGATCTTCTGGATGGTGATTGTGGTGGCGGTGGGATTTCTGATCTGTTCTGCCGGGCTGAAGAACGGCGTGGAGCGGATCACCAAGTGGATGATGCTGGCCCTGCTGGCCATTATCGTGGTGCTGGCCGTTCGGAGCATTTCCCTGCCGGGCGCCGGGGAGGGACTGAAATTCTATCTGATGCCGGATGCGGAGAGACTGCAGGAGGTAGGAGTCGGGAATGCTCTGGTAGCGGCCATGAACCAGTCCTTCTTCACCTTAAGCCTCGGTATCGGGGCCATGGCTATTTTCGGCAGCTATCTGGAGAAGAAGCGGGCGCTGCTGGGAGAGGCGGTTACGGTGGCCTCCCTGGATACCTTTGTGGCCATCTGCTCAGGGCTGATTATCTTTCCGGCCTGCTTTGCCTACGGCGTCAATCCGGACAGCGGTCCCAGCCTGATCTTTATCACCCTGCCCAATATTTTCAATGCCATGCCCGGGGGAAGAGTCTGGGGCAGCCTGTTTTTTGTGTTTATGGCCTTTGCGGCTTTCTCTACGATCATTGCCGTGTTTGAAAATATTCTGGCTTTCTGGGCGGATCTTTTTGGCTGGAGCCGGAAGAAGGCCGCTCTGGTCAACGGGATCCTGCTGGTGCTTCTTTCCCTCCCCTGTGTGCTGGGCTTCAATGTGCTCTCCGGCTTTGAGCCGCTGAAGGCCGGCAACACCATCATGGATCTGGAGGATTTTCTGGTAAGCAATATCCTGCTGCCTCTCGGTTCTCTCTTTTATGTGGTATTCTGTACCTGCCGGTACGGCTGGGGATGGAAGAAATTCCGGGCGGAGGCAAATACCGGAAAAGGGCTGAAGGTGCCGGAGGGGCTGCGCCGCTACTGTGCCTGGGTTCTGCCCTGCATTGTTCTGGTGATCTTTATCTACGGCCTGGTAACGTACATGTAAAAAGCTGCTCATGGAAGAGGAATACATACCATAATGAGATTAGACAAAAAAACCATGCATAAAATTGAATGGCTCATCGTTTTTACGGTTCTGGTAATTATCTGCTGCTTCCGCTTTGATCTGGTGGCGGCGGTGGTAAAGGGGATTATTCGGCTGCTGACGCCTTTTATGCTGGGGGCCGCCATGGCTTTCGGCATCAATCTGCTGATGCGTTTTCTGGAGAGAAAGCTGTTTGACAACCGGCATGCGAAAAAATACAGAGTGCTGCAGAAAATCCGCAGGCCTGTCAGCATTGTGCTGTCTCTTCTGATTATTGCCGGCGTGCTGGCGGCAGTAATAGGACTGGTCATCCCCCAGCTGGGAGAGGCTATCCGGAATGTGGCTGTCAACCTGGAGACAGCGATTCCCCGGCTGCGGACCTGGCTGGACAGCCTGCTTTCCGGAAACCCGGAAATGCAGGAAACCGTCAACCAGGTTCTGGGGCAGGAGCTGGACTGGTCGGCAATTCTCCGGGAAGTAGTTAATTTCCTGAAGTCCGGAAGTGCTGCTGACTGGCAGGGGGCCGTCTCAGTGGCGACAGGATTTCTGGAAAACATTTTCAGCAGTCTTTCCACGTTTGTTATTGCCTTTGTATTTGCCTGCTATATGCTGGGCCGCAAGGAAAAGCTGTACAGCCAGGCCTCCCGGACCATTCACGCCTTTCTTCCGGAGCGGGGAGCGGCCTGGGTATCAAAGGTGTTGCATCTGTGCCAGGATAAATTCGGCGGCTTTATCACGGGACAGTGCATGGAGGCATGTATTCTGGTGGTTATTTACTGGGTGCCCCTGTCCATAGGCGGTTTTCCCTATGCGCCGCTGATCTCTGTGATCATTGCGCTGCTGTCCTTTATCCCGATTTTTGGCTGTTATGTGAGCTGTGTGATCGGCGCTCTGCTGGTGCTGACCGTGGATCCTTTTCAGGCGCTGATTTTTGTGGTCGTGTTCGTGGTGATCCAGCAGATTGAAAGCAATCTGATCTATCCCAGGGTGGTGGGCGGTTCCGTGGATCTGCCCGGCATCTGGGTGCTGCTGGCGGTTTCCGTAGGCGGCAGCCTGTTCGGGATCGTTGGAATGCTGGTCTTTATTCCGCTGGCATCCGTTTTATACAGCCTTCTCAGAGATGAAGTCAACAAAAGAATGGAAAGGAAAAAACAGAATCATGATACAGGACATAAGCCCGAAAATATATCACAATGAGTACAGAGAAAGCTCTCCACGCCCGGCCGATACGGTGCTGCTTTTCCGGGACAGAGAAGTGCTGGTAAAAAGAGACGCGGCAGGAAATATCGGGTTTCCCCGGCTGGAAGAACTGGGGGATAGCTGCCGGATTCTCTCCTATCTGTTTGATATCAGCGGGGAAGATTATTTCCTGGGGCGTCTCACCGGCGAAGCGCCGGAGGGATACTCCTTTGAGAATGTGAAGATCTTCCGGGTGGCCAGGCCAAAAGACAGAGCTTTTGCCGGGATTACGGGATTTCAGCTTTCCGAGTGGTATGCAAAGCACAGATTCTGCGGCCGCTGCGGAGGGAGGATGGAGAGGGACCGGCGGGAGCGGATGCTGTATTGTCCCTCCTGCGGAAATCAGGTGTACCCAACCATCAGCCCGGCGGTGATCATCGGAGTTATCCACAGGGGAAAGCTGCTGATGAGCAAATACGCGGGAAGAGATTATAAGAAATTTGCGCTGATTGCCGGATTCAACGAGATTGGGGAGACCATCGAGGAGACGGTGCACCGGGAAGTGATGGAAGAGGTAGGGCTGAAGGTGAAAAACCTCACATATTACAAGAGCCAGCCATGGCCCTTCACGGGAACGCTTTTGATGGGTTTTTTCTGTGAACTGGACGGAGAGGATGAGACGATTGTCCTGGAGGAGGATGAGTTGTCGGAGGCCGGCTGGTATCCTCCGGAGGAGGTTCCAGAGGATGAAGAGAAGATCGCCCTGACCCGGGAAATGATGACCGTGTTCAGGACGGGAAGAGTGAACCTAAAAAGAGAAGAAAAATAAAGAAAGAAAACGTACAGCAGGGAAGGGCCGCTGCAAAATAGATGAGTAATCATTTATGGAGCAGCGGCTCTGTTTTTGTCCCAAAACAGAAAACGGACTCCGGAGAGTCCGCATCCGCTCTGCGGGTCAGCCGGTGCTTCCGTAGGCCGGACGGCGCAGCGCGTTATCATAGAACCGGAAGTAGTCCGGCCGGTGGCGGGACTGGGTGAATTCAAACATTACCCCATCGCTGTTGTAGGTGTGGCTGCTGATGACCGCCATACAGTTGTAGTCCTGCACGTTCAGCCGCAGATATTTCTCATCGATTTCCGTAATTTTTTCCACACTGATCACACGTTTGCTGTTTACGATGGTCTGATGCAGGGTATCCTCTATATATTCGTAGATGGAGGCTTCGGCGATCTCCGGCGTCAGGCCGGGAACGGCATTTTTAAGAAAATAATTGTGGTTGAGGATCAGAGGAATGCCGTCCAGATAATGGAGGCGCTGAATGTAGTAAAGCTCGCTTCCCGGGGCAAAGCCGGTGCGGCTGCTGACCTTCTGGTCGGCGGTGATCTCCACGAACTGGAGGACACGGGTGCGTCCCTTCTGATGGTTTCGGACGGAAGATTCCTTGAAGGATTCAATGCTGCCGATGGTGTAGGAGGTCTGCTCCACAGGACGGAAGATACAGCGGACACCCTTCCCCTGCATGGTCTGCACATAGCCGTCCGCCACCAGCCCGGCCACGGCCCGCCGGACGGTGTTGCGGGAGCAGCCGTAGGACTGCACCAGGGCGTGCTCCGAAGGAAGCAGCTGCCGGTATTCGTACGTTCCGTCTTCAATTTTCAGCTTCAGATCCCGATAGATGGATTCAAATTTTGATTTGGGCATTCTGTCACATCCTGTCTTGTTTAAACATCTTAATTTTATTATACGGATATGAAGGGAAAAGTCAAGAATAATTTTTGACATGTTTAAACAAGTATGCCATTCTTAAGAAAACTTGTTCAAACATGTTAAAGGAGAGGAAGGATCATGGGAAAATACGCGGAAGACGTAAAACAGCTTCTGACAGCCGTGGGTGGAAAAGAAAACATCAGCGCTGTCTCCCACTGTATGACCAGGATGCGCTTTGTCCTGGCGGACCCCAAGAAGGCGGACGAAAAGGCGATTGAGGAGATTCAAAGCGTAAAAGGAACATTTACCCAGGCGGGGCAGTTCCAGGTAATTATCGGCAACGCTGTGGCGGTGTTTTATAATGAATTTACCGCATATTCCGGCATCGAGGGCGTCAGCAAGGATGCGGTAAAGGCTGCGGCCAAGACGAATCAGGAACCCGTTTTCTGGTGCAACCATGACCAGCCCAGGGTAGTGTCCAGGTTTGGAAACGAAAAAAAATATTGGAAAGAATCTGCCAAAATGCTGGGAACTGTGATACACTGTATGCGTGGTACACCATATATCTATCAGGGAGAAGAGTTGGGAATGACGAATCCGGGCTTTACCCATATCTCCCAGTATCGGGATGTGGAAAGTCTGAACCATTTCAGGATGAACTGGGAATCCATGCGAGACCGGCCGGTATTATGGTCAAGGAAGTGAAGAAGTTCGCCTCCAAAATCACCATTGAAGGAAACGGCAAGAAGGCTGACGCGGGAAAGCTTCTGGCCATCATGGGCATGGGAATAAAGAAAGGAATGGAAGTGACCGTGACCGCGGAGGGTGCCGATGAAGACGCGGCCGCCGCGGCGCTGGAAGAATTCTTCAAGGCAAACTTCTAACCCTGCAGGAGGAATCAGGCAATGGAAAAATACGAGGGAAAATCGATCCTGAAGCGCACAGCCATCGGCAAAATGCGGTTTTATTCCAGGGGAGAGCAGCTGGTGCAGAGAAAGAGCATCGCGGATGTGGATGCGGAGTTGGCCAGATATGAGCAGGCGAAGGAGCAGGCGGTGGAACAGCTGCATGGCCTGTATGAGAAAGCTCTCAAGGAAGTGGGTGAAACAGGGGCGGCCATTTTTGATGTACACGCCATGATGCTGGAGGACGATGATCTGAACGATTCCATCCGGAATATGATCGAGTCACAGAAGATCAATGCCGAGTACGCGGTGGCAGCCACGGGAGACAATTTCTCCAAGATGTTTGCCGAGATGGACGACGAGTACATGCAGGCCCGGGCAGCCGATGTGAAGGATGTGGCCGAGCGCGTAGTGAGAATCCTCTATGGCCGGCATGACGCCGGGGATCTGGGAGACGAGCCGGTCATTCTGATCGCCAGGGATCTGGCTCCCAGCGAGACGGTGCAGATGGACAAGTCCAAGCTGCTGGCCTTTGTCACAGAGCTTGGGTCCGCCAACTCCCACACGGCAATTCTGGCCAGAACCATGAACATACCGGCACTCATCGGAGTTCCGGTGGGCCAGGAGCTGGACGGCCGGATGGGAATCGTGGACGGAAATGCGGGAATCCTGATTGTAGATCCGGATGAGGATACGCTGAAAAAATATGAGGAGAAGAGACAGGAAGAAGACAGGCAGAGAGAGCTCCTGCAGACCCTGAAGAACAAGGAGGATGTGACCCTGGACGGGAAGCATATCAGGCTCTACGCGAATATCGGAAGCGTCGGGGACACGGCCAAGGTGCTGGCCAATGACGCGGACGGCATCGGTCTCTTCCGCAGCGAATTCCTGTATCTGGAAAAGAACGATTATCCCACGGAGGAGGAACAGTTCAAGGCCTACAAGGCTGTGGCGGAGACCATGGCGGGAAAGAAGGTCATTATCCGTACGCTGGACATCGGCGCCGACAAGCAGGTGGATTATTTCCATCTGGACCAAGAGGATAATCCCGCCATGGGCTACCGGGCGATCCGGATCTGTCTGGACCGCAGAGAAATCTTCCGGACCCAGCTCCGGGCGATTTACCGGGCCAGCGCCTACGGAAATATCGCCATCATGTACCCCATGATTATCTCCGTCAAAGAGGTGCGGGAGGCCAAAGCCATGGCGGAGCAGGTCCGCGCGGAGCTGAAGGCCCAGGGAATCCCCTGCGGAGAGGTGGAGCAGGGAATCATGATTGAGACGCCGGCCTCTGTGCTCATCAGCGATCTGCTGGCGGAGGAAGTGGATTTCTTCAGTATCGGAACGAACGATCTGACCCAGTATACGCTGGCCATTGACAGGCAGAATGCGAAGCTGGATCCCATCTATGATCCCCACCATCCGGCCGTGCTCCGGATGATTCAGATGGTCGTGGAAAACGGCCATAAGGCAGGATGCTGGGTAGGCATCTGCGGAGAACTGGGAGCGGATCAGAGTCTGACCGAGACCTTCCTGCGGATGGGCCTGGACGAGCTGTCCGTTACGCCGGCGGCCGTGCTGCCGATCCGGAAGATTATCCGGGAGACAGACTTAAGCCGGGAAAACTGAAAATGATTTGAGAAGACAGGCTGGGGCCATGGAATGTGGTTCCGGCTTTAAAAAAGGGAGGAGCAAGTTATGCGTTACGAAATTAAAGGGGAGCCGCTGCCGGTGGTAATCTGCTATCTGGAGGACGGCGAAGGCATGGTCACAGAAGGAGGCGCCATGGCCTGGATGTCTCCCAATATGAAAATGGAGACGGCGGCCGGAGGATTCGGCAAAGCCATCGGCAGGATGTTTTCCGGGGAAAAGCTGTTTCAGAATATCTACACGGCTGTAGGACAGGGCATGATTGCCTTTGCGTCCAGCTTTCCGGGCTCTATCCGTGCTTTCCGGATCGAGCCGGGACGGGAAATGATTTTCCAGAAGAGCGCTTATCTGGCCGGGGAGGCCGGCGTCAGCCTGTCCGTATTCTTTAACAAAAAGCTTGGCAGCGGATTGTTTGGAGGCGAGGGATTTATTCTGCAGAAAACCGCCGGGCAGGGAATTGTTTTCGCGGAATTTGACGGGTATGTGGTGGAATACGATCTGCAGCCGGGGCAGCAGATTGTGGTAGATACGGGGCATCTTGCCGCCATGACTGCCGGCTGCAGCATAGATATCCGGACAGTGCCGGGAATTAAAAACAAGTTCCTGGGAGGTGAGGGATTTTTCAATACCGTCATCACCGGACCGGGGCGGGTATGGCTGCAGACCATGCCGCTGCCCAATGTGGCTGGTGCTCTGCGGCCTTTCCTGCCAAGCGGGGATGACCACTGAGACGGAAACAGACAAGAGGAGGTTTTGCGTGAAAATCAGTCAGTATCTGAACACGGATACAGTCCAGGGGACAATGCTTCTGCCGCTGCTGTCCCGGGCCAGATGCGCGGAAAAATATCCCGGATTTTTCCGGGATCCCGCTGCCCGGAAAGCCGCCGGCGAGCTGGAGGTGCCGCCAATGCTTCGAAAAATGGCAGAACAGGCAGCGCCGCTGTACGCCCTGCGGCAGGAGGTGCTGCTCCTTGCCGTCCGCCGGTATCTGCGGAGCTGCCCGGAGGCGGTGATCGTCAATCTGGGCTGCGGGCTGGATACCTCCTTTTCCAAAGCGGATAACGGCCGCTGCCGCTGGATAAATCTGGATTTGCCGGGGGTCATGGAAGTTCGGAGACGGCTGCTGCCCTGCGGGGAGAGAGAAGAGCTGCTGGCAGCGGACGCGGAGGATCTGTCCTGGATCGAAACCATTGGAAGCAGGCCCTGCTACGTGATTGCCGGCGGTTTTTTCTACTACTTTCCTGAGGCACGGGTGAGAAGACTTCTGTGCGCCATGGCGGACAGCTTTCCCGGAGGCGGAGTATGTTTTGACTGCGAGAGCCCGCTGGCCCTGCGGCTGTCCCAGGAAACAGCGCGCAGAGCGGGCAGCGCGGAGGCGCCGATGTATTTTTCACTGAAAAATCCAGAGAGACAGCTCCGGTCCTGGAGCAGAAGTTTCGGAGGGATTACGTGTGTGGACCGCCTGCCGGGAGCGTTCAGGAACCCGGCTTATCTGCCGGCTGCGGACAGGTTTCGGCTGAGGGCGGAACTGCGCACGGGACTTTTAAAGTTCGTGGAGATCCGTTTTCGGGGGAAGCGGACGGGAAATTGAAAAATTTAGGCGGTTTCATTATTGAAATTTAGGCGGTTTCATTATTGATTTAATTGTGTTATTATGTATAATATAGTAAGAGGTGGAAAAGTTCCACTTTTTAACAAATAAAGAAAAGAGGTTAAGGTAAGATGGCGAAAATTGATTTGAGCAAGTACGGCATTACTGGAACTGTAGAGATCGTACACAACCCTTCTTATGAGATGCTGTTCGAGGAAGAGACCAAACCGGGTCTGGAGGGCTTCGAGAAGGGCCAGGTCAGCGAGCTGGGCGCAGTGAATGTAATGACGGGTGAGTATACAGGCCGTTCACCCAAAGATAAGTTTATCGTTATGGATGAAAATTCCAAGGATACCGTATGGTGGACCTCTGACGAGTATAAGAATGACAACCATCCGGCCAGCCAGGAAACTTGGAATACTGTGAAAGAGATCGCTCTGAAAGAGCTGTCAAATAAAAAACTGTACGTGGTAGACGCTTTCTGCGGAGCCAATGCAGACACCCGCATGGCCATCCGCTTTATTATGGAAGTTGCATGGCAGGCACACTTTGTAACCAACATGTTTATTCAGCCCACCGCTGAGGAGCTGGAGAACTTTGAGCCGGACTTCATTGTTTACAATGCATCCAAGGCAAAAGTGGAAAATTACAAAGAGCTGGGTCTGAATTCTGAGACCGCTGTCGTTTTCAACATCACCAGCCGTGAGCAGGTAATCCTGAATACCTGGTACGGCGGCGAGATGAAGAAGGGTATGTTCTCCATGATGAACTACTACCTGCCGCTGAAGGGCATCGCTTCCATGCACTGCTCCGCCAACACGGATATGAATGGTGAGAATACCGCCATCTTCTTCGGCCTGTCCGGAACTGGAAAGACCACCCTGTCCACGGATCCCAAACGTCTTCTGATCGGCGATGACGAGCACGGCTGGGATGACAAGGGCGTATTCAACTTCGAGGGAGGCTGCTACGCAAAGGTTATCGATCTGGACAAGGAGTCTGAGCCGGATATTTACAATGCCATCAAGAGGAACGCGCTGCTGGAGAACGTTACGCTGGATGCCGATGGAAAGATTGATTTCCATGACAAGAGCGTGACGGAGAATACCCGTGTATCCTATCCCATCGATCACATTCAGAACATTGTGCGTCCGGTATCTTCCGCACCGGCTGCCAAGGAAGTCATCTTCCTGTCCGCAGACGCCTTCGGTGTGCTGCCGCCGGTATCCATCCTGACACCGGAGCAGACACAGTACTACTTCCTGTCCGGATTTACCGCAAAGCTGGCCGGTACAGAGCGCGGAATCACCGAGCCCACTCCGACCTTCTCCGCATGCTTTGGACAGGCATTCCTGGAGCTGCATCCTACCAAATACGCGGAGGAGCTGGTTAAGAGAATGGAGCAGAGCGGAGCTAAGGCTTATCTGGTGAATACCGGATGGAACGGCACCGGCAAGAGAATCTCCATCAAAGATACCCGCGGGATCATCGATGCCATCCTGAACGGAGATATCCTGAAGGCACCCACCAAGAAGATCCCCTACTTCAATATTGAAGTTCCTACGGAGCTGCCGGGTGTTGACACCAACATTCTGGATCCCAGGGATACGTATGCGGACGCTTCCGAGTGGGAGACCAAGGCAAAGGATCTGGCCCAGAGATTCATCAAGAACTTTGCAAAATATGAGGGCAATGAGGCCGGCAAAGCGCTGGTTGCAGCAGGCCCGCAGGTTTGAATTTCATAGAATTCAGATAAGAAACGGAGCGGCGGCTCCGGGATGTTTGAAGTCCCGGAGCTGCCGCTCCGTTTTGTAACTGCCCCTTCTGTCGCTACAGAATGCCATCTTCTTCTGTGATGCTGCCAAGAGTTTCCCGCAGGATGCGGCCCAGCTCCTCCTCCGAAATCAAAAAGACAATGGCCACGCCCTCAATCCGGCAGGAATCGGAATCAAAATACCGGACAGTTTCCGATGTGTCGGTGAGAGATATCTGGCAGCATTTCTCAGGACTTCCGAGAATAAATTTGATATGGCCGATAATACCGCCCTGTGCCCGGATGCGCCGGCCGATTTCCCGCATCTGGGCGGATACCATTTGACGGGCCTCCTGAAAATCGGATACAGGCAGGCTGCCCCGAAGACTGCCGATTACCGCCTCCTCATGGCGGCTGATATGGATGCCGCGGGGCTCCCGCTCGTGATGGTGATGATGGGAATGCTCTTCCCCGCAGTGTCCGTGGCCACCGTGGTTATCTGTCTGCCGTTCCATATGCCGTCCCTCCTAACTCTAGAATTCTGTCAAAGACGGCGCTGTCAATCCCCTCCGCAGTGCTGGTGCACAGAATTTCCGCCCGTGCGTTCAGCTCCCGGATACTCTCCCTGGCAGCGTCCAGCTCCCCGGGCTCTGCCAGGTCTGCCTTGTTGAGCAGGATCAGATCCGCGTCCTTCATCTGGAGGGAAAGCAGATGCCCCAGGGGCTTCAGAATTTTCTGCCATCGCTGGGCGTCGGCCAGACAGACGATTACCGGGTGAATGTCCAGCGTATCCTGCAGGTTCTGGCGGATGCTGCCGGGAAAGGCCATTCCGGTGGGTTCCATGATGATCCAGTCCGGATTATAATCCTCCTGGATCATCCGGACATTAATCAGAAGTTCTCCGGCCATGGTGCAGCAAACACAGCCGTCAAACATGCCTTTGACTCTGTATCCGGAACCCCGGAGCACCCTGTCATCCACACCCACCTCGCCGATCTCATTTTCCAGAATGGCCACTTTCGTTATGCCTCTGGTCTGAACCAGATATCTGGCAAGGGCCAGGATAAAGCTGGTCTTGCCGGAGCCAAGAAAGCCGCCCACAATTAAAAATTTCACGTTCATTCCTCCCCGAAACGGTTCCGGAATACCTCCGGTGTCAGTCCTTGTAGCCGTAAACCTTGCGGCCGTACCAGTGCGCTTCATCCCGGATAATCCGTTTAATCTCCGGAAGAACGGGGTCGCCGGCATAACTGATAGGCCAGCTGGAGAATGCGTAGCCGCCGCCGGGCGCATACTTGTCAATGGTGCTGCGGACGCTCTCCCGGAGCTCCTCCTCGCTGTATTCCGGATACTTGGGCGGGATATGGTTTCCCCAGTCCCAGCCGCCAACAAATCCAACTTTACCTTTGTATTTTTCCTTCAGCATCAGAAGATCGTTGCTTTCCTGGGTGGGCTCTACAATCTTCACACCGAAGTCCACCATGTCGTCCAGGAAGGGATCAAATCTTCCGCAGATATGGAAGATAATGGGGATTCCCCGGTCATTGGCCGGCTTGGCCAGACGCTCATAAATCGGTTTGAAGACGGCGCGGTAGGTTTCCGGAGAGAAGAAGGGCGCCTCCTTCGCGCAGGTATCATCCAGCATATACCAGAGATCCGGCTTGTATACATCAATGTAGCGGGTATAATAGGGTTCCAGGAAGTCCACCATGGCGTGGAACATATTCAAAACCTCATCGGGATCCGTATAGAGGGCCATAAGTCCTTCCGTGAAGCCCATCATGGCTACCAGCTCCTGGAAAGGCATCAGCTGGGGACCGGTCTTCACGGCCGACTGGGTGCGGTCCACCTGAAACTGCGCCAGATCCTTCTGATACTGCTTCTCCCAGTCGATTTCCTCCGGCCGGGGAATATCCGGATATTTCAGATATTTTCTCCAGTCCTCGATATCCGGCAGGATTTTGATCCGGGTATCCGGCATGGTGGCGTCGGCCGTTCCCTCCGTGGCCCGGTAGGGCACGCCCCACATATCTTTTCCTCCATCCATGAAGAAAGTATCCCCGAATACGGCAGGGCTCATCATAACGTCCGCGACTTCCCCCAGATAGCCTTCCCCCATCATGGTAAAATAGGGAACATATTCGGGATGCCCCCCGCCTACCAGTTTCATAAAATTGTCTTTTGGTGTGATTTTTGCCATTCTTTACCTCCCTGATCGATTGCCTCCGCAGGCAGAAATACATGCGCAGACAACTGTGCAAATCTGCCGCAATTAACAGAGAATTTGACGGTTACAATTTAAAGATAGCACGCAAAAATAAATCTTACAAGAGAATATTTTAAATTTTTTTCGGGCGAAAGATCTTTTCGGAGGGCAAAAAAAGGTGGATAAAGTTTCCGGGGCAGTATATAATAGACCCGGATCTTTATAGAGGAGGGAAGTCGTTTATGAAACAGCGGTCTGCGGACAGAACAATTTTGTGCAGAAGAGTGATTATGGCGGTGGCGGGAATTCTGCTTACCGGAATCAGCGTGGCCCTTTTCAACACGATTGCGTTTGGAACGGATCCTTTTTCCTGTCTGACGCTGGGAGTCTGGTATGTGACCGGAATCCCCTACCGTTTCGTATATATGCTCGTAAACGGGCTGCTTCTGGCAGGCGTGTTTTTTCTGGACCGGCACTATATCGGCCTGGCTACGGTGCTGAACCTTCTTTTTATGGGAAGCATCGTGGAGCTGTTTATGCCTGTGTTTGACAGCTGGCTTCCGGGCCTGGGACTGGGCGTGAAACTTCTGTTTCTGTGCCTGGCGGTTATTCTCATGTGCTTCGCGGCCTCTCTGTATTTCACGGCGGATCTGGGCGTATCTACCTATGATGCCTGGGCGCTGATCCTGTCGAAAAAAAAGAATTTTCCTTTCAAATTGTGCCGGATCAGCACAGACATTGTCTGCACGGCGGCCGGATTCCTGATGGGAGCTGTAGTGGGCGTGGGAACCGTGATTACTGCACTGGGGATGGGGCCGTTTATCGAGTTTTTCAATAAGACCTGTTCCGGGCCGATGCTGTACGGGACAGGGAGGAAGACCGGGGAAAATCGTCCTTTCCGGGCGGATTGAGATATGGAAAATTTTATGTTACACTGAAAAAAATTAAGTAGACGGGAGTGTGCCTATGCCAGTTTTTGATTTCAACAATTCTCCGACGGAGGCGAGAGAACCGGAGTGTACCTATGAAGTTTTTTATTCCAGTAATCCGCAGGCCTCCGCGGAACAGCCGATCCTGGTTCTGGAAAACGGGGCGGGGGAGCTGAAGCACCATACGAATGGAGTTTTTACAAATCCCATCAAGCGGACAGCCTTTGAATTTAAAGGGGAAACAGGCACGGTCAGCGCGGATATTCTGCGGATCGATGCACGTTTTGTAAGCCTTTTGAAATGGCTGGGAGAAAATCATATCCATGTGCGCCTTTCGGGGGCAGACCGGGAGGAGGGATATGCGGTGTACAAGATCCGGGAGATTGCATTTGGGGGCGGCGCGAAGCTTTCCGCAGAGGATGGCTTTCTGCAGTTTATGATTGAGCGGCTGCTTTCCAGCGATGCTCCCTCCGCGGAAATTCCCGATGAGGACGAAGAAGAAACGGGGGACAGCATGAAGCTGACCAGCATTCAGAGCATTACGGATTTTCTGAACTGTGCCGGAAGAACACTGCCGGAAAATATCCGGCTCTGGGCCAGGAGGAATCTGGCCGTGGCCCGCTCCAGCGAGGTGTCCGCGGAGGAGCGCCGCCATGCCCAGCATGCCCTGTCCATCATGCTGAATATTCAGTGGAAGAGCAACTATTTCCAGTCCATTGATCCCGATGAGGCCCGGAGGATCCTGGATGAGGAGCTTTACGGCATGGAGACAGTAAAACAGAGGATTATCGAGACTATCATCCAGATTAACCGCACCCATACCCTGCCGGCTTACGGCCTGCTGCTGATCGGTCCGGCCGGTACGGGAAAATCTCAGATTGCCTACGCGGTGGCCCGGATTCTGAAGCTTCCCTGGACCACGCTTGACATGAGTTCCATAAACGATCCGGAACAGCTGACGGGCAGCTCCCGGATCTATGCCAACGCAAAGCCGGGAATCATTATGGACGCATTTTCCGTGGCGGGTGAATCCAATCTGGTGTTTATCATCAATGAGCTGGACAAGGCCGCGGCGGGAAAGGGGAACGGAAATCCCGCCGATGTTCTTCTCACCCTCCTGGACAATCTCGGGTTTACGGACAACTATATTGAGTGCATGATCCCCACGGTGGGAGTATATCCCATCGCCACCGCCAACGACAGGGATCAGATCAGCGCGCCCCTGATGTCCCGGTTCGCGGTGATTGAGATTCCGGACTACACGCCGGAGGAGAAGAAGGTCATTTTCTCCCGGTATGCCCTGCCCAAAGTTCTGAAGCGGATCGGCATGCGGGAGCAGGAGTGTGTGCTGACGCCCGACGGGCTGGAGGCAGTCATCGAGCTGCACCGGAATACCAGCGGGATCCGTGATCTGGAACAGGCGGCGGAGCACATTGCAGCCAATGCCCTGTACCGGATCGAGGTGGATCATGTGGAGGCGGTGACCTTTGACGCAGAGCAGGTGCGGGCGCTGCTGGGCTGATCCGGGGAAAGCGTATGGGAAATATAACCAGAATTACTGATTTTGGCGCTCCGGAGCTGGATGTTTACGCGCGCATGACGGAAAATCAGCTGCTGCGCCGGGACGCTCCGGAAAAAGCGCTGTTTATCGCGGAAAGCCCCAGGGCAGTGCTCCGGGCGCTGGATGCGGGCTATGAGCCGGTATCTATGCTGGTGGAGGACCGGCATATACAGGGAGAAGCCGGGGAGCTCCTGGAGCGGTGTCCGGATGTTCCCGTATATACGGCATCCTTTGAAGTCCTGGCACAGCTGACCGGCTATCCCCTGACGAGGGGCGCCCTGTGCGCCATGCGCCGGAAGCCTCTGCCGCCGGCAGCGGAGCTGTGCAGAGATGCCCGGAGGATCGCCGTGCTGGAAAACGTCATGAATCCAACGAACGTGGGAGCCATTATCCGGTCCGCGGCAGCGCTGGGGATGGATGCGGTGCTTCTGACGCCGGACTGCAGCAATCCCCTGTACCGGAGAGCGGTCCGCGTCAGCATGGGAACGGTCTTTCAGATTCCCTGGACCATTCTGGAGGAGAAAGAATGCGGCACCTGGCCGGAGGCAGGGATGCATTATCTGAAGTCTCTGGGATTTTCCACGGCGGCCATGGCTCTGCGCAGCGAATCGGCGGCAGTGGATGACCGGAATCTGAAGCAGGAGAAAAAGCTGGCGGTTTTGCTTGGATCAGAGGGATATGGATTGAGCGCCGGGACCATCGCGGCGGCTGACTATACAGTAAAGATTCCCATGACCCACGGGGTGGATTCCCTGAATGTGGCCGCGGCCAGCGCGGTTGTTTTCTGGGAGCTGGGGAAAAAGCGAATAGAAGAACTGGATGATAAGGAGGATACAAGAGATGAAAATAGCAGTGACCTACGATAACGGAGAGATATTCCAGCATTTTGGAAAGACAGAATTCTTTAAGGTCTATCAGGTGGAAGATAATCAGGTGGTTTCCAGCGAAGTCATCGGCTCCAACGGAACGGGACACGGCGCGCTGGCCGGACTTCTGGCCGGCCAGAATGTAGACGTTCTGATCTGCGGAGGAATCGGCGGCGGCGCCCAGGCGGCCCTGGCGGAAGCAGGGGTTGAATTATGCGCCGGAGCGCAGGGCGACGCGGACCGGGCTGTGGAAGCGTATCTGAAGGGAGAACTGATTTCCACCGGAGCCAACTGCGATCACCACCATGAGGAGGGGCACAGCTGCGGAGATCACGGGGAAGGCCATTCCTGCGGCGGCGGGTGCGGGGACAGCTGCGGGGGCGGCTGCGGTTCGCAGGCAGCTCTGACCGGGCGCAATGTGGGAAAAATCTGCCGGACCCACTACAGAGGGACCTTCAATGACGGGACGCAGTTTGATTCTTCCTATGACCGCGGGGAACCTCTGGAATTTGTGTGCGGCGCAGGCCAGATGATCCGGGGATTTGACGCGGCTGTGGCAGATATGGAGGTGGGTCAGGTGATGGATGTTCATCTGATGCCTGAGGAGGCATACGGCATGCCGGATCCCGCCGCCGTCTTTACGGTGGAGATCGCGCAGCTTCCGGGGTCCGAGAAGCTGGAGACCGGCCAGCAGGCCTACCTGTCCAACCAGTATGGCCAGCCGTTTCCTGTGAAAGTAACGGCGAAGGACGATACAACCATTACCTTTGATGCCAACCATGAAATGGCGGGCAAGGAGCTGAATTTCCGGATTGAACTGGTAGAAGTAAAAGAAAGAAACTGACAGAGCGGGGAAAGAAATATGGCACTGTATGCCCTGGGGGATCTGCATCTGAGTTTTCAGGCGGACAAGCCCATGGATGGGTTTGGAAGCATCTGGAAACATCACGAGGCCAAAATTGAAAAATACGTGAACCGCAGGGTGAAGCCGGAGGATACGCTGGTTCTTACCGGAGACCATTCCTGGGGCAGAAAGCTTTCGGAATGCCGGGAAGATCTGGCATTTATCGAAGCCCTGCCCGGCAGAAAGATCCTGCTTAGGGGGAATCATGACTATTTCTGGGATGCAAAGAAGACGGAGAGGCTGAATGAGCTGTATCAGGGCAGACTGTTCTTTCTGCAGAATAATTACGCAGTGTACAGGGACTATGCGCTGGTGGGAACCAAAGGCTATACCTTTGAGGGCCCCTTTTATCTGGACCGGCGCGGCCGGGTAATCGGCTGGGACCAGGAGAGGGAAAGGCAGGCCCGGAAACTGGTGGAGAGAGAAATGGGGCGGCTGCGGGAATCTTTCCGGAAGGCAGAAGAGGCGGGCTTCCGGAAATTCATTCTGTTCCTGCATTATCCGCCCACCAGTATTCTGGAAGAGACTTCGCCCTTCACGGAAATTGCGGAGGAATACGGCGTGTCTGCGGTGGTATATTCCCACTGCCACGGAGAAAGCCGGTTCGGTGACAGTATCCGGGGAAAAATCCGCGGTATCCGGTACGTGCTGGTATCCGGAGATTATCTGAATTTCTGCCCGGAGCGAATTCTGGAGTAAAGACAAGGCCGGAACGATTTCGGTTCGGGAATCGTTCCGGCCTTGTTTTTACTGAATCTTTTCTCCCGTCAGCATTTCGTAGCCCTGGAGATATTTACCGATGGTCTTCTGGACGATATCATCCGGAAGTGTCCAGTTGTTATCCGGATTTGCCTTCAGCCAGTCCCGGGCAAACTGTTTGTCGAAGGAAGGCTGGCCGTGGCCGGGCTCATATCCTTCCGCCGGCCAGAAGCGGGAGCTGTCCGGAGTCAGCATTTCGTCTCCCAGAACAACGTTGCCTTTCTCATCGAGGCCAAACTCAAACTTCGTGTCCGCGATGATGATTCCGCGGCTCAGAGCGTAGTCGGCGCATTTTTTGTACAGAGCGATGGTATAATCCCGGAGCTTGGCCGCATATTCTTCGCCCTTGCCGGGGAAATACTTCTCCAGGTGCGCGATGCTCTGCTCATAGGAAATATTTTCATCGTGATCACCAAGTTCAGCCTTTGTGGAGGGGGTGTAAATGGGCTCCGGCAGTTTGTCGGACTCTTTTAACCCTTCCGGCAGCCGGATGCCGCAGACGGTGCCGTCCTTCTGATAGCTGGCCCAGCCGCTTCCGGTTATGTAGCCGCGGACAATGCACTCGATGGGGAGCATGTTCAGCTTCCGGCACATCATGCTGTTGCCGTCAAACTGCGGCTGCCGGAAAAATTCCGGCATATCCTTCACATCGGTGGAAATCATATGATTCGGCACAATATCCTCGGTCATATTGAACCAGAATTTGGACATCTGTGTCAGAACCGTTCCCTTCTTGGTTACGGTATTCTTCAGAATAACATCAAAGCAGCTGATCCGGTCAGTAGCTACCATGATCAGACTGTCGCCGTTGTCGTAAATTTCACGGACTTTTCCCTCTTTGATCGGTTTCATCTCATCTACCTCGCTTTATCAGTATGGATCGTTACTCTAATAGAATAAACAAATTGCGGAGAATGTACAAGGGTATTTTGAAAAAAATTATTATTGCCTGCGTATCCCGGGTGTCAGAAACGCGGCCAGGTATATTTCAGGATACCTGGTATCATAAAAAATCGTACTTGCCGCAGCTTCAGAACGGTCATATAATTAAAGCAGTTCAAAAATATGACTTATATGGAGGATACAGGTATGACAAATGTTGAAAAGGTAAACAAATTCTTGGATGACGCAAAAACGTTTTATTTTCTGACCACAGACGGAGATCAGCCGAAAGGACGTCCCTTTGGATTCCATATGCTGGAGGGCGATAAGCTGTACTTTGGCTGCGGAACATTTAAGAATGTATTTTCACAGCTTACAAAAAATCCGAAGGTAGAAGTACTGGCGCTTTCCGGACAGGAGTTCATGCGTTATGACGGTGTTGTAAAAATCGTAAAGGATGAGGCTCTTTTAGAAAAGGTAAGAGCGGCCATGCCGCAGATCATGAGCCTGTACGATCAGAATGGCTGGGAAATGGGTATGTTTTACCTGGAAAACGGCCATGCGGAAATTCGCGGCATGATGGATTTAAAGGAAGAGTTTGATGTATAAGAGGGAATAGACATGAAGCAGTTATTGGGAACGGACACGACAATCGAAGAACGGTTTGGCAAATGTCCTTTTGCCACCGCCCAGAGCCTGATTTCCGGGAAATGGGCCATACTGATTTTGCATTATCTGGAAGAAGGGCCTGTCCGTTTCAATGAGCTGCAGCGCCGTATGCCGAAGATGACGCATGCGACACTGTCTGTTCAGCTGAAATCGCTGGTTGAGAACGGGCTGGTCCAGCGTAAGCAGTATGAGACGGTGCCCACAAAAGTGGAGTACTCCTTAACAGAAATCGGCAGGGAATTCCGCCCTGTGATGGATGCGCTGCAGGAGTGGGCACAGAAATATATCGAACGCATGAATCCTTAAAATATACCGTGTAAACGGCCGGGGGAAGATCCTGCCCGGACAGGGCTGATAAAATACAGAATATTTCAAACCGTCTCATTGCATGGAAGCGTCTGATTTCTTATAATCAGGGCAGGAGGTATTGAGAGATGGCGAATGAAAACAGGAAAGATTTTAATGCCATGCTGCGGGACAGCAAGGATATGCCTAAATTTCAGACTATTACCGATCAGAAAAGTATTGAAAAATATGGCGGAAGCGCCATCTACGATATATGTGACCACTTTGGTATCGAGCGTTCCTCTGCCTATAACCGAAAGAACCGCGCCTTAAGCCATCTGGTAACCCTGCTGTTTGGAAAGGCATGGGTAATATTGCGGATGATGTTTCCGTTTACCCATGTTATGCTGATAGTATTGAAAACTGTATAGAGAACGGCGGCATCACGGGAAGATTCCTGGGGCCGCCTTTACGAAAAAAACGCACCCTGTCCGGATGCGTTTTTTTAATTATGAAATCTGCTGCAGGAGTTCGGAAGGGGTAAGGAGACAGATGTTAAACTCTTCAAAATCCTTTTTGTTGCGGGTAACGATGGCATCGCATCGGATGGATTTCGCACAAGTCGCCATAAGGCAGTCTTCAAAATCTTTCGCTTTTCTCTGGTATGCGGTTAGGACATCGTTGTTGGTAACGCTGCACACCTTTACGATCTCCAGCATCTTCCCAACCGCCTGATAGGCGAGTTCGGTGCTGTGGGTGTATTTTCTGACCAGATAGTAAATGTCGGTCACAGAGGAAGCGGACACAAAGCCCTCCAGCCGGTGTTCTTCACAAAGGCATAAGACCTTGTAGGAATCTTCAACGAAAGGCTGCCGTTCCAGCAGAACGTCAAGAATGATGTTGGTATCACACATGATCTTCATATTTTGACAGCCGCTCCTCCCGTAAAGAATCCAGGTCAATGTCTGAAGGGACGTTTTTCAGCATTCCACGGAGGGAATCCACAGCGGAAACCTGGGGATTGATTACCTTGGCGATGATTTTGCCATTGCGGGTAATGAAAATATCCTCTTTCGTGAGCATATCCAGGTATTTGCCAAAATTAGTTTTAAATTCGGTCGCAGTCACGATCATAAACGACTCCTCCTTTCCTTTGGTGTCATCTTTATTATATGCGATTTAGGAGTGGAAATCAATGCGGATCGAGCGAAATTAATAGATACTTCAAAAAAATCGCACGAAATGAAAGGGGGTGAGCCGATGCCAAGGAAACCAAAGCGGCCGTGTTCCTACCCCGGCTGTCCCAAGCTGACGGATGGAAGGTTCTGTGAGGAACATCAGAAGCTGGAGAATCAACGGTACGAAAAGTACGACCGGGACCCGGCAGCCAAGCGCAGGTATGGACGGGCATGGAAACGCATCTGTGACCGGTACATGAATGCACACCTGCTTTGTGAGTGGTGCCAACGGGAAGGCAGGCTCGTAAAAGCGGAGCAGGTGCATCACATCAAGCCTCTGGCAGAGGGAAGTGATCACTGCGAAAATAATCTAATGTCCTTATGTTCTTCTTGTTATGTGAAGATTCATGCAGAACGTGGGGATCGCTGGCACAATCACTAAAGGCCCAGGGGCGATCAAAATCTCTACGGCTCTGTCCCGTGGGAACGGGCGCAGGGTCGCATGTGCGAAAAAGGCGAAATTAAAAGGGTAATTAAGGGCGGCCGGCTGCGGCTTCTTATTTTTACAAGGAAAGGGGTGAGAAAATGCCGACAAAATCCAATAACACAGGCGGGCGCGGCGGTGCGAGACCCGGTGCGGGAAGAAAAAAGTCTGCGGTCAAGGAGAAAGCCGAGAATGGCAATCCGGGAGGGCGCAGATTGGAAGTGCTGGATATTCCTGAAGTCGAGGGTGTCGATATGCCAAAGCCCCATGAGTTCCTGTCCGCCGAACAGCGTGACGGGAGTACGCTCCAGGCGGAGGAGATCTACACGGAAACCTGGGAGTGGTTAAAGAAGGTGGTGTCTTATTCACCGGTGGAACGACCACAACATCTTGTGGTCAATAAAATAGAGCCGTGAAGGTGGCGTAGACACGGGCTTTCTGCGAATTAGGGGTTGAAAACCTGCATAAAATCTACATCTATGGGGTGGAGTTTTGAAGAAAAGTGTTATCAAGAAATGTGTTTTTCTAAAAATATGTACCCCCTATATGTAGATTTCGATTCGGCGGTGAACAGAACCATTCAGCGAAAGTCCTATTTTTTGACGAAACGTCTTAACCATTTGGCAAATATAAAATATAGCAAAAGGAGAAATATGAGAGATAAAAAGAAACATAATTTGAAGGTATATGGACAGTCTGGATATAAGTATAAAGATACTCCCACAATTATTCTTATGGGACAGTGGCTCAAGGAAGCTGGTTTTGATATTGGGAACCGTATTACTCTGGAATGTGATAGAGGAACCATTGTGATTAAAGCTACTGAGAATTGCTCTGATGAGTTCAAATAGGCTACTTGGGTAATTGTAATAAGCCCGTTTTTATTGTATCATTGTAAGTGGAAATTTAGCCTATGGGAGGTTGGAAATATGACGGACGCACAGCAAAAAGCTGCAGCGAAAAACTTTTCAGAATACTGGAAAGGAAAAGGATACGAAAAAGGAGAAAGTCAGGCATTCTGGCTTTCTTTATTACGAGATGTATATGGGGTTGAACATCCAGAACAGTTCATCTCATTTGAGGAACAGGTACATTTGGATCACACCAGTTTTATTGACGGAACGATACCCTCTACGAAGGTGCTAATTGAGCAGAAAGGGCTTGGAAAGGATTTAAGAAAGCCCATCAAACAATCGGATGGCACTTTACTTACTCCGTTTCAGCAAGCAAAACGGTACATTACAGAATTGCCTGTGTCCACCGGGGATTTCTCCCTGGTGGTGTAATAAAAGTGATTCGTTTGTTGTTCGACAAACCGGAATTGCTCCAAGTTTTCTCGGCTGCACCTTCTTGCTCTTCGGACGAGGAGTCTCCCTCGTTCAAAGAGCTCGGTCAAATTTCTGTTTAACGATTTCTTTTTCCGGTATTCTCTGTCCCTCGGATTTCCTCATGATAGAAATAATCTACGATCACCGGATGTCCCTGCGGGACTCTGCCATAAGGCATTTCATTATCCACAAAGGGACAATCATATTTCTTAGCCATTTCCTCAGCTTTTACTTCAAGCGCTTCAAAGTAGCTGCGGTTATGCTTGTTATAGATCTCATCGTAAAGCGGTACAAGGTCAGGATATTTTCCGGCGATATAATCCATGATCGTCTTTTTGAAGCCGCCCCGAAGATTGAGATTTTCGAGCCAGAACAGATCGCACTGATCCTTTACCCGCTCAAAGATCGCTTCAAAATCCGTGATGCCGGGAAATACCGGGGATACGAAACAGACTGTACGGATCCCTGCGTCATATACCTGCTTCATAGCAGCGATGCGCCGCTCAATGCTCGAAGCAGAGTCCATATCGTTCTTGAAATTTTCATCCAGTGTGTTGATCGACCATGAAACGGTCACTCGTCCAAGGTTCTTCAGCAGATCAATATCACGTACCACAAGATCAGACTTTGTGCAGATCAAAATATCTGCGTCACTGCCGATCAGCTGCTCCAGAAGTTTTCTGGTATTCCCGAATTGCTCCTCCTGTGGATTGTAGCCATCCGTCACAGAACCGATGACCACCCGCTGTCCGGCATATTTCTTCGGATTTTTAATTTCCGGCCAATGCTTCACATCAAGGAAAGTGCCCCATTCCTCCGTGTGTCCGGTAAAGCGCTTCATAAAAGAAGCATAGCAATACTTGCAGGCATGTGTACAGCCTACATAAGGATTGACCGAGTAACCGCCTACCGGCAGACTGGACTTGGTCATGATGTTCTTTGTTTCCACCTCACGAATGAGAATTCCATCGATTACTTCTGCCATGATCGCTGCACCTCCAACACTTTGTTGAATTCCTCCGGCATTTCCTGAATCATATTTTCATCCCCCATGATAGGGACAAGGTCTTCCTTCATAAACACCGGAATGCCGAGTGCGTGTGCCTGATCCGTCAGAGACCATGCCCATTCCGGCTCCGTATGAATCTTCCTGCTCTGAGCCCCGGTCATAGTGCCGACAACGATCCAGTTGATTCCGGAAAGGTCAACTGTGCCGGGATCGTCGAATAACGGCTCAAAGGTAACATGGTAATGTTTTGCTCTGACGTTTTTCCGAAGGGCGTCGATACGCCACAGTTCGGCTTTCCTCGTCACCGTAACGCCAAACCATGCATTTTCCAGATCGGTATCAAAATCCAGCAGATCGGGGCGCTTGGTCAGGAACAGGAACTGATGCTGTGGATTTTCACGGATCTTTGCAAATACCTCGTCTCTCCATTCCGGCTTCCATCCGGAGAGATCGCTCATGCCGGTAAGAAGAAAGTTCTGCGGACGTTTCTTTTCCATCATCCTGAGCTTGCCCGGAAAGAATTCAGGATCAGCAAAGTCATCGATCATATGCCAGCGCTTCACATTGTTGCGGGCATAGCAATATGCACACCCCACTGTGCAGCCGATGACGAGATTCATGTTCTGAATCTGATCTTTGATACAAATACTCATGACTTCTGCCACTCCTCAAGATTCTTTCTGATGCGGTCGAGGCATTCCTCAAACCGGGTAATTTCTTCCTCTGAAAAACCCTTGTAGTAAATGCTGCCCATCTCATCAGATACAGAATCGTACTCGCCCTTTAAGGCATGTGCTTTCTCAGTCAGAAACAGGAGTGTTTTCCTTTTGTCCGTTTCAGACTGAACACGGCTTATCAGCCCTTGATTTTCCATTCTTTCCAGCATCGTCGTAAGAGATGTTATCGCTAATCCGCATTTAGTCGAGAGTGATCTGATTGAGATACCATCCTCCTGCCACAGCACATAAAGAATGCGCCCCTGGGCTCCATTGAACGCATCAATATTCTTTTCGCTGAGAATCTTCTCAAAAATCCGGTCTCCAAGTTGTTTTATTTTGGTAACAAGAAATCCGCCATTTGTTTTCATGCAAATACTCCTATATAGTAGTTTATTAAATTATACTATATAGGAGCTTTATTGTCAAGAGCTTGTATGTTTGAATAGAGGTAAATTCCGTTTTTTCGTTCTTTTTAAAAGCATTAGACCCCATGTCTTTTTGAGTTTTTCTACCGCTTACAATCGGGAGCGACCTTACAGACAGCACCACCTTGGAACGACCTCAATCCTTGACACATCGCCATTGCAGTTAATGGTGCAAACACCCGGCTTGAGGGCTGGAAATTCCGCTCCTTTGACTGTGTCGTTTTTGAGGGCAGTGCCTTTGAAGCAGTTCATCAGCTCACTGTCGATCTCGATGTACTCATCCAGATTGGAAATCATCATACCTCGACCTTGGGGCTGTATCATTATTACCACCGTACCGCTGCCATAGAGCTTAATATACGGTCGGCTCTCAAAGGCAGTCGGATTGGTGATCGTCAGTTCAGAACTGTCAGCCGACACCGTTTCCTGCCCCGCAAAGCTGTATTTATAAGGTTTGCAGTTGAAGGTCACGGTGAAGCAGCCGATTTTATTCAGCTGCTCCTCAATGTCCAGACTACCGGAAATAACGCCATATCGGAAATATTCCGCATCATAGGAGTCGGTGATCTCATGATATCTGTCTGGCGAAGAAGGTATATTCCGATGGGGTATCTTGATAAATCTACCATAGCAGGGGACAAGCTATTCATTATTCCGGATGCTACAATTTATCATTTTGGCGTTTTAATATCAAATGTGCACATGGCGTGGATGCGAGCAACATGTGATCGGTTAAAAAGCGATTATAGTTATTCAATTAATATTGTTTATAACAACTTTCCTTGGCCGGAGCCAACAGATGCGCAGAGGGCGAAGATCGAACAGACTGCGCAGGCTATCTTAGATGCACGGGCATTGTACCCAGACAGCAGTTTAGCAGACCTGTATGATGAGGTTTTAATGCCGCCGGAACTGCGGAAGGCACACCAGAATAATGATCGTGCTGTTATGCAGGCATATGGCTTTGATATTAAAACAACTACAGAAAGCAAATGTGTGGCTGAACTGATGCGCATGTACAAACAGATAACCTCATAAAATTAAGACTCTCCTGAAGATGATATTGTGGAGAGGCTTTCTGTATATGTCGGGATATGTAATTATTTGTCGATGAGATTTTGTTGCATAGTAAAGGAATAAATGTTATGCTTGCCATTTAAGAACTGCTGAGTTCTAATTTTTTTACCCAAATACTAAAGTATAATGGAGTATATTAGTCAAGTGATACAGCTCTAATCAATCTTCTAATTTACCAGTACAATTACGGTATATAGGTTAGAAGAGAGGTGTATTTTACTTGCGTGTAGAAGAGTATGTTGCCACACGGGTAAAAGAGTTGTGTGTTAAATATAAAGTGACAAAGTATCGGCTTTCCCAGTTGACCGGGATGTCACAAACGGCACTGGGTAATATTATGAATATGAAAAGTATGCCGACTGTGCTTACTCTGGAAAAGATATGTGATGCATTTGGTATCACGATGGCGCAATTCTTTGCCGGAGAGGGCAAGCAACCGGATTTAACACAAGAACAAAAAGAAATCGTTGAGACGTGGGATATGTTAGGAGCAGAAGAGAGAAGAATTCTGTTACAGTTTGTTCGTAGTCTTAAGAAGGAATGAGGAAGCAGTTCTATTTACCAATGATAGGCTGTTTCCTTTTTTCTGCTGACAATACTTTTTAGTGCCAGAAAAGTAATTTTAACTATGGAATGGAGTAAAGTGATGGATAAGCAAAGTTCAGATTTCAAAACCTTAATTTTCGATCTGGCCAATGGTTCTCTTGATTTGGAGCATTTCCCGGTGGAAGAGAGTAAATACGTAGAGAATGAATATGAAGAAGGTAAACCATGCTATAAACTTTATGCTGGGATGTATGATGCTTACGAAAGAATTTGTCATCGGTTAGTAAAAACGGATACGGAGGATCGTGATGTCGAAATAATAATAAATAATCTTCTGGAAATTGGGCGGCATTTGAGTTTGAAAATGTATGATTACGGATGGTTTTTTGCTAAACAAATAAAAAGCAATTGACATTTTGCAAAACACGATCTATAATATCTGACGTAAAATATTTGTGGACTTTTCCGGATTCCGGGAGGGCGTAAAATTTTCTGTGTCTATGGGAAAAATTCTTCTTTGATAAGAAACAGATATGTATAATTGTCTTGTCGGAACTTCTGCTTTTTGGCTGTCGAATTACTTATCTGTTTATAGTATTACCCATTTGACTCATGTTATACATGAATTTTAAGATTTTTTGCAGCACAAATAACGGCATCTGTAATCCCTTTTTCG
>DVOO01000016.1 GCA_018713515.1 Candidatus Scatomonas pullistercoris
TGTTTATGCAAACACGTTTCGCAATGTACGGCAAAGAAACATTGCTTACACAAATACGCTTCACAATGTGCGGCAAAGAAACATTGTTTATCAGCCTCCGGTGAGAGCCGGAGGCTTTCTTTTACAAGAAAGAGGTATCCAAATGATAGAACGTGGATTATATTACGCTACACCCGAATTTTCTAAAATGATCCAGTCCGTTGGCGGCACCTGGAATGATACCAAGCATCGTCCCATGGTCTGCCTTATCAAATCCAGTGAACATCCCGATTTATACTGGGCTATTCCTATGGGAAAACTAAACCATAGAAATCAGGCACAACGGCAGCGACTGGATTTTTATCTTAATCTTCCTGAAAGAGATATCCGCTCCTGTTACTATCATATCGGGCGTACTTCATCACAGTCTATTTTCTTCATCAGTGATGCGATCCCGATTACAGACAAATACATAGACGGAATACATGTGGGCGGGGATCAAAAGCATTATATCATCAAAAACAAGAAGCTCATTGCAGAATTAGAACGGAAACTTTTCCGTATCCTTTCTCTGGAAAATTCCAGAAAAAACCATTTCCGGCAGCATATCACTGATGTAAAAAAATTTCTTCTTTCAGAATTACAAGCGGATGGCAGCTGATTCATATAGACTGCTATCAGAATCTGTCAAAATCCTCCTGCGTTGCTACAACAGCATCCTTATGCTCATCATTCCGGCTTTCCACATACATATCGTTCACCATCCCAATGGCCAACAGATCCCAACAATTTCTTCTCCGGATCACCGGATCTGGTTTTTCGCGAACAGTTCCCGGTTGGCCGGATACAGTTCCTGAAAGATCTGAAACCTTTCTTCATAAATTTTGCGGCGTTCCTCATCGGGCTCCACCACATCATCGCTGAACTTCACAATGCGGCCGCAGGCCTCCTGATAATCGGCATACGCCCCGGTTCCCACCGCGGCCATAATAGCCGCTCCGATCCCGGCCTGCTCTTCAGACAGGCTCATGTAAATTTCCTGTCCGAACATATCGGCCTGTATCTCCCGGAACAGCCTGCCTCTGGCTCCGCCTCCCGAGGCGATCATCCGGCGGTTTTCAATGCCCAGGCTGCGGAAAATTTCCAGAGAATATTTCTGACCGTAAACAATTCCCTCCATGGCGCTGCGGATCAGATGGGCTCTTGTATGCCGGAGATTCAGGCCGAAGTAAATTCCCCGGGCGGCCGGATCGTTCCAGGGCGTTCTCTCCCCGTTCAGATAGGGCAGGAAAAAGAGCCCCTCGCTCCCGGCCGGGACGGCAGCGGCTTCCGCCGTCATCGCGTCATAGGAATCCATGTGGAAGATCTGATTTTTCAGCCATTTCAGGGAAATACCCCCGCTTAGGTTGGCGCCCATGAGCAGCCATGTATCCCGCTTTACATGACAGAGTGTATTCGTCCTGTAGAGCGGATCGTGCAGAGGCCTGTTTATGGCGCAGGCCATCTGGCTGGCCGTCCCTATATTGCAGGTCAGCGTGCCCGGAGCGGTCATTCCGTTGCCCACCGCCTGGGCCAGTGTATCCGCGCTTCCGCAGACCACGGGGACTCCCTGCGGAAGTCCCGTTTCCCTGGCGCAGCTCTCCGTGATCCTGCCCGACACCTGGCTGGATTCACAGCAGGGAACGAACAGGCTACGGCTAAAACCCAGGCTGTCGATAAGTTCCCAGGCCCATCGCCGCTCTGCGGTGTGGAAAGCTCCCGTCCCGGACGCGTCGGAGGCATCCGTTCCCAGCTCCCCGCACATCCTGTACCGGATATAGTCTTTCGGAAGCAGCACCTTGTCGATCTTTTCGTAATTCTCCGGCTCGTGAAGCCGCACCCATTCCAGGGAGCTCATCAGGAATCCCGTGCTCAGCGTATTCAGCGTAATGCTGCTGCAGCGTTCTTCCGGGATCACCCTGTATATGGCTTCAATCGCATCCGCGGAGCGCTGATCTGCCCAGATAATGGCGCTGCGCACCGGCTTCCCCGCTTTATCCAGCGCCACCAGCCCGTGCATCTGACCAGAATATCCGATTCCGGCCACCCGGCTTCTCAGCTCCGGATTCTTTCCCATCAGCTCCTGAAGCGTCTCTCTGGCTGCATTCCACAGCAGCTCCATGTCCTGTTCCGCCCAGTCGGATCTGACCTTTACGATGTCATAGGCCCTCTGGGCTGTCCCGGCCACCCATCCGTCTTCCCGCATGAGCAGCGACTTTACGCTGGAGGTTCCCAGATCAATTCCCACAAAATATTTCATGCTCTTTCTCTCTTTCCCCGCGCCGGCGGATGCTGCGGCTTCAGGGACGCTGTACGAATTCCCGGATCCGTCCTCCGTCCCTGTAGCCCCTCCGGTAAAACCGGTCGAGAATTTCCTTATCCCGGGTCAGGGTATCGGCTCCGTCCGTGGTTTCCGGCGCGATAATCAGCGCCCGCCCCTCCCGTTCCAGCTGCCGGGCCAGCGCCACTCCCTGATTATAGCGCTCCGCCCGGAGGCTTAAGCCCTCGGCGATTTTCGGGTATTTCCTTTTCAGCATGCCGGCCAGCTTCCTGTCGCGCTCCGGACTGCGCACCGTATCCGCCGGTTTGGTCAGGATCAGCACTACTTTGCCGCAGCCCCGCTCCAGGGCCCGCTTCACCGGAACAGGATCTGAAACCGCGCCGTCAAAATACAGACGGCCCCGCACCGGATAGGGATGGCAGACCAGGGGAATCGCAGAGGACGCTTTGAAGATATCATAGGCATCCTGGGACAGATCCGACTTTTGAAAATAGATCGCGCCGCCGTCTGCGGCATCGGTGGCCACTACCTCCAGCTCTGCGGGATTCTCCAGGATGGCGGAATAATTCAGGGGATTCTCCCCGTCCGAATTGCTCAGTGTCCCGTACACGTAATCCAGATCTATGTAGGACCGCCGGAAGATGAAATTCCCCAGGCTCATATACTTCCGTCGCTTTCCGTACTCTGTGTAAAAGGTATAATTTCTCCCCTTTTGACCTCCCAGAAAAGAAGCCGCGTTGGCACTTCCCGCTGATACGCCGATACAGTAGTCAAAGCGGACTTTGTCATCCAGGCAGCGGTCAAAAACACCTGCCGCGTACACGCCGCGGAAACCTCCCCCCACATCGATTACACCGATTTTCATATGCGTTCCTCCCAAAAGCTGTATTCTTTAAGCCGTCTGCAGATATTTTACGCCTTCTGTCTGCAGATGAACAGGGGAAATCCGCCCTGCTGGGACACCCGGAAAAAATTGTCCAAACAGCCGTTATTTTCTCCCGCAGCCCCATGCGGAAGGGCCCCGGAACCACATCCGCGCGGTTCCGGGGCCCTTCCTCTCTTTTCCGTCCGTTACCGGATTTCCAGTACTTTGTAGTCCTGGTCCTCCACGGCCTTTTTCAGCACATCATCGGCCACTTCCTTCTCCAGGGTCACAACGGCGGTTCCCGCCTCATGGCTTACCTCCGCCAGGGCAACACCCTCCAGGGCCTCCAGGCATTTCTTAACCCGTGCCTCGCAGTGCCCGCACATCATTCCTTCGATTTTCATGGTTTTCTTCATGACTGTTTCCTCCTGTTGTTTCTGTTTTCTTGTTTTAATCTTTTTATCTTTGCTGGCATCGTACATTTTAAACCAGTTAAGACGCAGCGCGTTGGTGACCACGCAGAAGCTGGACAGGCTCATGGCCGCGGCCCCGAACATGGGATTTAACTCCCAGCCGAAGAGGGGAATCCACACGCCGGCGGCCAGCGGAATGCCGATGACGTTGTAAAAGAAAGCCCAGAACAGATTCTCGTGGATATTCCGCAGGGTGGCCCGGCTCATGCGGATCGCCGCAGGAACATCGCTTAAGCGGCTCTTCATGAGAACTACATCCGCGGCATCGATGGCAATATCCGTACCCGCCCCGATGGCGATTCCCATATCCGCCCGGGTCAGGGCGGGCGCGTCGTTGATGCCGTCGCCCACCATGGCCACCTTCCCTTTCTTCTTCAGTTCCCGGATCACGCTCTCCTTTCCGTCCGGCAGCACGCCGGCGATCACCTCATCCACGCCGGCCTGGCGGCCGATGGCCCGGGCCGTCCGCTCATTATCCCCTGTCAGCATCACCACATGGATGCCCATATTCTGCAGCTCTTTCACTGCCCGGGGACTGTCCTCCTTCATCACATCCGCCACAGCAACGATACCGGCCAGCTTCCCATCCCGGCAGAAGAACAGAGGCGTCTTGCCCTCTTCCGCCAGAGACTCCGCCCTGGCCCGCATATCCGGGGAAATCTCCGCGATCCCGCCGATGAACTTCATATTTCCTCCGGTAAGCTTCTGCCCCTGCCAGACGGCGGAGAGCCCGTTCCCCGGCAGCGCCCGGAAGTCCGCGGCTTCCTCCCCCGCATCGAGATCTCTTTCTTCCGCCTCCGCAAGGATTGCCCGGGCCAGGGGATGTTCGCTCTTCTTCTCCAGGGCACAGGCCAGGGTCAGCAGCTCCTCCTCTCCGATGCCCTCTGCAGGGACAAGATCCGTCACCCTCGGCTCGCCGCTGGTGATGGTGCCCGTCTTATCAAGAGCTACGATCTGAACCTTTCCGGTCTCTTCCAGGGAGACCGCTGTCTTAAACATGATTCCATGCTTGGCGCCCATGCCGTTGCCCACCATGATGGCCACCGGCGTGGCCAGTCCCAGAGCGCAGGGGCAGCTGATGACCAGCACGGAAATTCCCCTGGCCAGGGCAAACCCGATAGTCTCTCCGGCCAGCAGCCAGACAAGAATCGTCACCGCCGCGATGGAGATGACCGCCGGCACAAACACGCCGGATACCCGGTCCGCGATCTTGGCAATGGGCGCCTTGGTGGCCGCCGCGTCACTGACCATCTGGATGATCTGGGAAAGGGTCGTATCCTCCCCTACCCGGGTGGCCTCACATTTGATAAAGCCCGACTGGTTGACCGTGGCCGCCGATACACTGTCCCCCGCATTTTTATCCACCGGGATGCTCTCCCCGGTAAGCGCCGATTCATTCACCGCGCTGGATCCCTCCAGGATGATACCATCCACGGGTATATTTTCTCCCGGCCGCACTACAAAAATATCTCCTTTTCTTACCTGGTCGATGGAAACCTCCGTCTCCCGGCCGTCTTTTAAAATGGTGGCTGTCCTGGGAGCCAGCTTCATGAGACTTTTCAGGGCATCCGTGGTCTTTCCCTTGGACCGGGCCTCCAGCATCTTGCCCACCGTGATCAAAGTCAGTATCATGGCCGCCGATTCAAAATAAAACTCATGCATGAAGGACATCACGCCCTCCGCGTCCCCCCGTCCCATGGCATCCAGCATGGCAAACAGAGCGTATACGCTGTAGCCGTAGGAAGCTCCGGAGCCCAGAGCCACCAGGGTATCCATGTTGGGGGCCCGGTGGATCAGTCCCCGGAAACCGCTGATAAAAAACTTCTGGTTGATCACCATGACCGCCGTGGTCAGCAGAAGCTGCAACAGCCCCTGGGCCGCGTGATTCTCCGCGAAAAACCGCGGCACTGGCCAGTTCCACATCATATGCCCCATGGAAAAATACATCAGGGGGAGCAGAAAACACAGGGAGGCGATCAGCCGCCTGGCCAGTTTCGGCGTTTCTTTATCCTTCAGCATCTCTTCTTCCGCCGCCGTCTTCGCGGCGGCGGTGCGCTCTGTCCCGGCGCCTTTGACGGAAGCGCCGTATCCGGCTTCCTCCACCGCCGCGATAATATCCGCGGCGGACGCTGTGCCTTCCACTCCCATGGAGTTGGTGAGCAGGCTCACGGAACAGGAAGATACACCCGGCACCCGGGAGACCGCTTTTTCCACCCGGGCGCTGCAGGCCGCGCAGCTCATGCCCGTTACATTATATTGTTCCACAGCAATTCCCTCCTTACCTGTCATGCCGCCGGTTCAAGACCATATCTGCATGGCCTCTCTCCCGGCATCCATTATTTCATCAGCTTCTGCAGTGTCACCACCAGCTCATCCACCGTCTCGTCTTTCCCGGCCCGGATATCATCCGCCACACAGGTGCGGATGTGGTTGGCCAGCAGTACTTTGTTAAAACTGTTCAGGGCCGCGTTGACCGCAGATACCTGGATCAGGATATCCGGACAGTAGATGTCGTTCTCCACCATCTTCCGGATGCCCCGGACCTGTCCCTCTATACGGTTTAGCCGGTTGATCAGATCTTTATATTCCTTTTCCGGCCGGACCTTTGTTTTATGGCAGCAGCATTCTTTTTTTTCTTCCATTCGCTCCACCTCTCTTTCTGTCTGCATTATATACCCCCATAGGGTATTTTGCAAGTACTTTTTCCGTAAGAGTATCTGGAACGGACACTTAAGAAAAATATTGGAAGGAATAAGGTTGTCATTGCCTCAAAGGCTTCTTACTTTGGTAACGCCGCAGAAGCATTCTCCGTGAAATATACGGAAACATGTCAAACAGGACAGAAAGCACGAAAAAACCTCGACATTTCTTTTGGAAAATGGTATATTATATCTAATTGTTTATCTGTTTAAAGCAGAAAAGCGAAAAATTTATACAAAGGAACTGAAAGACCATGAAAATCATTGTATGCATGAAACAGGTTCCGGCCAGCAGCAACGTGGAGATCGACCCGGAAACCGGGGCCATGAAGCGGCTGTCCGGAGATACCCGCACAAATCCCTATGATCTTTTCGCCCTGGAGACGGCTCTGCGGCTCCGGGAATCCCTGGGCGGCACGGTCACGGTGCTGACCATGGGGCCCTCCCAGGCTGAGGAGATGATGCGGGATGCCTACACAATGGGAGCAGATGACGCCGTGATCCTCTCCGACCGGAAATTTGCCGGGGCGGATGTGCTGGCCACCTCCTACACCCTGATGCAGGGTATCCAGGTCCTGGGCGGCGCGGATCTCATCATCTGCGGCCGGCAGACCACAGACGGCGACACGGCCCAGGTGGGCCCGGCCATCGCCGAGCACCTGGGCATTCCCCATGCCGCCTGGGTTGCGGAAATTGTCCAGGCGGATGTGCATTCCATTACCGTCCGCCAGGATCTCTCCAGCGTCACCCAGGTGTCCCAGCTTCCCTATCCCTGCCTGATCACCGTGGACAAGGACAGCTGCGTGCCCCGTCTGCCCTCCTATCTGCTGAAGCGCAGCACGGCCGGCCGGCCGGTGCGGTTTTTAAGCTTCGAGGATCTTCCCGACCAGAATATGACCCGCTACGGTCTGGTGGGCTCTCCCACCTCCGTGGAGCGCATGTTTTCCCCGCCTCCGGCGGAAAAGCAGGTCTATCTGCAAGGCAGCGCGGAGGAGAAGGCCGAAGAGCTTTTCTCCATTCTGACAGGAAAGAAGATCATTTAGGAGGGGAAACACATGGATTTACTGAAATTTGACCCGCAGAAGTGTTCCCTCTGCGGAAAATGCATTGAAAAATGCCCCTTCGGGGCCCTGACCATGGAAGATAAGGGAATCGTGGTCAATGATAAATGCCGGGCCTGCGGCCTCTGTGTGCGCACCTGCCCGGAAAGCGCCATTTATTTCGAACAGAAGGCCGATACCTTCGATAAAGATGCCTGGAAGGATTTTCTGATCTTTGTGGAGCAGGAGCGGGGCGATATCCACCCGGTTGCCTATGAGCTCATCGGAGAGGCACGGAAAATGGCTTCCAAAGTAGATTACAAGGTCAACTGTGTCATCATTGGGCCTGAGGGAACCGCGAAAAACGCGGAAAAGCTCCTGGCCTACGGCGCAGATACGGTCTACGTTTACGAGCATCCCGGCTTTGAGGGCTTCCGGGCAGACTGCTATGCCGATGCCGCTGCCGACTGTATCGCCGCCGTCCGCCCCAGCTCCGTCCTGATCGGCGCCACAGCTCTGGGCCGCTCTCTGGCTCCCAGGCTGTCCACCCGCTTCCATACGGGCCTTACAGCCGACTGTACAACGCTGGACATCAAGCCCAGCACCGATATGGTGCAGATCCGGCCTGCCTTCGGCGGAAATGTCATGGCTCAGATCCAGATCGCTCATTCCAGGCCCCAGTTTGCCACCGTGCGCTACCGGGTTATGGACCGGGCCGTCCGGGTCAGCAATCCTTCCGGAAAAATTGTCCGCTGCCAGGTCAGCGATGAAATGGTCCGTTCACGGATCAAAATCCTCTCTTCCGAAGTTATCCAGAAGCAGAAAAGTCTGGAGGAAGAGGATGTGCTGGTGGCCGTGGGACGGGGCGTCCGCACGGAAAAGGATGTGGAAATGTGCCGGGAACTGGCGGAAGCCCTGGGCGGCCAGCTGGCCTTTACCCGCCCCATGGTGGAAAACGGCTTCGGCGACAACGCTCATCAGATCGGACTTTCCGGCCGGACCGTCCGTCCGAAGCTCCTGATCACCTGCGGCGTGTCCGGCGCCATCCAGTTCACCTCCTGCATGACCGGTTCCGAGTGCATCGTGGCCATCAACAGCGATCCGGAAGCGCAGATTTTCGGCGTGGCCCACTACTGCATCGTGGATGACCTGTACCGGGTTGTACCAAAACTCACCGAGCTTGTGCGGAATCGAAAGGAGGACTAAAGCGAATGGCATATCCATATAAAAAAATGACGGAAGAAGACTTCGCCCGGATCCGCTCCTTCACCGCAGAAGACCGGGTCTGGGTGGGCGAGGAAATCCCGGGAGAATATTATCACGATGAGATGCCGGAGTACGGAAGCTATCCGCCGGAGCTCTACGTGGAAGTGCTGAATAAAGAAGAAGTATCCGCCATCATGGCTTACGCCTACAAAGAAAACATCCCGGTGGTCTGCCGCGGCGCCGGCACCGGGCTGGCCGGCGGAGCCACCTGCAAATACGGCGGCATCATGCTGTCCGTCATGCGGATGAACCGTATTTTCCCGGTGGACCACAAGAACCAGACCATCACCGCCGAGCCCGGGGCTCTGCTGGTGGACATTCAGGCGGCTGCCGCCGCCGAGGGACTTTTCTATCCCCCGGATCCCGGCGAGAAGACAGCTTCCATCGGCGGCAACGTCATCACCAACGCCGGAGGCATGAAGGCTGTACGCTACGGCCTGACCCGGGATTTTGTCCGCTGCATCGAGGCGGTGCTGCCGGACGGGTCCATCCTGAATTTTTCTTCCAATGTGGTAAAAAATACCACCGGCTACGCGGTGAAGGATCTGATCATCGGCTCCGAGGGAACCCTCTGCATTCTGACTCAGGTAACCTTAAAGCTGCTTCCGGCGCCCACCTGTTCCGCCACTCTGGTGATGCCCTTCAAAAGCCTGGAGGAATGCGCCGATATGGTTCCCAAGGTGCTGGAACTTCCCTTTGTGCCCACAGCCATCGAATTCCTGGAGCGGGAGCTTATTGATATCGTGGAGCGGACACTGAACAAGCCGTTTCCGGTACAGCAGGGGGAGGCTGTCCTCATCGTCATGTATGACGCTTCCAGCCGGCAGGAGCTGGACAGCGCCGTAGAGGCCGCCGCAGAAGCGGCTCTGTCCAACGGCGCCTTCGACTGCTTTATCGCCGACACGCCGGAGCGGGCGGCCACCATCTGGTCTGTCCGGGGCGCAATCCTGGAGGGTATGAAGGCCGACTCCGTATCCCAGGAAGAATGCGATGTGGTGGTGCCCAGATCCCGCATCGCCGAGTATGTAAAGGCGGCCAAGCGCATCGCCCTCTCCCACGGTATCCGGGTGGAGCCCTGCGGCCACTGCGGCGACGGCAACATCCACACGGAAATGCTCCGGGGACCGGAGATGAGCGACGAAGAGTGGAAGACCGCCACCCACGCCTGCCTGACTGAGCTCTACGCCCTTTCCAAGGAGCTGGGCGGACAGCTTTCCGGAGAGCACGGCATCGGCAACGGACGTCTGGAATTCCTGAAGGAATTTGTGGGGCCGCGGATGATCGCTCTCTATAAATCCATCAAGCTGGCCTTTGACGACAAGCTGATCCTGAATCCCGGCAAGGTGGTGGAATTTCAGGATGAACAAGAAAATATGTAACGGGGGAACAAACGAATGAGTGCGAAAAAATCAATTCTGGTAGATAAAAGCAAAATGCCGCTGGTCATGGGCATGGCCTTTGTGGCCTTCACCACCCAGTTCGGAGGAGGATTCGCCTCCGGCGCCCAGATCTACCAGTACTTTATCAATTACGGCATCTGGTGTCTGGTGCTGCCCCTGCTGACCCAGGGGCTCTATGCCTTTTTCTTCTGGTATGGCATGCGCTACGCCTACAAGCACAAAACCTATGACTACCGCAGTTTTTCCGACAGCTTCTACGGAAAGACACGCCATGTCATGTCCAATCTCTATGAAATCTGCTACCTGATCATGATCGGCACAGCTTCCGCGGCGGCCTTTGCCACCGGCGGCTCCACCATCGAGAGCCTGACCGGCCTGCCCTACTGGCTGTGCACCGTCATTGTAGCCGCCTTTATCTTCCTGGTGGCTCTGTTTGGAACCGGCGTGGTCCGCAAGTGCGCTTCCACCTTAAGCGTTCTGATCATCATCGGCCTGGTGGTGGTGCTGGTGCCCAACATCATCGCCCAGTGGGATTCCATCACGGCCTCTGCCGGCCGCATGGCCGCCGGCGAGATGACGTTGCTCTCCGGTGAATCCGGCGCCTTTGGTCCGGCCCTCTGGTCCGCGGTCCTGTACTTCTTCTTCCAGCTGGCCTCCGTCTCCGTCATGTACCAGCATGTGGAGCCGGTGACGGATCCCAGGCAGATCAACAAGTCGGCCATTGCCATGTTCCTCTGCAACTTCCTGGCCATGGAGCTGTCCATTGTGGGCCTGCTGGCAGTTGCTTTTGTACCGGCTCTGCTGGATACCTCTATTCCCATGCTGGTGCTGGTGGAAAACGGCGTGGGCTCCACGGTGCTGACACCCATCATCTCCCTGCTGATCATCCTGGGAGCCATCTCCACGGCCGTCAACATGATCTCCGGCATCGTCACCCGCTGCGTCAACGCGGTGGAGCGCCGGATTTCCGCGCCGGAGAAGAAAAAACAGGGGCACCTGGCCCGCAACGCGGTATTCACCCTGATCTTCACCTTCCTGGCCTTCGCCATCGCCCAGTTCGGACTGATGGCCGTAGTCAGCAGAGGCTACGCATATCTGGGCTACGCGGCGCTGATCACCCTGTTCATTCCCTTTGTGATCCATATGGTGCGGACACGATTTAAGGAAATCTGATTTATAAAGAGCACATACGGAGAGGATAGGCTGCAGCCTATCCTCTACTGTTATTATTTATTACCTGCAGTCTCTGCCTGCTTCAGCATTTCATCTATGTATACAATCTTTCCCGTCTTCGCAGATTCCTCCGCGGCAATCCCGACAACCACCGCCCAGAAGCCTTCTTCCACAGTGGCCGTATCCGTCGCTTTTCCATCGATGTTATCAATGAAATACTTGTGCTCAAAATACGTTCCCCCCATGTGTCCGCTGGTCTGAATCGTGCGGGGATAGCAGGGAGTGGACAGGACGCTGGGCCGGTGATCCGCGCAGGTCATCTCAAAATGCGTGGCATTTCCTTCCGCGGGCAGATAATTCTCATTTTCGCAGGCACGGATCCTGCCCTCATCTCCGCAGATGGTGATTTCCTCGTAGAACATGGGCGCGAACATGCACAGATTGAAATTGCATTTGACTCCGTTCTCATACACCACCGTCACAATGGCATTGTCCAGAATGTCCGACTTCATTCCATCCCGCTCAAATCCCACGAAATTCACATCCTGGCCGCCCACCGCATACACAGATTTCGGCTTTGACTGGGCAAAAAGATTGAACAGATCAAAATAATGGCAGCATTTTTCCACCAGGGTTCCCCCGGAATACTTTGAGAACTTATTCCACTGGTCCACCTTGTCCAGAAACGGAAGCCTGTGCTCCACAATACTGATGGTCTTCACATTTCCCAGAGATTTTCTTTCCAGAACCTCCTTGCGGGCCTCTGTATAGATGGCCTTATACCGGTACTGGAGGCCGATCTGGAAGACAGAGGGATACTTTTCCGCCAGTTCCTTCATCTCCAGGGCATCCTCCAGGGTTGTCACCATGGGCTTTTCCATGAGGATCGGTTTTCCATATTTTACTGCTTCCCGGAGGATCTCTATGTGGGAGTAATTGGGCGTGCAGATGATCAGGGCGTCCGCCTCGGGATCACTGCAGGCTGACTGCAGATCTTCGTAGACCTTCAGCTCCGTTTCCGGATACAGTTCCCCGAACATGGCCCTGGCCTGACGGATGCTGTGGGGATTTCTGTCATAGATTCCGTGTACAACGCCTCTGCCCTCCAGCATGGTGACACGCATGTGTTCCTGGGCGATCATTCCCGCTCCGATTACATTGATCTTATACTTCGCGGGCTCTCTTCTGTAAAAATACAGATCTTCTTCCGGCAGATATTTTACGTTCATGGCTCCGCTGCAGATGATGGGGTTGATTTCCTTACCTCTCTGATTCATATGCTTTCTCCTTTGCGGTTTTCAGATTTGGGGCCGGCTGTTTTCTGACCCTGTATATATCATAAAAAAAGAACACAGATAATTCGTATGGAATTTTACGGATTATCTATGTTTTTTTTCGATTTCTCAGTTTTCGCTTTTATCCCGGGATGCGGAAGATCCCAAACGCCGGCGGATTCCAGGTAAAGAGGAAAAAGGCGGCCAGAAGAGCCAGCAGCGCCCCCAGGAGGATCCAGCGGGAAATTCCCGGCCGGTTCCTGCGCCTAGCCAGCCGGCTCCGCACCAGAAAGCCTGCCAGGATGCTGACATAAAACAGCAGGATATCCGCAATCATCCAGGTTCTCCCCAAAATTCCGGAATAGGTATAAAAGATCGCGGGAATCAGCAGCAGGCCGGTCAGAATCCCCGCCGCGTCCGCCCAGAAGAGATCAGGATATTTTTTTCTCAGCAGCGCGGACTCCAGAAGACTCCAGAGCAGCATGGGGAAAAAGAGCATTTTCATATGTTCCCAGGTAGATTCACTGACCGGAACCACCAGAGCCAGCAGCGGGTTTTCTCCCGACCACTGGTAGCAGAAATGCGTCAGCGTACCCAGCACCGCCGTAAACAGAATCCCCGCCGCCGTATATCTTTTCAACATGGACAAATCACCTCTGCCATAGTATATTCAATTATAGAAAATTACATACAGGAAAGCAGGTATTTATCTTATGAAAATATTAATCAAAGGAGATTCCGCCCGCTACGAACGCTACAGTCCCGGGCTCTCTGTGCAGCAGACGGCTCAGATTACTTTTATTCCCCGGGATGCGGACGATCAGACAGTTCTGAAAAACGGAGCCGACGCGGATGTACTTTTTGTGGATGCCATCTCCCGGGTAAGCGGAGATTTAATCCGACGCATGAAAAATCTGAAAATGATCCATTCGGAGGGGGTGGCTTTTGACGGCATCGATGTGGAGGCTGCCCGGAAACAGGGGATCTACGTCTGCAACAACAAAGGGGCCAACGCAGACGCCGTGGCGGAACAGGCCATCTTTCTGATGCTGGCTCTTCTCCGCAGCGGCATCGCGGGAGACGCCGCCGTCCGATCCGGCCGCCAGATTGAGATGAAGGAGCAGCGGATGCGGGAGGGTATTACAGATCTGGGAAACTGCCAGGTAGGTCTTGTGGGCCTGGGAGACATCGGTCTGGCCACCGCCCGCCGCCTGTCCGCCTTCGGGTGCCGCCTCTGCTATTACAGCCCCCACAGGAAAGCCCCGGAGCTGGAAGCTCAGTACGGTCTTACCTATCTCCCCCTCTACCGGCTGGCCGCCGTCTCCGATATTGTCAGCCTTCACGCGGCCGTGACGCCGGACAGCCGCGGCATGATTGATGAGAAATTTCTAAGCCATATGAAAAGAAGCGCATTCCTGGTCAACACCGCCCGGGGGGATCTGGTGGATAACCACGCGCTCCGGGCCGCTCTGATCCAGGGCCTGATCGCCGGCGCCGGCCTGGACACCGTATCGCCGGAGCCGGTAACCGCGGACAATCCGCTGGTCACCCTTCCGACATCCTGCCGGGACCGGGTTGTTTTCTCTCCCCATCTGGGCGGCATCACCACCGGCAGCTTCCGCCGGATGCACCGGACCATGTGGGAGAACGCTTCCAGAATTGAGCGCGGAGAAAAGCCCGTCAACATCGTCAACGGGCTCTGAGATCCATATTTTTTATACGGCGGATTTTCCGTACTCCTCTGCCAGAGCCTGAAAAGCCGGCAGAGAGCGGCGGATCTGATCCGTAGTCACGCAGTAGGCAATCCGCACGTAGCCGGGGGCTCCGAAATCATCCCCCGGCACCAGGAGCAGCTCATATTTTTTGGCCCGCTCACAGAAGGCATTGGCATCCTCCTCCAGGGCCTTCACAAACAGGTAAAATGCTCCGTCCGGGTACACGCACTGGTACCCGTACTCTGTCAGGCTTCCATACAGCAGCTCCCGGTTTTCCCGGTACACGCTCAGATCGGAGACCTGTCCGGTACAGGCTGCCACCACATGCTGAAACAGGCTGGGCGCACACACATACCCCAGCGCCCGTCCGGCTCCGCAGACAGCCGCGTACATATCTTCATGGTCTTCCATCTCATCGGGCACCAGAATGTAGCCGATCCTCTCTCCCGGCAGAGACAGAGATTTGCTGTAGGAATAGCAGACCAGGGTGTTGTCATAATATTTTGTCAGGTAGGGAACTTCCTTGCCGTAGGCCAGCTCCCGGTAAGGTTCATCCGCGATCAGGTAGATGGGATGGCCGTAAGTCTCTGATTTTTTCTTCAGAAGGGCCGCCAGCTCCTTCACCGCCTGCTCCGGAAAAATGACGCCGGAAGGATTGTTGGGAGAATTCACAAGGATTCCCTTCGTATGTTCTGTGATGGCCGCTTCCAGCCTGTCAAAATCAATCTGAAAAGTGCCGTCCTCCGTTTCCACCGCCCGGAATCCGGCTCCCGCCGTCTCCACAAACACCTGGTACTCCGGAAAATACGGCGCGAAGGTCAGAAACTCATCTCCCGGCACCGTCAGGGCCGTCAGGCAGATCTTCAGGGATGCCGCCGCCCCGCAGGTCATATAAAAATTGTCCGCACAAAAATGCGTGCCGTATCTGCGGTTCAGATCCTCCGCGATGGCCGCCCGGGTCCCGGCGTCCCCCTGGGCAGAGGTATAGCCGTGCAGATATATGTCATCCCGCTCCTCCAGCAGCTGCCGGATCGTCTCCTTCACACTGGCCGGAGCCGGCACATTGGGATTCCCCAGGCTGAAATCAAAGACATTCTCCGGGCCAATCTCGGCCCCCCTCTTTTTGCTGTACTCAAAAATTTCCCGAATCACAGATCTGTGTTTTCCCAGTCTGCACATGGTTTCCGAAATCATAACTTATTTCCTCCCGTCCTTCAAGCTTGCCTGCCTGCGCAGGAATTTTCCGGTAAATATTATATACCAAAGCATCCGGAAGGTAAATGCCAAATCCCCCGGAGGTTCAGGCATTTTCCGCGATAAACTTCCGGCCTGACCACTGGCGGATCCGCTCCAGCATCTCCGCATCGGGCTCGATGACCAGATTCATGCGGCCGCTGTTCTGTGCAACAATAATGGAATATGCCGGGTATTGCCCGGTTCGGGAGGTCAGATCCTTTGTCCGCGCGCCGCCGTAAGAATGAAGCGCCGGGCTGTCTTTGGGCGCTATGGCCTCCGCCTCCTGAAGATCCAGCGAATACAGGTGCTTCCGCTTTGACTTGCTGTACACCACATCAATATCCAGATTATGATTTACAAGGCTGTATTCATACTCTATATTAAATTTCGGATATATGAAAAAATAGAACAGCATGCCCACCACCCAGCCGATCAGCACGGCCGTAATGCCCAGAAACAGAAAGCTGACAAGCACCACTGCCGCCAGGACCAGCAAAAACAGGATCATTCCGCCGTAAAAAAAGGTTTTTGAGCGCTTCACCGGTACCAGCTGTTCATAAAAAGAATCCTTCATTCTTCTGTCCTCTTTTCCTGCCGTAATTTGTAAAACACCCGGGAAAGCTTTGTCTTTCCCGGGTGAAACAGCCGGACGGGAGACGTCTGCCCGCACAGCAGAGGAACTCCCGTCCATGGGAGATAAAAATGTCAGTTTACAATAGCCAGGCCTGACTCTTTATCAAACACGTGAATCTTGGACATATCCAGGGCAAATACGGCGTCGTCGCCGTTGCGGAGGGTGGTCCGCGGATTTACTCTGGCTGTCACCTGTGTGCCGTCCACATCGAAGTACAGATATACTTCCGCACCCAGCAGCTCGTATACCTTAATCTTGGACTTCACAACACTGTCCAGATTGTTGTTGATGAACACTTCCTCATCGTGGATGTCTTCCGGACGGATACCCATAACAACGGTCTTGCCCACATATCCGCCGTCCAGCAGCTCCTGCTGTTTTGCGTGGGGCACCTTCAGCTCATGCTCGCCGATGTTCAGATAAACACTGTCGCCCTTCTTCTCCACAACCGCATCCAGGAAGTTCATCTGCGGAGAACCGATAAAGCCGGCCACAAACAGGTTGCAGGGCTTCTCATACAGATTTCTGGGAGTATCCACCTGCTGAACAACACCGTCTTTCATAACAACGATGCGGGTTCCCAGCGTCATGGCCTCCGTCTGGTCATGGGTTACGTAGATGATGGTGGCGCCCAGGTTCTTGTGAAGCTTGGAGATCTCAATACGCATCTGCACACGCAGCTTGGCGTCCAGGTTGGACAGCGGCTCGTCCATCAGGAATACCTTGGGACTTCTGACGATGGCGCGGCCCATGGCCACACGCTGTCTCTGACCGCCGGACAGAGCCTTGGGCTTCCGGTCCAGCAGCTTATCCAGATCCAGAATATGGGCAGCTTCCCGCACCTTTTTGTCGATCTCATCCTTGGGCACCTTGCGGAGCTTCAGGGCGAAGGCCATGTTATCGTACACGGTCATGTGGGGATACAGGGCATAGTTCTGGAAAACCATGGCAATATCCCTGTCTTTGGGCTCCACATCATTCACGGGCTTTCCGTCAATCTTCAGCACGCCGCTGGAGATATCCTCCAGGCCGGCCACCATACGAAGGGTGGTGGATTTTCCGCAGCCGGAAGGTCCGACGAAAATAATAAATTCTTTATCTTCAATTTCCAGATTGAAGTCTTTTACGGCCTGGAAGCCGTTGGAGTAAACCTTGTTAATATTCTCTAATGACAAACTAGCCATTATTCCTATACCTCCTCTAAACTATGGTTACAGTACATTCGTTCTCTCAGAAGAAACAGAGAACCCCCGATACAATCAGTAACACGTAGGTCAGACGCATGAATGCCTGTCCGCTCATTCTGTCGTGAAGCTTGTTGCCGATCAGCACGCCCACCAGCGCAGGTACACAGGCGATCAGCGCGAAGATTCCGTTGTGCTGGGTAATCTGTCCTGAAGCAAACTGCTGAACCAGCAGGATCGTATTCAGAACCACCCACACAGAGGAAATCGTGGCGCGGAATTCATTTTTATCCTTCAGCACAATGGTGGCGTACACGACCAGAAGGCCGCCTCCCGACAGAAACATGCCATGAATAATTCCGGATACCAGCAGGACAATCACCCCTGCCCAGAGAGCAATGTGCTTGATCTGTTTGCCCGCCAGATTCATAATGGCAATCACCAGGATCATGGCTCCATAAATATTCAGCAGCAGATCCAGCTCGATCAGATCAAAGAGCCATACGCCCACAGCCATACCGATAGCCATGAAGACCAGGATCCGGATCAGTATCTTCCACTGAATGTATTTTCTGTTTCTTACTGCCAGGATCACACAGGTGGCAAGGGTCACCAGATTCAGCATAACCTTCGCGTCATCGGCGCCCACCAGCATAATGCTGGCCGGCATCGCCAGCAGCGTTCCCGCAAAGCCCGTGATCGCCTGGATAATGTTAGTAACCAGAACAATTATCAGAAACAGAACATTCTGTAGCATTAGTATTTTTCCACCTTAATATTTAACATATTGCCCAGGATCTCCAGCTCTCTGGCCACATCCCCGTAGATAACCACGAAATGGGGTTCCCATCCGGCCTGTACGCTCCTGTAAACCACATCCTTTGCCGGATTCTCGGTTTCCACCACCACAGAGGTTCCGTAGAACTGTTTCGGCTTGTCCAGCGCCTTTCCGGATGCCAGGAAGAACCGGAAGGAACCGTCCGCCATGCGTCCCACACGGAAGACAGTAACCTTTTCACAGGATTTGCAGCCAAATTCCATGGTGGGCCCGATGTGACGGTTGCAGTGCAGTCCGACTTCCGCTCCCTCGGGATCTCTGGCCAGCGAACAGGCCGCTGTTCCGCAGTGCCAGTAGGTAACTGTATTTTCCTTCTCATCCATGGAAACAGGATCTCCGAAGAAAACAGGTTTTCCCGTCAGATAGGTGCCCATATACATGGACAGAGCTCCATACGTATCGGACTCGCAGCTTGCCACGACGCCGGCGTCATTCAGCATGGCCAGCACCGCGCATACCGGTGTTCCGAAATCCGTAAAGAAATCCGGCCAGCATCTGGAAGATACAGCGCCCACATGATTCTCTGTCACATACGTGCTGTACGCTTTATACAGCCGCGCGAAATCCTTCACGTTGTTTTCGGAAATCTGGTCCAGACCCTTCATGCTTGCTTTTGCCTTTTCCAGATACTCCTGACACTCTTCATCCGTATAGGCCTTGGCCTTGTTGATCAGCTCTCTGGCTTCAATGGAATCCAGGGTAACGCCGAAATACTTCATCATATCCGTATCCATAGCCCGCCCGAAGCCAAAGCCCTGGGGCGTGTGGCCGATGGAGGTCAGCTTCAGCTCCGTCAGTGCTTTCTTAAGCTTTGCCGCCTGAACTACCGCACGGATCTTTTCCTTTACTTCCTCTTCTCCGGGTCCTCCGAAGATATACTCGAAGTTTCCGTCCCGGAACGCCATCAGCGCGTTGCCTGCCGAATAGGCTCCGGTCAGAGAATTCAGCCGGAGACGTCCTCCGTCAATCACCGGCTCCCGAAGGGTCCAGAGAAGTACGGGACAGTCAAATCTCTTCAGGACCTCGCTGGGATACGCCGCGTTGGCAAAAGTAATATTCTGCAGAATAATGCAGTCCGGGTTGATCTTGTCCAGATATTTCTGGAGAAGGTCAATGCTCAGAAGCATTTCCTCCGGATATACACACTGATCTGTGATTCCCTTCAGCAGCTCAATAGACTGCTCAAATTCCTTCTGCGCACTTTCCAGATGAAAGGTAGGAACTCCTACCGGAATATATGCAACTTGAAATTCTGCCATCATTGTTCCCTCTCTCATATATAATCTGCGGGCAGTGCAGGCACTGCCCGCTCCGCCTTTCAGCAGCCGTACTTCTGTCTGATTTCCTCAAACAGGGTCCGGTATTTTGAATCTTTTCTGTAGAATACAGGAATCTGGCCCACCGGCGCTTTTACCGTTGTGTCTCCCCCTCTGTATTCCTCGCCCGTCCACAGGTGCACCCACTGGTCTTCGGGCAGATAAAGAGACCATTCTTCCGCTCCGCTCTCGTACACAGGCGCAACTAACATATCTCTGCCCAGCAGATATTCGTTCTGAATATCGTAACCCCTGGAATCCTCTTCATAGTGCATGAAAAGAGGTCTCTGCACCGGCAGGCCCGTGCGGGTATACTCGTCTACAGCGTCCTTCAGATACGGCTTCAGCTCCACATGGATCTGCACCTGTCTGGCCAGCAGTTCCATGGTGTCCGCATCGTCATAATACTGGAAGTTCGTCTCCGGACGATTGCTCTCATGGGTACGCATCACCGGCGTAAATACCGCCATATCCGCCCATCTCTGGAATACCTCTTTCGTCCTGCAGTTCTCAAACATGGAAGTATAGCCTCCGATATCGCTGTGGCTGATGCCGCAGCCGATGATGCCTGCGCTTAAGGTAGCCGCAATGGCGGAGGGCAGACCGTCATGTCTCGTAAAGTCCACACTCTGGTCTCCGTTCCACATCAGCGTACAGTATTTCTGGCTTCCAATACCGCCGGAACGCATAAAATAAATTACCTCTTTGCCGAGAGTATCTGTCTCCTTCAGGGCTTCGTAGTTGCATTTTGCCCAGAGAGCCGGCCAGTGGTTATGCTCCAGCATGGCAGGCCTGCCGCTGTGGAGCTGCACGTCCGTGGGCAGATACTCGCCGAAGTCGGCCATCCATCCGGACAGCCCAAACTCGATCATGTTTTTCTTCAGAATCCGGTTTTTAAACCATTCGTAAGCTTCCGGATCTGTCAGATCCGGGATTCCGCAGTCAAACTCGCCGAAATCCACCAGGCAGAGGCTGCCGTCCGGATTCTTGGCCAGATAGCCCTTTTCCTCGGCCTCCTGGAAGAGCTGGCCGCCCTGTACCAGATAAGGATTCGTATAACCCAGGAAGCGGATTCCCTTTTCCCGGTACTCCCGGATCTTATCCGGAAGGCCCGGATACATCTTCTCATCCCATCTCCAGTCCCACTGAAGACGTTTTCCGAAAGAGGTTACCCTCTTTCCTTCCCAGTCCTGGCACCAGATACCGCAGACCTGGATTCCGTTCCGCAGGGACCGGTCAGCCAGATGGAAGGATCTCTCCGTGCCGCCCTGAACGCCGATAATGATTCCATCGTAGACCCATTCCGGCATCTGGGGTACTCTTCCCAGCAGATCCGTGATCTTCTGCATCAGCTCCGGGAAGGTATCCGCCCGCTCCAGGATCACCGTTTCAGGCACAGCCCAGAACTGCAGCTCATGATATTTCTCATTGCGGAAATCAAAGTCCGCGTAAGCGGTGGTCTCCGCATGGAAGTAATAATGACGGGAGGATACAAAGGTAGTCTGGGGAAAGTAAGTATGATAATAATCTCCGCCCGTTCCGTCCGCTGTATCGCACTCCCAGGTCAGATACGTTTTCTTGTCACGTCCCACGCCGGGTTCAGAAGACCACAGAGGGAAGTTTCTGCCCCTTAAGTTAAAATAGGAAAACTGCTCTCCGCAGCCGTAGCAGGCTTCCTCCTTCTCTGCGGGAATACGGAGCCAGAACCGGTTTACCCCGGGATCCAGCGACTGAAAGTTCACGCATATCCGGTCTTTCTCCAGATGAAATACAGCCTGCAGCACATCTGAAAAATTCACTTCCACATCCTGACCGGCCTGCTTCACCGTCTTTACCGCCAGCGGGATCCTCTCCGTCACGTGATCCGTAATGTCGTAATATCCCCGGTGCGCATATATGGATTCCTCGCCCCGGCCCACGTAAACCATGGGACATTCCGCGTCCGCCTTCAAAAAGGTTTCTCCGCCGCAAACAATCTCAAAACCCGTTTCTGTTCTTATCCACTCCATACGATTGTCTCCTTCAGTTATCTGATCCGCAGCTCCGGATTGATTCCCGTGATCCCCACACAGGCGCCCTTGGAGGCAGGCACGCTCTCTTTATGGGCGATCAGCCATTTGTTCTGCATCCAGAGCAGCCTGTCCTCTTCATTCTCCGGTGCAGGCATCTTCTCCAGAGGAAGGTTCGTCCCGTCCGGCAGAATGACCACGCACCGGAAGCCGCTCTCCTCTACCCTGCTGGGGGCAAAGTGAAGAGTTGTCTGGTATAATTCCACCGCTGTTCCCGCCGGAACATAGAATGCACGGACATCCTCAGAGGAAAACTGATTATGGCGGATCTGCTGGAGCCGTCCCAGCATCAGCACCAGATCTGTGGCCGGAATATCGATCTCCGACCCCTTATGGTACTCAAAGGCGTTCAGCTGATAGCTGTTGCCGTTGCAGTACCCGATTTCAATGGGCATATGCCCGTAAAATCTCTCGCTGATGGCCGCGGACGCAGCCGTCTTCATCATTTCCTCATCCTTTGCCACGTAGACATTCCCCTCGGCGGGAATGGCACGGCGGTTCATGATTTCCAGAATTTCTCCGAAATCGTAGCCTGTCACAATTTTTCCGTATTCTGTGAATTCCGGATCCTCCACCGAGTAAAGCTTCAGTTCCGGATTCAGCGCTTTCAGTTCTCTTAATTTTTCCATCATGAGCCGCCTCCCATTAAAATTAACCTTTCACCGCACCGGAAGTCAGTCCGGAAACGATCTTCTTCTGACAAATCAAAACTACAATTACGATGGGCACCGTTGCCACAACCGAAGCTGCCGCCATATCGCCCCAGGGCACCGTGTACTGGCCCGGGAACAGCGAGATGGCAACCGGAACGGTACGCATGCTGTCTCTCGTAACCAATACCAGAGAGAACATGAATTCATTCCATGCCGTGATAAACGCGATGATGGCCGTGGTAAAGATACCAGGCGCCGCCAGCGGCATAATAATCTTTACTACCGACTGGAAACGGCTGCAGCCGTCAATCTGTGCCGCTTCCTCCAGGTCATAGGGCAACGTATCTATAAAGGAGATCAGCGTCCATATAGCCTGAGGCAGGGTGATAATTACACTGGGAATAATCAGGCCCCAGTATGTATTCAGCAGTCCCATATTCCGGAAAATAACAAACATGGGCGTTACAACCGCGATGATCGGGAACATATTGGACACCAGGATAAAATTCTTCCAGAATTTTTTGAATTTAAATTTAATCCTGGCGAATGCATATGCCGCCGGAAAAGAAATCAGGATTGCAAGCGCCATGGCGCCCAGAGACACAATTACACTGTTCTTCAGGTAAACCAGCAGATTGTGATCTATAAACGCATTTTCAAAGAAATCCAGAGAGAATCTGGAGGGCCACAGCTCTGTGGGCATCATACTGATATCTCTTGGATCCTTTACCGCACTGATAATAAGGTAGTAAAACGGGAATATAACAATTACCATAAATACGATAAAGAAAATGACTTTCCCGATTTTACCTCCGATTCTATTTTTCTTCATACCGTTATCCTCGTCCCTCGTCTGTTTTCAGAACCTTCATGTATATAATACTTATAATCAGGATTAAGATCGTAATGATCGTGGACAAAGCAGAGCCCAGACCAAAGTTCATATCGCCGAATAGATACTTGTACGCCTGGTACAGCAGCGTCGACGTGGAATTGGCAGGTCCGCCTCCCGTAATACCGAAAATAATATCGAAGATTCGAATTGCACCCATGGTTCTGAACAGCAGAACGATCAGAATAATTCCCTTCAGGTTCGGCAGCGTGATCCGGAAGAACTGCTGCACCTTGGTAGCTCCGTCGATGGAGGCCGCCTCGTAATATTCTTCGGGGATCGTCTGCAGACCGGCCATCAGCATCAGGGCCACATAGGGGAACTGCTTCCAGGTATCTGCCAGCACAACAACGAGCATGGCTCCGGCGCTGGAGGTCAGCATGGACACTCCTGTCTCTGATACGCCTGAAGCTATCAGAATAGAGTTCAGCACGCCCATCTGATCATTAAACATGTAGGAGAAGGTGTAGGCAATGATGATGCCCGGAATGGCCCAGGGAATCAGAACCGCCGTACGCACAAGGCCCGTAGCTTTCATGGCCTTGCTCATCAGGATCGCTCCCGCAAATCCCAGAACCAACTGGAAAAGCATGGAAAGGACTGCAAAGAGCATCGTATTTCCAAGAATTCTCCAGAAGAGCGGATTTTTGAACAGAGTGATATAATTCTCAAGTCCGACAAAATGCTGGTTCAGTGGGTCCGTCAGCACATAGTACTGAAAACTGTAGGATACCGTGATGAGAATGGGAACAACACCGATTACGATCAGGGCAACCAGAGCCGGTGCAATCAGGCCGTATCCGGTGATATTGTCGCGGGCTTCTCTCGATAACCTTTTCTTTTTCACTTTTAACGCATTTTCCATTTTTTCACCACCAAATACAATATTTCTTGAGTTTCTTCATTCGCCCCCTGAAATTCAGTTTTAGAATGGGTCAGGGTTCGTATTCGTCTTCAGCATCAGAACCGAACCCTGACCAACTCAAATCATCAAGTATTAATTAAATGAATCCGTCTGTGGCATTACTGCATATTGGCAAGAGCCTCATTCAGAGCAGTGTCCATGGCCGCCATGGCGTCCTCATTACTCTGGGCTCCGGTCAGCGCCGCGTGGAAGTACTCCTGGAATACAGAAGAGATGGTAGCGTAATCTCTTACCTGCGGTCTGGGCTGCGCCTCAGCTACGGCCTGCTTGGCATCCGCGATGTAGGGAAGAACTTCCTGCACCTCTGCGTCGTCATACAGAGCCTCGATAGCCGGCAGTGTAGAACGCATCTGCACCTGGATCTTCTGAGCTTCCTCTCCAGCCATGAATTCTACGAATACCTTGGCTGCCTCTTTGTTCTCAGAATAAGTGTTGATTACATAGTTCCAGCCGCCCAGAGTTCCGGAGCTGCTCTCACCGTTGGGTCCCAGCGGCAGTGACGTAACGCCCACGTTTCCGGCTACCTTGGAGGTTTCAGCCTGTGCGTTTGCGTATGCATAGGTCCAGTTTCTCATGAACAGTGCCTGGCCTTCCTCGAAGATGGCGCGGCTGTCATCGGGCTTCGCGTTCAGAACGCTCTCCGGAGAGATACCGTCCGCGATCAGGCCCTCTACGAACTCCAGAGCCTCGATGGTGTTCGCATTATTCATGGTAAACTCACCGTTCTCATCCAGATCATGACCGCCGTTCTGTTTGATGAACTCCAGCATGTTACAGGAAACCGGCTCACCCTGCTGTGCCTGGAATACGAAGCCGTACTCGATTCCGTTCTGTCCCTGATATTCCTGGCACATGGAGATCAGCTCGTCCCACGTAGTAGGCGGAGTTTCGATCAGGTCGGAACGATAGTATAAAAGTCCTACGTCCGTGTAGCTTGGCAGAGCATACGCCTTGTCATTATAGTAGCAGGTCTGCAGCGGTCCTTCCAGATACTGATCCTTGATGGGATCCAGAAACTCTGTCAGGTCCTCCAGCCAGCCGGCTGCCGCGAACTGAGATACCCAGATGGAGTCGGCTTCGATGACGTCGATGTCTGAGCCGCCTGCCGCCAGCGTAGTCATCAGGCTCTTCTTCACATCATCGCTGGATCCCGGCAGCGCCTGATCCTCAACGGTGATGTTGGGATACTTCTCATTGAATGCCTCGATCATCGCCTCGATCGCTCCCGTGGTATCGTTCTGATGCGCGAATACTACCGTTCCGGAAATATCGCTGGCATCGCCGCCTGTGGAAGATCCGGACGTCGTTGTGGTTGATCCTCCGGATGTGGAGCTTCCGGAATCAGAGCTGCTGGAATTTCCTCCGCAGCCAGCCAGGCTAGCAACTGTAGCTGCAGCCAGCACCATTGCCAACAGTTTTCTTTTCTTCATACATTTTTACCTCCCTATAGGTTTTTGCATATATAACAGCAGGTTTCCACCGCCATACTGCTCTGAAATAATTTTGACAGTCTTCTCTCCTGTCAGCCGATTATGTAGGAACGGATCATCCTGCACAGATTATCGTAATCTGCGATAAAGGAGGAGATCGTATCCTTGAAGCCGCCGTAGTTTACGAATTCTTCCGGCGCCATGCCCTTCTCATCAAAGGATTTGTGGAACTCGGGCAGTGTGTTCAGCACTTCCATATATTTCGGATCTACCGGATGGCTCATGCGCTCGGTCACTTCCACCTGGCAGGCGTTCAGGCGCTTGTGCCAGCTGTAGTTGATGGTCTGCGCCAGCTCGCCTCCGATGAGCTCGCACCAGTGATACTGATTTCTCACAGCCGCGCTCAGAAGCTTCGTGCAGTAGCCCCGCTCCTTGTAGATGCGGTACGCCTCCTTGATTACGGCCACGCCGCCCCACTCCATGGCTTCCGGCATCATCACCATACCCTTCTGGGTGCAGTCCTTCTTCAGCCAGTCATCGGTACGTCCGATCATGATGGTGCAGATGGGGGACATGGTCTCCGTCTCCAGGCCTTCCTCTTTTCTTCTCTTCAGGCCTCTCTCCACAGCCTCAGCTACGGCTACCGCCTGGGCCACGGTAAAGGATACGGTGGCATTGATGCTGACGCCCTGGTAGGTTGCCTCTTCCATGGCCTCGATACCGGCCTTGGAAGCCGGCAGCTTCACCTGCATGTTGGGAGCCAGGCTGCTGATGTAGACGGCCTGCTCAACCATCTTGTCTTTGTTGCGGTAATACTTGGGGCTTACCTGCAGGGACAGTCTTCCCTTCTTGCCCTTGGTCTCCTCGAAAATGGGGAGCAGCTTCTTGGAACGGATGCTGACCATTTCATAAATCAGCTTCCATACAATATCTTCTTCTCCGTCGGAAGGATTCTCGGCAATAAGCTCCTTGATTCTTCCCTCCCACATGGGCAGCTCTTCCTTCAGAACAGCGCCGACGATGGACGGATTGCTGGTGGCACCCACAATGCCTCTCTTCAGGCCGTACTCCAGCTCTTCCTCTCCGCAGGAATCCATCCAGATATCTGTCATGGGATACTTTACAACTGTTTCATGCAGCTTTCCTAAAAATTCCATTCCTGTTTTCCTCTCTTCCTTATTCCTTAACGGTGGCATCCCAGGCATCACGGAAAATCTTAAGGCCATGGGCGGTGAAAGGATGCTCAAAGGATTTCTCATATACTTCCAGGCCGGCCGTTACAATGTCCGCGCCCGCTGCGGCGAAATCTCCGATCTGTCTGCCGTTTCTGACAGCCGCCACGATGATCTCTGTCTTGAAGTTATACTTTCTGTAGATCTCAACGATCTGCTTTACATAATCGCCGCTGTCACCGGACTCCTCTTTCCAGCCGATGAACGGGGATACGAACTTGGTGCCCAGCTTGCCGGGCATGATAGCCTGAGACGGTGAGAATACCAGCGTTACGTTGGTACGGATTCCCTGCTCTTCCAGCTTCTTGGCCGCAATCAGTCCCTCCTTGACGCAGGGGATCTTGATCACGTAGTTGGGGCTGTAGGAAGCCACTTCCTTGGCCGCTGCGATGATATCCTCCGCTTTATCCAGATGGGGATTGATCTCAAAGGAAACCGGGAACTTGTCCATTCCCTCCAGGTTGTTCTCCTTGATCCAGGCCGCGATATCCTTTACGCAGGTCATAAACGGCTTTCCGCTCATCTTAATGTGTTTAGGATTGGTGGTTACTCCGTCGATCCCGTAGTTCTTGTAGGCAAAATCGATCTCATTCAATTTTGCGCTGTCCAGAAAATATTTCATTTTCTCTCCCTCCTTTATATTTTTTTATTTAAAATGTTTCTCCTCAAGCTGCGCGATCCGCTCCTGAGCCTTGCGCAGGTTCGCGGCCCGCCAGTCCTCCAGATTCTGTGTAAACTCTGTTTCCAGGAAGGTATCCGTGATGGCAATGCCGATCTCCGGAGCCGTAATCCAGCCTCCCATGGTCAGCACGTTGGCGTTGTTGATGGCTCTGGCCTTCTCGGCTGCGTAGAGGTTCTCGCAGACAGCCGCCGCAACGCCCTTATACTTGTTGGCCACGATGCTCATGCCCATGCCGGTGCCGCATACCAGGATGCCCATCTCAAACTCTCCGCTGGAGATTCTGGGGGCCAGCAGGTCTGCAGCCGCGTCAAACATCATAGGCTTGTCCTGCTCCTGGGTTCCAACATCGGCAACCTCATATCCCTTTTCCACCAGATGTTTTTTCACTGCCTCCTTCAGTCCGAAGCCGGATCCGTCCGAAGCGATGATGATTTTCTTCTCTTTCATGACTGCTCTTCTCCTTTACCTTGCTTATCTGTTCTTGCGCGCCACCGCAGATTTGGCAGCTTCCACAATATCTTCCGCCATCAGGTGGTATTTCTTCTTCAGGAAGTCTGTGGTGCCCACTTCCCCGAAATGATCGGTTACGCCCACTCTCTGCATGGGAACCGGATCGTTCTCGGCCAGAACCTCGGCAACCGCGCTTCCCAGTCCTCCGATAATCGAATGGTTCTCGGCAACCACCGCGCAGCCTGTCTTGCCCACGCTCTCCAGAACCATGTCCTCATCCAGAGGCTTGATCGTATGGATATTAATCACCTCTGCGTGAACGCCTTCTGCCTCCAGAATCTCCGCTGCCTTCAGGGCTTCCTCAACCATAATGCCGGTTGCGAAAATACTTACGTCCGAGCCGTCCAGGATCTTTTTGCCCTTGCCCAGAGTAAAGGTCTCACCCTCCTCGAAGATCTGCATGGCGTTTCTTCTCAGCAGACGGATATAAACCGGGCCGTAGTGCTCCAGGATCTGGGGGAAGACCGCCCGCAGCTGAACGCTGTCCACCGGCTCATAGATAATCATATCCGGGATATTTCTCATGATGGAGACATCCTCCATGCTCATGTGGGTGCCGCCGTTAAACTCAGCTGTGACGCCGGGATCAGAGCCCATCATCTTGACATTCAGTCCGGCATAGGCCACGGAAAGTGTTACCTGGTCGCAGCATCTTCTGGTGGCAAACGCCGTAAATGTATGGGTAAAGGGAATCTTGCCCATGGCCGACATTCCTGCGGCCACGCCGATCATATTGGCTTCCTGTACACCGCAGTCAAAAGATCTCTCGGGGAAAGCATCACGGAAGCGGAGGGTGCCGCCGGCTTTCATCAGGTCGGCCTCCACGATCACAATTCTCGGATCTTTCTCCGCATTTTCTATTAAAAGGTCCACATAGGTCTCTCTGAGCCATCTGTCCTCCAGCTTCATTTACATTTCCTCCTCTTCCAGTTGGGCAACTGCCTTTTTCCACATCTCCTCCGAGATATTCATGTTATGGCATTCCAACTTGTTCTCTGCGAAATACAGTCCCTTGCCTTTGATGGTATTCAGGATGATCATGGACGGATGTCCTTTCTGCTTCTTGGCCGTATCCACAGCGCTTAAAATCTGACCGATATCATGGCCGTCCACTACCTGAACGTTCCACCCGAAGGACTCCCATCTCTTATCAAGAGGATCCAGCGTATTGACATCTCCCGTGTAGCCGTCGATCTGCATCTTGTTGTAATCAGTAAAGGCGATCAGATGATCCAGCCCGCGGGTTCCAGCCATCATGGCCCCTTCCCAGATCTGTCCCTCCTGGCTCTCACCGTCACCGATGATGGTATAGACAAACAGATCCTTCTTATCCAGCTGAGCGGCCAGCGCCATGCCTACAGCGGCTGAGAAGCCCTGTCCCAGAGAACCTGTGGTCATATCGATGCCCCTGGTCAGCTTTCTGTCGCAGTGGCTGGGCAGATGCGTATTGGGACGGTTCAGGGTATCCAGCTCCGCAATGGGGAAAAATCCTTTCAGCGCCAGAGCCGCGTACAGAGCCGGGCCGGCATGTCCCTTGGACAGCACGAGACGGTCCCTGTCCTCCATATCCGGATTCTCCGGATCCACATTCATAATATCAAAATACAGGGCCGCCAGTGTCTCGCAGATGGAGGAAGCGCCTCCGATATGGCCAAAGCCCAGCTTACCGATGCATTCCACCGTAAGCTCTCTGATTTTCTTTGCCTTTTCGCTTAAATACTCAATTTTCTTCGCTCTAAATGACATTTTCTGTTCTCCTCGAAACTATCTCATGGACTGATACATTTTATCCAGCATCTCTTCTGTGATTTCCACAGGATTGTTCAGCATGTTCGGATGCTTGCTGCCGCGGACAAGCTCGGCCACCTGCTCATCGGTCAGATTGAACTCCTTCAGATCTGTTCTCAGCTTCAGATCCTTCTTCAGCTGCGCGATGGCGTCCGCCATATCATTCATATCCTTAAATCCCAGCTTCTGGGCAAAACGGTTGATTCTCGGTCCTTCCACCGGATCCGCCGCGTTGATTCTTGCGAAATAGTCCAGGGTCAGGCCGCAGGCCTCGCCGTGAGGAATATGAAGGATATTCGTCAGCGGGAAGGAGCATGCATGAGAGCTGGTGGTCTTCGGCAGGGTAAATGCAAGTCCCGCGATTACGGATGCCTCTGCCATTCTGGCGCGCGCCTCTTTATTCTGCGGGTCATTGTAGACGGTACGGATATTTTCAAATACCAGCTCGCTGGCGTGCAGGGCCAGAGCGTCGCAGATGGGCTGATGCCCCTTGCTCCAGAATCCCTCCACCGCATGGCAGAGAACATCGATTCCGCAGCTTGCCGTCATGTAGGGCGGCAGCGTATAGGTCAGCTCCGGATCAATCAGTGCCACAGCCGGATAGAAATTGTTATTATTGATGGGACCCTTCTTGCCCAGTTCATGATCAGACAGAACAGAGACACAGGTTACCTCGCTGCCGGTTCCCGCCGTAGTGGGAATAGCAATGATGGGAAGATGCTTCTTGGGAAGCTCCACGCCCGTTCCGTGGTATTTTCGGATAGAATCCTCGGTAAAGCAGATGGTAGAGGCCGCTTTGGCACAGTCCAGAGCGCTTCCGCCTCCCAGGGCCACCGTGAACTCCACCTCTTTTTCCTTCATCAGAGCCGCGCAGGCATCCACCTCCGTCACCTCCGGATTGGGGGAGATCTGCGAATACATACATACCAGCAGTCCCTCGTTCTCTTTCATCAGGCGGTCAGCCAGACCATTCTGCGCAAAAAACGGATCGCTTACCAGGATGCCCTTCTTCAGTCCCATCTCCTCCGCAATCTCTTTCATCCGGCCCAGCATGCCTTCCCCGAACTTTATGTTTACCGGCTGGATATAATCCCAACTCATCTCTAATTCCTCCTCTCTTTTTCTCTCCTTTTCTGCCTTCGGTTGCGTTTAAATTAATTAACTTAATTAATTATATTGTACTCCAATTTTCTTTCCCCGTCAAGTTGCGCATATATCCAGATTTTTGTATCGATTTTTATACATATTGCCCATAAATAATTTCTGGCTTTTTCCATTGTGTTTACTTTGATTTCATATTATAATTTTAAGTAATTGGCATAAAGTTAATCAGCATAAGCTTCATATGGCAAAAGGAACCTTCTGTCCTTTTCCATTTCATTCAAAGGATGTTGCAAAAATGAACAATTCACATTTTACATATACGCCGGCAAAGGAAAACAGCCGTTCCAGCACGCTTCGGCTTCTCTTTGCCAAGAATACTCTGTCGAGGACGGAAATAGCCGCAACATTGAATATTTCCACCGCGGCTGTTACTGTAACAACAAAAAGTCTGCTGGATGCGGGCATCCTGATCCCCTGCGAGGACTCCTCGCAGCTTCAGAACATGCACAAAGCAGGCCGAAAACAGGCACTTCTGTCTATTAACCCGAACTGGAAATACGTTCTTGCCATAGAGATCTTTACAGACTATGTCAATCTGGCTGTCACAGATCTGCTGGGCTATACCATAATCCAGAAAAATTTCCCTGCCGTTGAAAGCTTTCCTGCTCCAAAAAGCTTTTGCGAAGCTATTTCCCGGGAATGCCGGCTTCTGATAAAATCCGCAGATATTTCTCCGGACCGGATTCTGGGCGCCGGTATCTCTGTGCAGGGCGCCGTAGACCATATAAACGGCATTGCCATGAACCCCTATCTTATGGAAGGGCCCGTACCCTTTAAGGAATACTTCAGCGAACTGCTCCAGATGCCGGTGGCTGTGGAAAGCAACGTCTGCTCCGTTCTCCAGAGCGAGCTGACCTACCGGACCCATATCGCGGATCACGACAATGTCCTGATGCTGAAATGGGGCCCCGGGGTGGGATCCGCCATGGCGATCGGGGGGGCCATTTACAAGGGATATCAGTTTCAGTCTCCCGAAATCGGCCACAACACATTCTCCCGGGGCAAGGGCCTCCGCTGCCGCTGCGGCCGGAGAGGCTGTCTGGAGACCACTATTTCTGAACATGTCATTACATCGCAGATCAGCCGCCTGCTGGACGCAGGAAAAGACAGCGATTTAAATCAGCTGGCTAAAAAATGCGGCCCGCCTTCCGCCAATAATCTTTCCGCCTATCTGGATGCAGACATTCCCGCTCTGCGGAAATTAATCCAGAAATGTATGGAAAAGCTCGTGAATGCCGTGCATAATGCCGTGATTATTCTGGCCCCGGATCAGCTGGTTCTCTATGGTCAGTTTTTTAAAAGCGACTGGATTTTTCAGTCCTTTGTGGAAATGCTGATGGAACGAAACCCCATCATCCCGAAGCACTTCTGTGTGCGGAATACAACGCTGAACCAGAAACCGTTTGTTGGCTGTACAGCCGTTGCCATCGAACAGATCTTATTTTCCGAAGATTTTTCCATATAAAACAGAAAATCTGCCGCCGGTCAGCTGTCACACTGACCGGCGGCAGACCTTTTTTATTCTATTTACTTTACAGCGTTGGAAAGCTCTGTAAAGATAACGCCCAGCGCGTACGCGCCCGCATCCGGATATCCGATGCTTCTCTCGCCTACCGTGCCGGCTCTTCCCATACGTGCCACGATGGTCTTGGTGCTGTCCGCGCCCTCAACGGCTGCCCTGGCACCTGCCTCAAACAGTTCCTTCCAGGATTTGCCCGCAGGATTCTCCCAGGCCTTCGCACAGGGAATCCAGGCATCCATCAGGGTCTTATCACCGATATCAGCGCCGCGTCCGAAGGATCTCTCGCCTGTTTTCTGAATACCTACAGTTACTGCATGCAGCATTTCCGCAAATTCTTCCGCTGTAACCTCTTTCTTATCGCCTGCACAGCGTCCGGCCGCACGGAAAGCGGAACCCCAGATGGGGCCGGAAGCCCCGCCGCAGTATTCCATGATAATCATGGAGCATGCCTGCAGGAAATCTCCGATGGAGGACACATGCTCGGAAAGCAGTTCCTTCCACTCTCTCTTCAGCTGCTTGAATCCCTTGGCAACGCTCATTCCGAAATCGCCGTCGCCTGCGTGGGAATCCAGCTCGCAGAAGGGAACTTCGTTCTTGATGATCACTTCGCTCATCTTGTCCACCAGGAACAGAATATTATTCAGCGTAATCTTATCTCCCTGAATGGCAGCATCCCCGGATGTAGCGTCAACGGCGTAATCATCCGTCTCGCCCTGCTGGATGGCCTGGGGGATCTCCGGGCACACCAGAGGCTCCGGTTTTCCGGCCACAGAGAAGGCAGGTGTCCTGCTCTCGCTGTCCAGCAGCTCCTCCAGCTGATCGTCCATCTTCAGCAGGCTTAAGGAGGCGCCGGCCATATCAATACTTGTCATGTAGTTTCCTACAAAGATCCGGTGGATCTCAATACCGCGTTTCTTCAGCACATCCACCACGGAATTATTAAACAGATACAGCTCCTGAAGGGGAGTTGCTCCAAATCCGTTGACCAGTACGGTAACCTTCATCCCCTCTGTGGAATCCCACTCTTTGAGGAGATCATCCACCATGCGCTCCGCCAGAACATCTGCGGAAGCCGCCGGCTCTCTCTGGATGCCGGGCTCTCCGTGGATACCTACGCCGTACTCCATCTCGTTATCGCCGATGTCAAAGGTAGGCGTACCCTTGGCGGGAACTGTACAGGAAGTAAGGGCAAAGCCAATGGAGCGGACACTCTCCGCCGCGTGCTCCGCCGCCTTCTTCACCTCCGCCAGGCTCCAGCCCTTCTCCGCTGCCGCTCCGGCTACCTTGTGCACCAGAACCGTTCCGGCCACACCTCTTCTTCCAACGGTGTACAGACTGTCTTTTACAGCCACATCATCGTCAACCTTTACGTAATCTACGTCAATGCCGTCTTCCTGCGCCATGTAGGCGGCATTCTTAAAGTTCATCATATCTCCGCTGTAGTTCTTGATGATCAGCAGAGTTCCCTTATTGCCCGCCGTGCTTTTAATGGCCTGATATACCTGCACCTGAGAGGGAGAGGCGAATACATCTCCGCACACGGCCGCGTCCAGCATGCCGGTCCCCACAAAGCCGGCGTGAGCCGGCTCATGGCCGCTTCCGCCGCCGCTGATCAGCGTTACTTTGTCAGGATTCATCTTTTTTCTTTTGATTACTTTATATCTGGGCAGAAGCTCCAGTTCCGGATGTGCCATCACGATACCGCGGCACATTTCCATAACTACAGATTCCGGGCTGTTAATAATTTTTTTCATTCTATTTACCCCCATGGTGAAGCTGATTGCTCAGCCTCTCTATTAATAGGTTTCCTTTGCTTTTTCACGGACGCTCCGCGATCAGATGCAGCCTGTCTCTTTGTACTTTTTACCGATCTTATCAGCAGCCAGAATTGCCGCAGCCGTGCTCTCCACGGTAACCGGGAAGGGCATTGCGTAGATGGACTCCTCCGGGATGCAGGCCTTCTCAGCCACTTCCATCAGCTGCTCATGGGACAGCTCGGTTACTCCGATATCCTCCAGGCATACCGGCAGGCCAAGGGATACGCAGAACTCCAGAACCTCTTCCATCTCTTCCACCGGCGCGTTCTCCAGAGCCAGCTGGCAGATGGTTCCAAAGGCAACCTTCTCGCCGTGCATGTATTTGTGGGTTCCTTCCAGAACGGTTAAGCCGTCATGGATAGCATGAGCCGCTGCCAGGCCGCCGCTCTCAAAACCGATTCCGGACAGCAGGATATTTGTCTCGATGATATTCTCCAGAGCGGGCGTTACCACCTTGTTCTCGGCGGCAATCTTTGCCTTCATGCCGTCCCGCAGCAGGTTCTGGTAGCACAGGGTTGCCATGGCGAATGCCGCCTGGGTTCCCTTTGCCTCTCCGCAGAGACCCTCTCTGAATCCGCAGGGCAGACCCGCGTTTACCTTTGTAAAGGACTGTACGTTCGCTCTCGCCTCAAAGTATGTAGACAGAGCATCGCCCATACCGGAAACCAGGAATCTTACCGGAGCCTGAGAAATAACGGTGGTATCAATCAGGATTACGCTGGGGCTCTGTTTGAAATACGCATAGTCGTCAAATGCTCCGTCCTCGGTGTACAGAACCGCAGAGTGGCTGGTGGGAGCATCCGTAGCCGCGATGGTGGGAACGATGATCAGCGCCTCGCCCTCTGCCACGCATTTTGCGGTATCAATGGCTTTTCCGCCGCCCAGGCCGATGGTACAGTCGCAGCCTTTTTCCTTTGCCAGCTCCTGCATCCGTGCCACTTCTTTTCTGGAGCACTCGCCCTTAAAATCACCCTGTACGAAGGTGATGCCGAACTTCTCAGCGGTGCGGTCCAGTTTGTCCTTAACTCTCGCGGAATCATCCGGATGCGCGATCAGCAGCGCGGAATTTCCGAAGGTTTTTACAAAATATCCCAAATTCTCGATCTCATTCTCACCCTGAACATATTTTGTGGGACAAATAAACGCTTTTCTCATTTTTCTTCCTCTCTTTCTTTTGGTTTTCTTTAAGCCAAACCCGCTTTTTATAATAAAATCTTAACACGTGCGAGAAAAGATTGCAACGGAGGAAAATGACAGAAAATATCACATTATAATAGTATTTTTTTGATCTTTCCCGAGAAAATAGTACAATTATGATCTTCCCGTCAAATCAGACAAAAAAAGCCGCCTCCTTGATCCCTTATATGTGGGATTCTCCGGAGACGGTTTCTTTTGCGTCACTGTTTCTGTACGTTTTTCTTATTTTACTCTCTCATTTTACAATATTTCTTATAGACCAACGGCGTCACGCCCACGATCTTCTTAAAGACACGGATAAAATATCCGGCATCGCTGTACCCGATCTTCTCACTGATTTCATTGACCGAATCATCGGTGGTTTCCAGCAGCGCCTTGGCCCAGTCAATCTTAAGCTTTGTCAGAAAAACCGAATAGCTTTCTCCCACTTCCTTGGAAAAAAGCCGGCTCATATAGCCCGTGCTCACGTGGCAGTAATCCGCCATCTGTTTCAGGGACGGGTTTTCGTATTTATTGTTATGTATATACTCGAAGACCTTCTTGATGATCTCGCTGTGGGCGCCGTATTCTAACGCCAGGGGATCCTGCTTTTTCTCCGGCTCTTCTTCCGGAACATCATTCTCCAGAATCGTTTCATAGATAGACAGAGCTTCCTGCTTCCTGGCCGTCTCCGCGCACATATAATTACAGAGATAATACAGCATATTGGCGATTACCGTGATCCGCCCGTAGGAAAGAACCGGCAGCTCCTCATAACACGCCTTCAGCTCCTCCCGCTTCGCGTCCACGTATCCGGGATTGCCAGGGTTTATCAGTTTTTCCAGATTCTCTCCGCCCTCGCTGACCCGGACCTGCCCGGCCATGATCGCGCCCACATACTGATTGTTCACAATAATGGGAATCGCCATATCCACAATGGAAAAATAACACTTATATATGTAGGGACTGTTATTCTTCATGGCCTCGAAGCCCCCGCGGGAATCACACTTCTGACAGTAGCCGTTCAGTTTGGGATCCTGGCGGATCTTCTGGCAGAACGCATGGCATCCGCTGTGCTTCGTAGCCGGAACCCCCTTATAATCCACCATCAGGATCGCCATCTTTGTCACATCTGCCAGGGAATCCTGCAGCTGCTCCCAGCGCTCCAGATCAAATATTTTGTTAAGTTCCATACCATACCTCCTGATCCGCCTGCCCGCAAAAAGCGCAAAACTTATGTTCATCTTATGCATTTGCAGGAAAAATGTCAAGGCGTCACAGGGAATCTTTTATCTTCTTTCCCTGCCAGAAATAGAAGAGCACCGACAGGGCCGTGCCCACACACCAGGCCGCAGGCCAGACCCAGAATACCCCTCCAAGGCCGTACCGGGCAGAGAAGGGGGCTCCCAGGAAAATGCGCACCAGAATATCCGCAAAGGTAGCGGCCATAAAGCACTTCATGGCTCCCATACCCCGCAGAGCTCCGTCCATGGTATTCTTCAGGCAGCAGACCGGGAAAAACGGGGCCGCAACCGTCAGGAACAGCGTCCCGGTTTCCAGCGTTTCCCGGCTGGCGCCCTCCGTCACAAAAAGGCGGATCAGGGGTTCCCGGAACAGAAGGCAGACCGCAAGGATAAGAAGAGTGATTCCCTCCGAAATCAGCAGGGCAATGCCTACTCCGGCCCGTATCCGTTCCGTTTTCTTTGCCCCCAGATTCTGGGAGACAAAGCTTGCGAGAGCGTTGCTCAGCGTCATGGTAGTGGTCACAAAAAGCGTGTTAATTCGAAAAGCCGCGGTGTATCCAGCAACCGCCCCGCTCCCGTACGGGTTGATCACACTCTGCAGAGACAGCTGCCCAAGGGAAATAAATACCTGCTGAAGCACACTGGGAATTCCAAGCTTCAGGATTATGCCCGCATATTTCCAGCGGACCAGCCTCCCGGCCCCCTCCGGCAGAATACGGCGCCGGAAGGGTCGCAGGAGAGCCGCGCAGGAGCCAACCGCGGAAAACCCCTGAGCGAGAAAAGTTCCCCAGGCAGTTCCTGGAATTCCCATGTTCAGAACGGCCGCAAACAGAAGATCCAGCAGAACATTCAGAACGGAAGCCGCGGCCAGAAAGCGCCAGGGCGTCCGGGAATCCCCCAGGGCCTGGAACAGACTTCCCGCCATGTTATACAGAAACAGGAAGGGCAGTCCGAACAGATAGATCCTCAGATATACCTCGCACATTTCCCGCAGATCCGACGGGATCTGCAGCAGGTCCAGAAGCGGTCCGCACGCGAAAAGCCCCGCCGCCATTACAGCCGCTGATAAAAGCAGCATAAACAGCAGCGCCGTGGGGATCATCTGTCTCAATGCTTTCCAGCCCTTTCCGCCGAAGGCCCTGGCTGCCGCAGTATTGGCGCCCAGACTTAATCCGGAGGCAATGGCAATAAAAATCACCGTGACGGGGTAGCAGGTGCCGACGGCGCCCAGGGCCGCCTCACTGATAAACCGCCCCGCTATGAGACTGTCCGCCAGGTTGTAAATCTGCTGAAACAGCATGCTGAAAAACATGGGCAGGGAAAAAAGCAGCAGTACGCGGAACGGCCGGCCCTCTGTCAGATCTCTTATCATGGATACAGGTCCTCCTTTTCTTTCTGCAGCCATAATAAGAGAAAAAGGCCTGGAATTCGTATGCCTTTTTACGGATCTTCTATGCTTTTTTATGATTTTCTTTCTGCCTTCTGGGCGCGCAGTGGAAATACCGGCGGTACTGCTTATAAAAATTGGACATGTTATGAAAGCCGCAGGAGACCGCTATATCCAGCACGCTGCCCCCGCTCTCCTCCAGCGCCTTCTGCACGGCCTCCAGCCGTATCCGGGTTACGTATTCTGTAAATTTTTCTCCGAACACCTCATGGAAGCAGGATGAAAAATAGCTGGGACTCATGCAGGCGGCCGCGGCTGCCGCTTCCAGCGTCACCTCCTCCCGGTAGCTGCCATGGATATACTCCAGCGACAGTTTCAGATTATCCGCTTTTTTAAGCGCCGCGCTCCTGGATTTTCCGCTGTCCCGGGCAACAAAATGGCGGATCAGGAGCGTGAGGATATGCATTCCCTGGGACTTCAGCATCAGGCCGCGGCATACATTTTCCGACTGCCATTCCTGATACGCGTCCAGCATGACGGATCTCACCGCCGCCGTATGCGCATCCCCCGCCTCCAGCTTATTCTGAAAGGCTGCGGTGCCTCCACCGAAAACACTTTGATATTCTGCTGAATTTGCCTCTTCCTCTCCGGCCAGCCGGTCAGAAAACGTCAGCACCAAAAGCTCCACATCTTTTTCCATTTTCCATCCGTGAACCTCATTGGCGTTAAATACCGCAATATCCCCTTCTTGCATCGCATATTGGCGCCCGCTGACGATGCACAGGGCGCTCCCGGACAGAACACAGGAAATTTCATAAAAACTGTGCCAGTGAAAATGCTCCCGGGCATGATGATGTCTTCCCATCCAGATGCGGTTCATATGCATGGGAAGCGCAGGGTCCAGAGGGTATGTGTCATCTACAGCACGCATAAAATATTCCTCCTTCACGCGGGTCGGATCAGAAAAATAAATTTTTTGTAAAAAAAGCTTGATTTTTTTCTATCCATCGATTATAATTGTTTTTGCGTTACAGAGAGAGCCATTCAATAAGCGCCTTTAGCTCAGTTGGTAGAGCAGTAGACTCTTAATCTATTTGTCCAGGGTTCGAGTCCCTGAAGGCGCACTAAAAGCACTGTTTTTGCAGACATGGAGCTGCGGGGACGGTGTTTTTTTTGTCTCAGAATCCGTTCCTGCAGTCATCTGCCGCCTCTGTTTATTATACCATTTTCCGCCGGAAATTCCAGCGCTTCCTCCGGCGGGCCTCCGGAAAACGCAAACTTCCACGATCTGGCGCGTGATCGGGAACATTTTTCTGGCGGCCGCCGCGGAAGGGCCGGAAAGGTTTCCTGCCGGTCTCCGGCATAACCGGAAACCGGCAGGATAAAATTTTTTTACTGGATGGGATGCTCCTTGGCATACTGCCTTCCGTATTTCTCCAGCTCATCCATGGCAATGGAATTGTTCCACTCCCGGAAGCAGATACCGTTGGGAATACCCGGATAGAACCGGCCGGCCGGACAGTAGGTATCGATGGCCCGGCGCACCTCCGCGCGGATCTCTTCTTCTGTAATATTTTCAATATCAATCTTCGGACCGTCAATGCCGCCCACCATGGCCAGCTTGCCCTCCGTGATCCTCTGAATCTCCACAATATCATTCTGCGCGATAACACCCTGCCAGATATCAACGCCAATCTCCACCATATCCGTTACAATGGGCTGGCAGATACAGTCTGCGTGATGCATATAGATCATGCCGCATGCATGAATGGTATCCGAAATTTCTTTCTGGAGTGGTTTGATCAGCTCTCTCCACACTCTGGGGGGCAGGAACAGATTCTGTTTGGAGCCCCAGTCATCATGGTAGAAAATGATGTCCGGATGAATCTTTTCCGCCACCAGACGGATATATTTCATCTTGTAATCGGCAATGGCCCGCAGAAGCCCTGCCATTTCATCGGGATACTCCATATAGTTAATCAGCGCCGTCTCCATGCCCATCAGATGGTGGGTTCTCTCGAACAGGCCTCCGCCGAACATGAAGCCCACAAATTTTTCTTTCCTGTCTACCGCTTCCGCCGCTTTGACTGCCTCCGTCCAGTCCAGATGATCCAGATCCGGAACCTTCAGCTGCTCCTTCCACTTCTCAATATCTTTGATGACTGCATTTTCCGGTGTCACATGGGGATGCGGTCCCGGCGCCCCCGGTTTGAAAATATAAACGGTTCCCCAGGAATCCGGATGCTCCTTGCCGTCCTGGGGACACATATCGCCCATCAAAACCGGATCCGGGATCAGTTCGATGGCATTCATCAGATCAAAATAGTAATCCGGCTGCTGTCTGTTATAGATAGCCATTGCATTTTCTCTCAGATTCATAAATCGCGCTTCCTCCTTCTTAAATACGGCGGCACCGGACGATATCCGTCCCCGCGCCGCCGCATAACTTTTCTTATCAGAACATTTCCTTGGACAGCTTGTCGATATCTGCCGTCACCTCATCGTACACGCCCGGGAAAACGCTCTCCGGTCCGCCCATGGTGGTTCCGGGGATAAAATACAGCTTTCCGCAGCTCTCGCAGGCTTTCCGGGTCTCCGCCATAATCAGCTCCGGCGTCCAGTCTCCCTTGTCTACTACGCCGTTATTAATGCCGCCGTGGAAGGAGATCTTCCCACCGTACTTCTTCACCAGTTCCGGCACATTGTTGGTATCCATTACACCCTGCCAGATGTCAATGCCGCACTCGATCATGGCCGGAACCAGGTTCGCGGCATAAGAATCGCTGTGGTGCACAATCAGCTCCACGCCGTTGGCTTTCCAGAAACCGTAGATCTTCTTGTAGGCCGGAACGAAGAACTCCTCAAACATTTCCGGAGACAGGAAGGAAGATTTCTGGCTGCCCCAGTCGTCGTGATGGAACAGGGCGTCCGGATGCAAATGCTCGATCACCTTTTTTGCATGTTCGATCTCAAAATCCGCCAGGAAGTCGATGAGCTCGTGCATAGCCTCCGGCTCCTCGTAGAGGGCCATCATAGCCTCCTCCATTCCCATCAGATAGTGCACTTTTTCAAACATTCCGGGAGCTACCATGGACGCCACAAACTGCTCGTTGCGGTCCACCGCCTTGGCCGCCTCCACAAAGGGAGCCCAGGCATCCTCGGGATACTCTGTGGTGGGGGCCTTTACGTAATCTCTCCATTTGGTGATATCTTTGATCACCCGCAGCTCCTCGCTGGTGTTGGGGAAGGGTCCCGGCACATGATCCGGGAACTCAATGGTCACGCCCCAGCCGTTTACCGATGTGCTTCCCTTGGGGCAGTTGCCCAGGGCCCCCAGGAAAATGGGGTCGGCCACCAGGGCCATATATTCATACTGATTTACAAAGCGATCCGGGTTACCCCCGTGGATCGTTTCCAGCAAATTCTGTCTTTTTGTTAACATACTCCTTCCTCCCTTTTTCTTAACGATGATATAACTTATTATAATACTCCAGAGAATAATTGTAGAGCTCGTCTCTAGCCACCACATCCTGCTTCGGATCTGTCATATCCGTCATGATCCACAGCATGGTGCGCCCCGTCTCTCCATAATGGTCCACAAAATCGCGGACTGCCTTGCGGATTTCCGCTTCCTTCCAGTCGTGGGGAATCTCCATTCCAAAGCAGAAGGTCATCTGTTTTCCGAAGTTATTGTACAGATAGTCTGCATCATTGGCCCGCATCTGCGGCGTCCACATGTCGATGCCCATCTCGATCATCTCGGGAACGTACTGCATATTTCTTCCGCAGGAATGCAGCTCGATAAATTTGCCCTGATCCTTGATAAATTTCAGGAACCGGCTGGTGGCGGGCATCAGCTGTTTCCGGAACATCTCATTGGAGTAGAATCCGCTTCGCTCTGTTCCCCAGTCATCGTGGTACAGCACACCGTCCACCTGTCCGTAATACTGGAAAATCTTGGCCGTGGACTCGATCTTGTAGTCTGCCATCTTCTGGAAGAACTCCTCCAGAGCTTCCGGTTCCTCATAGAAGGCCATCAGGAATTCGTCAAAGGGCATCATCTCGTGAAGCCTCTCGGAAATTCCCTCCACGCACTCGTAAATATGGGGACGATCCGGATCCATGGTCTTCTGCAGCTTCTTTCCGTCCGCCTCAAAATCCACCAGGGACAGATCCGGCCATTCGACTTCCTCTTTCCAGTTGGCGAAATCATTGATCGCTCTGGTACCGGGCTTGGTGATCATGCCGCCTACTTTCTCCACCATGGTCCAGTAAACGCCCCACCAGTCGTAACCATCCACCTCCGGCACCGGGTGCTCTTCCATGGCGTCCGGCCATACGGTATTCGATTCATAAAAGTACGCCGGCATCCAGTAGGGCTGCTCCCCCTTGACACAGCGGATATAATTTTCCTTTACGCTGTAGGGTCTTCCGGTAATCGGCTCCTTGGGCTGCTGGGCGATCCAGGGAAAGCTTCCCGGCGCCTGCCAGCTCTTGGAGTAATCTCTGTTTGCCGCCGTCTGCATAAATTTTCCAACACCCATAACTATTTCCTCACTTTCTTGTCGATATCTTCCAGCATTGTCCGTATTAACCGTTCCGCATCCGTTTCTTTGATCGCAAACAGGATTGCCGCAACAGTCACCTTTATCTCACTGCCATTCCCCTTTTTTCGATGTACTTCCCGGTCCGTCAGAGAAAAGACTTCCACGGTCTGCACCTCCATGGAGGCTTTGAAATGTCCGATAAAACCTCCCACCGCATCAATTTTAGCTGCTGTGGATTCCATGTTGACGGTCAGGAGCGCTGACAGCTCCTGCCGGTCCGCAGTCACATGGTAGTGCGCCGATACCACCACGGCTGCATCCTGAAGATGAACCGTGACGGACAGCTTTTCTTTTTCGCCGCACACTTCACAGCCGCACCCGTCTCCATGCGGATGATGGTGGTGATGATGATGTTCTTCGTGGTTTTCTGTATTCATGCGCATCCCTCCCTGATTTTCTGCCAGATATCCGGATCCACCGCCGCAAGCCCGGAAGTCCGGATACAGGGAACCCCTTCCCTGAACTGATGCACATCGCTTTCTACTTTATCCATGACCTCCGCGTCCACGAGATCGGCCTTATTCAGAAGAACAAGATCCGCGCATTCCACCTGACCCTTCAGCAGCTCATGCATGGGGATCAGAAAGCGTTTCCACCGGGAAACATCCACAATCGTACAAATGAATGCATCTTTTCCGATGGCCTCCTGCAGATTTCTGCGTATCAGGCCCGGATAGGCCAGGCCCGTTGTCTCTATAATCAGCCATTCCGGATTATATTTCTTTTCAATATCCACTACCGCGCCGATGATCTCACCGGACAGCGTGCAGCAGATACAGCCGTTAAACAGGGAACTCACCTGGAACCCGCTGCTTCCCAGCAGCTTATCGTCGATTCCATCCTGTCCCACCTCATTTTCCAAAATAATTACCTTGTGCTCTGACTCTGAAGTTGAATGTTCGGCCATATCCCGCGCCATCTGCAACAACAGAGTTGTCTTTCCAGAGCCCAGGAATCCTCCAAGAATTAATATCTTCATTTGGCCTCGCTTTCCTTACTTCTTATAAAATGCCCGCCCGTATGTTTCTACTTCATCCATGACAACCGCATTCTTTCTGGCCACCTCCGGGTCATCCACCGGGCCCAGATAGCCGCCGCAGAAACAGTAGCCGCCGCCGGGCGCCAGCAGATCCATGCTGTCTCTTACAGACTGCCGGATCTCTTCATCCGTCACCTCGGGATCAGCCAGCCTGCCGTTGGCGTCCCAGCCGCCCATGAGCACCAGCCTGTTTCCATATTTTTCTTTTACAGCCTTCAGATCGTTGCAGGTCTGGGCAGGATCCCAGGCATTTACACCGATAGAAAGCCAGTCATCAATAAAACATTCCGCTTTGCCGCAGTTATGCATGGTGATGGGGATGCCCGCGTCCCGTCCGAATTTTGCCTGCCGGTCCAGGAATGGCAGAACCATGTCGTGGTACATTTCCGGAGAGATAAACGGTGCTCTCCAGGCCGCCGTATCGTCCATCATGGTAAATACATCCGGCTCATAGTAAGGCATGATATTTCTGGCCACTTCTTCATAGAAGCTGCAGATATAATCAAACAGAGCCATTACTTCCTCGGGCTCCTCATACATGGCGCAGAGTCCCTCATTAAAGCCCATGAAAGCCATCAGATTCTGAAAATATCCCACATGCAGGTTGAAGGCAACTGCTGACTGGGTTCTGTCGATTTTGAACATATCCAGCTGCTTCTTTGCCTCCGCCTCCCAGTCTACATGGGAAATATCCGGAGCCTTGATCACATCCCGCCACTGACGGATGTCCTTCAGAATAAAGTTATTGGGCTCCGGCAGCAGCGCGTTGCCTGTCTCATATGTGGGGACGTAATTTACGCCCCACACATCTTTTCCGCCTCCGGAAAACCGGAAGTTAGACAGGATCAACGGCTCACACATAACGCTGGCAGGCGCGTGATTGGATCCCGGCATATCGCCGAAGGTATAGGTAGGCACCCACTCCGGGCACTCCCCGCGCAGTGTCATCAGGTAATTTTCTTTTTCTGTCAGTTTAGCCATTGAATACCCTCTTTTCTTTCTCTTTTTATGCTTGTTTTTTCTCCTTAAAGGGGCTGTAGATCAGGAAGATCACGCCGATAATCAGGAAAACCACGATCTCGATCATGATTCCGCTCAGAATATTCTCGCCGAAGATTGCGGTCAAAAGCTTCAGCCAGAAGGAGCTGACGAAGCCGCCCAGGTTCATAACCGCCATACAGATGGAAATGGCCCCGGCTACCGTGCTGGCCGGTGTCACGACGCCTACCCAGGCAAAGAATGCCGGCATAACGGTGGAGAATCCAAAGCCGATCAGGATCAGGCCCAGAGTCATAATGGCGGCATTCTGGCCCACATAGATGCACAGAGCTCCCAGTCCGCAGAGGATATAACCCAATGCGATACACCAGCGTTTCGCAAACTTAAAAAGAGTACCGAATATCAGACCGGCTACACATCCGGCTACCGTGTACAGCGATAATCCCGTAGCGGCTACGGTAGCGCCGCCGGCATTCCGAATCTCGAACAGAGTGGAGATATTCAGCATGATCGGGTAGTTCAGGATATTAAATACAATGAACAGAATCGCGATCAACCATACCGCTTTCCCCATCTTCTCCTTCTTGCCTGCAGACGCAGCTTCCGGAACTGCAGCAGGCGCATCCGGCTCAGGAAGGAAGAATGCCATAACGAGACCTATCAGGCCAAATGCATGGCCCCAGAATACCAGCTGCCAGTTCATCTCTGCCAGAGCGCCGCCCAGCATCTGCAGAATAATACCGCCGCCATTCATAAACAGCGTTCCGTATCCCAGCAGAGAAGCCTGTTTCTGTCCTTTATAGTTGCCGACGATCAGCGCATTACCCAGAGGCGCCATAAGACCAAGGCCAAAGCCCAAGATCGCACGGCATACCAGCATGCCGGCATAGTTGTCAAACAGCGCAGGTGCGCACCCCCCGATCAGATACAGAACTCCGGCAGCAATTGCCAGTGTTCTGTACTTTACCTTTTTGCCCATCACAGAACCGGCCAGTGCCGTGGCAATTACCGTAAACAGAGTAGGCAGGGTGGAAATCCAGGTCACATCCTTCCCTGCGTAGTGAGCGCCCAGAGTTGCCATAGCCGGAGTAACCACGGTAAATCCCATGGATACCAAAAACAGGCACATAATGGCCGCTGTCCCTATCGGGCTGATTCTTTTTTCTTCTGTCATAATACGACCTCCCTTATTTTGAACTACTACCATTCTATGCCTTCCCGCTTTTGGTTACTATGTACAGAAAATACAATTTTCCAGCCTTTTTTTCCGCCGTTTTTTGTTTACCTCCTATTTCAGGCGTGTCCTGGATGGTCCTGCAGTCCTGGCCCGCCGCAGCAAAAAAGGGATGCCGGGCCACCGCTCCGCATCCCCTTTTGCTGCTGATTCCTATACCAATTAATAGTGACCGTATTTATCCAGAGCATGGAACATGGCGTCCAGATTCTCCGGCCTGGCCATATCCACGCTTCCATCGCAGTCGAAGATGTAACCGCCTCCCGGCATACAGATATCCAGCAGTTCCTTCACCTTCTCCTCCACCTGCTCCGGCGTTCCCGTATCCAGCAGCACCATTGGGAAGTTTCCGACAATACAGGAATTGTCGCCCAGCAGCTTCTTGGCTCTTCGCATGTCCACATTCTCAAAGTGGATCATGCATTTACCCTTCGGCAGATCCTGCAGCTGCTCCAGACGGGTATTGTATCGGCCCTCCGTGTACAGGTACGGCGTCACATCCATTTCAATCAGTGCATCCACGATCTTCCGGAAGGGGCGCCAGTACAGTCTTTCATACTGATCCGGACTCATGAATCCATCCATGCCTTTGTGGAAGGGGAAGAAGACCCGCTTTACCGGCAGCGGCACAGTTTTCAGATACTGGAAATTCCGGATCTGGATATCCACAAAGATCTGGCAGAGTTCCTCAATCTCATCTTCCCTCTCCATCAGGTCATCAAACATGCCCATGGTCCCCCGGAAATAATCGCCGATAATATCGAAGGGAACTTCCCCCGCGCCCGTAATCAGGGGCGGGAAGCCCATCTCCGTGATCTTCGCGTTCAGCTCGTCCTTGACGGCATTGCACTTTTTCTCCTCCTCCGCCATCTGGATCAGTGTTTTGTAGGCGGCGAGGGCCTCATCGGACAGCATGGAGGCCAGGGGGGCCGTGCCCAGAATAATGGAAGGATTGATGTCGATATCCGCCAGTCCCTTAATTCCTGGGAAAATCCGGGGAATATATTTGCGGAGCATAAATCCCGTGTAATCCGCCAGAATCTCCGGATACTCCTCAGGTTTTAACACTTCCCGCTCAATCACCTGGTACGTGGAAAAATCCGGGACTTTGGTGCCGGGTCTTCCCGGCCAGTCCACCATCTGCGGTTTTGCAAGCTCATAGGCTTTTCCGCTGGCAAGGGCCGATATGGCGGAGGTGTCCAGCATGGGAAATCGCTCGTGAAATTTCACTACAGCCTCCGCCGCCCGGGGATAATTATACATGGCGTCCTTATTGGTGCAGCCGTCCAGCCAGAAAGGCAGAAGACTGGACAGCAGGCAGACCGGCACCCGGTCCGGCTCTTTCAGCTGGACGGCGTCCTCCACGCGCTGCATCCTCTCCGCAAATTTTTTCTCATCCATTCTTTTATGCACCTCCTTTTTAGAATCACCGCTTTAAAAAATGGTGCCGGGGCTTTCCCGTCCCCGGCACCATTTTCTTTCTTATTCCTGAGCCATAAGGATACGGCTGTATTTGTAAACTGCCGGGCCGAACCTGGGATCGCCCATAAAATTCACCAGGATCACCGGTTTTGTATCCATATCCGGCGCGTACTTTTCGGCAAATTCTTTCGCCAGCCTGTCGATCTCTTCATCGGACATTTCCGGTGTATTGGCCGGAGGATATACGCCCAACATGATCTTGTCGCCGTACTCCGCCCGCATCTTGTCCACATCGTTCATATCCTGCGGCATCCAGATATCCACGCCTGCTTCCACCATGCAGGATACCAGCATCTCGTTCTTTCCGCAGGAATGCTGCTCAAACCAGAGTCCCTTGGAATGGCAGAAATCAGCCAGACGCTTGATGTAGGGCACCAGCATCTCCCGGCAGACAGCCGGCGAGAAGAAGGGCGCTCTCTGGGAACCCCAGTCGTCGTGGAACATGACGCCGTCGATGGTCAGATACTGCATGTACTTGGTAATCATAGCCTCGTACATATCGCAGAGTTTTGCAAACAGAGCATGGATGGCGTCCTTCTGATCGTCATCGATAATGGCCAGGGCCGCTCCCTCAAATCCCATGAAGGAAATCAGGCGCTCAAACAGTCCGTTCTGGAAGGTTACGTGATAGGACCGCTCTGTCTGATTCAGGGGAGCATTTAATTTTCCGCAGGCTTCCCACTCCATGGCATCCACATCCGGGAACTTAATGATCTCCGGCCAGTCATTGGCATCCTCCAGCAGCGGAGGAACTCCCGGTTTTTCCATAGAACCGCCCACCATAGGCACATACACCCACTCGATACCGAACAGATCCGGTCCGCCTTTTTCCTCATCGGAATACAGAGGGCCCAGATCCATAACCTCAGCTCTGGCGATATGGTCTTTATTGACCCTGGACTCCACAGACAGAAAATCCGTAAAGGACGGAATCCACATAGCACTTCCATCCCTGCGGAGACATGCATTCACATTCTCCCGGGGGGTAATGGGGGTATTATACTTCAGTGCCGGTCCTCCAAAACACATGGTTGTATTGATGTGCTCGCCTACAACTTTTAATTCGTCTTCAGAAAAAGGAATCTTTGCCATAAAAGCCTCCTCCCTTATTCACTGTAGCGTTCTCTGGATGCCTTGTAGAGCTCCTCGCGGAATGCTCTCGTCAGCATGCCGGGCGGATTGTAAAAAGCGGAATACATGGCCGGTTTTCCGGGTTTCGTGTATTTTTCCACAAAATCTCTGGCTGCCGCTCTCTGCTCTTCCTCGGTAGCGGTTGCCGGATCAAAGGGCTTGTCATACACAATGCCGATCATGATCTTATCGCCCCAGTCCTCGTACAGCTTCTGGGTATTGTTCATGGGCATCGGCGTCCAGGAGTCAAATCCCGCCTCCACAAAAATGTTGCAGCGGTCTTCAATATGGCCGCAGCTGTGCATGTCAAAAAATTTACCTTTGGAATGCACATGGTCCACCAGTCTCTTCATTTCCGGCAGGAAAATTTCTCTTGCTACTTCTTCAGAGAAGAAGGGAGACTTCTGGGAACCCCAGTCGTCATGGATCTGGTATCCATCCAAATCATAATATTCCTCACATTTGTCTACCAGCCGTATGTACAGGCTCGTCAGTTCATGCACCAAATCCTTCACATCCGGAATCTGATCCTCGTCAATCACAGCCATGGCGGCATTCTCAAATCCCATAAAGGAAACCAGACGCTCAAACCAGCATCCATTTAAAAAGGTCAGGACATTTGCCTTGCCGTTGCTGAGATATTCTTTGCTCTTTTCTGCGCTTCCGGCCCAGTCCCAGCTGTCGATATCCGGGAACACAACTTTTTCTTTCCACTGGCTGATATCATCAATCAGATGGGGATTGCCGGGTTTTTCCATGGAACCGCCGGCCACATCTACGTATACCCATTCTACGCCGAACATATCCTTGCCGCCGAATTTTTCTCTGGGATAGGGTTCTCCCCCCTCAAACACAAAGCCGCGGGCTCCATTGTCCGGAATTACGGACGGGGTAAAGGTATTCTGCTCGATATCCGTCATCACCCACCAGGGATCTCCCTTGTAGGCGTCCACTACGCTCTGGCGCATGGAAACCGGAAAATCGTAGATCGGAAGCATCTCACCGGTAAAGCCGGGAACTTCCTGGACGATCTTCAGTTCTTTTTCATCAAATTTGGGATGTGCCATATTGTAAAATTCTCCTTTCAGGCTTTCTTTTTGCCCTTTGACAGATAGATGGGCAGGGAGGTAACAAAGCAGATAATTACGCCGACTGCCGCTACCACGAACTTATAATGGATGTTGTTTCCATCTCCGCATACCAGCTGAGTCAGGAAGGTGATCACATAAATAGCGATCAGCATACCTGCGTTCATGAACGCGGAGTAGATGGACATTGCCTTGCCGTACTGGGCTGCCGGCACTGCATTGTGCAGTTCCTCCATAATGTAGGGAGCGCATCCGTTCATGGCGAAGCCAAGCAGGATACCGCAGAAGTAGATGCCTACTACACTGGTGGTCATAAATACCGGAAGGCCCAGACCGATCACGGACAGAAGCATCATGAAGGGCACGGTAAATTTCTTCAGGAATCTGGTAGAGTACAGACCGAACAAAGCGCCCGCAAAGATTCCGCCGATGGTTACGCAGCTGGCTGCAAATCCGGCCTCCGCGGAGGTCCCCAGCTTATAGGTGTTGATAATAAATTCAGATACATTCGTTCCAAACACATACAGGAACATGAAGAAGAACAGGTAATGGATGGAGATAGCCCATACCCTGCCCATGCCTCCCTTGGCCTGTGCTGCCGCTGCCGCTTCCGCGCCAGGCGCCGCCCCTGCTTCCGGTTTTGCCTGCACAGAGCCTTCCGGCTTCACATTCGGCAGAAGGATAAACTCAAGCACAATGGCAATGATAAAGTACAGGAACAGCAGGTACGCATTCTGCCAGCGGCTTACAGCGATAAAGCCGCCCACGGTCGTAATCACTACGCCGCCGACACTCATGATCGATGTACAGATACCCGTCCAGGTTGCTCTCTGTTTCTCATCCTTGACAACATCCGCCAGCAAAAGGCCCAGCAGCGTGTAGTTGGAACCCTGGGCAAATCCAAGAAGTCCTGCGCCCACGATCAGCACATAGATGGATGCCACGCCGCCCAGCAGCAGGAAAATCAGGCCGTAAGCCAGAATTCCGATCTGATGGATGATCACCAGCATTTTGGCCGGAATCTTGGTATTCAGTTTTCCTACAAAGAGCGCGTAGATAACCGATACCAGCGAAGGCGTAACCAGAATCGTCTGAATTACCGCCTGCGGCGAATCCGCGTAGCTCTGTGAAATGTAGGCCATGATTCCCATGGTCATGTTGCTGGCCATCGCACCGAAGCAAAATACAAAGATTCCGATGAGGGCCTTTACGTTAACTTTTTTTCCCATTTTTTTCCTCCTCTCATGTGTAAAATGGAAATAAAACAGATGCGGTGAAAGCCGTCCGTATTCCGCACAAAGGATTCGGCATTTTTTCCATACGCATCCCTAAATCATTATAGTTAATTTAGCATTTTTAATAAAATTTTAATAGATACCGGCTGCCCAAATTCTATTTTGCTGAATTTCCATTCTTTTGGGCTTTCTGCACATAAATTGTTTTCTGCCTGGAAATTTGGGGATTTTTATAAATTTTTATAATAAATATATTCCATTTTTTCTGGTTTTTCGCTAAAATAGATACTGTCTAAAAAAATTCGTATGTCTGATAAGGGGATTAACAGGAAATGAAATTAAGCATGTGGATGATTGCCAACCGGCTTTCATCACTGGATCTGGAACTGGAAATTGACGAGAACGCGCCGGCGTCACTGAACAGCGCCAGGCGGGCCTATGCCACCAACTGTGTCCATGTCTACCAGTCCGGAGACTGTGTAGTCTGCAACGGGGAAGGGAATATCATACGGATCCGCAACATGGATGAGACCCAGGCTTTTGAAATCGTGCAGGGTGTTTTCGATTATTATGAAGACTGGCTGGACCGCGTCGTGGATGCCATCCGGGCCAAGGATTACCAGCGGCTGGTGGACCAGGCCTGGCAGGCCTTTCATAATCCGATAGTCCTGCTGGACGCCAACAACAAGGTTCTGGGCATTTCACGCAGGTATGACCCTTCTGAGATGGATCCGGAATGGGATTATCTGTGCAAATACGGCTATTCCTCCCTGAACAGTGTGCAGAAAATGCGGTATGACTACGGAAATATCGATTTTACCCACCCGGGCCTGCAGGTCTACCAGTTCAGCAGCAGCCAGCGGATGCAGTACGGCGGCGTATCCTACTGCCTGTACTGCAACGAAATCATCTGCGGACGCATCAATCTTCTGGCCAAAGAACGGCCCTTAAATGCGGGGGACTATCAGCTGCTGCAGGTGATTGCCGGGGTTCTGGAGCCCATGCTGGGTCAGTCCTACTACGAAAGATTCCTGCACAGCAGCAATGTATTCTATAATGTGCTTTTTTCAAAGCCCTATGACGAGGCCAGTCTGGATATGCAGCTGCGCTACCAGCAATGGGACAAAAATGATACATACCAGCTGGCTCTACTCTGTCTGCAGGAGGATTCCGGCCAGGATACGCACGCGGCCATGAATATTATGCTGCACACCCTGTCCCAGCAGCTGCCCAGCTGTGTAACCCTGCGCAAAAAGCCATACATTCTTTTGCTGTCCAACCGGGAATTCTCCGAGGATCCGGGGTTTCTGCAGTTTCAGCAGGCCATCGCCGCCAACAACCCGGTGCAGATCGGATTCAGCCTTCCCTGCAGGGGCATTGCAGGCACCAATTATCTGTTCGGTCAGGCCCGGGCAGCCATCCGGTACGGCAATCTTTTTGCGCCTTCCCAGCGGATTTACCGCTTTTTCGACTATGCCATCGAATATATCCTGACCTCTTCCTCCTTCGCGGACTGCCTGCACGCCTGCTGCCCTTCCGTCCGGGAGATCTGGGAGATGCGGCGCGACAATAATCAGGAAATGTTTGACACCCTTAAATGCTATCTGGATAATGAACGGTCTGTCACCAAAACATCCGCCGTTCTTTTTACCCACCGCAACACGATCCTGTACCGGATCAAGAAAATCCAGGAACTTCTGAACGAGGATCTGGATAATCCTTATATTCGTGATTACATACGTCTCTCCATCCGTATTCTGGAATTATACGAAAAAACCAGCAGAGCACAGTGATCCCTGTGCTCTGCTTTTGGGCTTCTTAAATTTTCTGACAATTCACCGGCATCTTACGTGTTAAGCCGCTTTTCCTCCCGAAATCTGTCGTAATTTGAAATCGCGTTTGTCAAGGGTTTAGCCGGATTTTTTTCTTCAAAATTACGATTTGGAACATCTCACCAAAACATCCGTTTTGAAATTTTTTTATGTAAATCCGGGAATTTGACCCTTTTTTTCGTGGACAATGTGGATAACTCGGTGAATAACTTATTTTCTCTGCCCTTTTCGGGTGTTTTTATGTGGATAACTTTTTGGATAACTTTTCAGGGACAGTTTCCTGTTTTCTCCATTTTTCGACAATCTTTGTGCATTTTCACAGTTTCCAGGTCAGGAGAAAATTTTGTGCCGAAGTGACACAATTTGCTCCGTCCGCCGCCGCCGTGATGATCTGGCGCAGCTGTTTCGTCCGGATATCGCCGGCCGCAAAGACTCCCGGTACATTCGTCTTCCCGTCTTCCCCGGCAATAATATAGCCGGAATCATCCAGTTCCACCCCCGTATCCCGCAAAAGCTGCGTATTCGGCGTAATGCCCACGGCAATAAAGCACCCGTCCACCGGGAGCTCTCTCTCCTGCCCGGATATGACATCCCGGATACAGAGACTTCTGACCTGTGTTTCTCCGCGGATCTCCGTGATCACACTGTTCCAGAGAATCTCCACGTTGGGTGTCTCCTTCAGCGCTTCCTGCAGAACCATGGCTGCCCGAAGCTCCTCTCTCCGGTGGATCAGATATACCTTTCTGCAGCCTCTGGCCAGAAAAATGGCATCCTCCGCCGCCACATCCCCGCCGCCGGCCACGGCGGCCACCTTATCCCGGAAAAAAGCTCCGTCACAGGTGGCGCAGTAGGATACGCCCATCCCGCCAAATTCTTCTTCGCCGGGAACCCCAAGCTTCCGGTGTCCGGCTCCCATGGCAAGAACCACCGTTTTGGTCCGGTATTCGTTTTTCCTGGTCCGGACAAGCTTCACCGGGCCTTCCAGCTCAAGGCTCTGTACCTTCTCCCGGACAAACTGTCCGCCAAGCCTGTCCGCATGGTCCCTCAGGGTACTGCCAAGCTCCATGCCGCTGATTCCCGGCAGCCCCGGATAATTATCTACCTCATACGTGTTCACTACCTGGCCGCCGCTTACATAGCTGGCCTCAATCACCAGCGCGTCCAGCCGGGCCCGCCGGGCATAAATGGCCGCGCTCAGTCCGGCCGGTCCGCTTCCTATAATAATCAGATCGTAAAGATGTTCCATGCTTTCCTCCCATCTAACCTTCCGCGGAGCTGCTCTGTTCCAGATCCTGGTCATTGTTGCAGACAATCCGGATCTCTCTGATCAGTTTCAGGCTACTGTCCACTGTCACTTCTGTGCAGTCTACTTCTGAATCTCCCCGGTAAAAAGTGTACCGGACGGTGCCATTCTCCGGATCTTCGGCTTTTTCAAAGGTCTCTTCCCCGGCTGCCTCCAGAAAGGCTTCCTCCGGCATTCCCAGGGTAATCCCCCCGGCCAGCACCACCGGAACCTTCACCGTATCCAGATCTCCGGACAGCTCTGTTACCAGACAGTTTCTGACGGCAGCCGTCTCCTCCCCGCTGTTGCGGACAACGGTGTACAGCTTTATGCCGTCCCTCTCCAGTGTGGCATGGCCATACTGGCCGCCCTCCACCGCCGGGTCAGACTCTTCCCCGCAGAGGCTCCAGCCGTTTTTCTCCATCTCTCTGACCGGAACCGGAAGCCGGTAGTACACGCCGCCATACTGCACCACATTCTCCGACAATTTTTCTCCCGGCCCTTCGGGCTCCCGGTACGCCTGCACCTCCGCGGGCACATCCGCAGAGACCGGCGCCGTCTCTTCCGGTATCTCTATATTCTTAAGATCCACTGTCCGCAGGGTGCCCGTTTCCCCGTCAAAGCCCAGCTGCACGCTGCGGTACGTTCCATACTCGTAGGTGAGAACCACCCCCCGACTGCTTTCATAGCAGTCCACCGGCTCCCCGTAGGCTGCCCGGACATCCTGTTCCTGGGATTGCTGCAGAACAATCTCTCCGGGCAGATTTACATAAATCTCCGCCCCCTCCGGCTCTGCGGTGTCCACCTGAATGCCTGCGATGCTGCAGTCTTCCACAGACAGTATATCCGTTTCCGGATTCAAAATGTACGCATACAGCACATTTCCATCCTTTTCAAAACGCTCTCCTTCCAGATAGGACCGGGAGTCCACTGTCTGATCCGCCGTTCCCCGATATTCCCAGCCCTTTTCTGTAAATTCCTGCCAGGAAACAGGAAATTCATACACCTCGCCCCAGATAGCCGCCGCAAAGCTGCTCAGCTCTTCCGGAAGCTCCACTTCGTACGCAGGTATCTCAGCGCCGGGCAGACTGCTCTCCGCCAGCGTATCCGCCGGATTTTCCTCTTCCAGGGACGAGCCGCTTAAACTTACCGGTATGGATTCCTTCTGCCTGCATCCGGCCAGCAGCAGGATACCCGCCAGAAAAAATACTCCCGCACATTTTTTCCACATTCTTTTGTCCCCTTTTTCAGGTGTTTTTATGGCTTTATCCTATGATGCCAGGGTCAAAAGGTCTGAGTGCGCAGCACGGAACAATCCGCAGGCATCATAGTTGGGCCTTTTGTTCCCAACATCATCATATCACAAAGAGGGGTACTTTCCAATCCTGATTGCTCATAAACTATTGCAAGAGACTTTATCCAGGTGCCTTTATGCAAAAACTGCCATCACGCCGGCAGCTCCTGCCTCTTCTGCTCCCCTGCGGGGCCGTTGTTTTTCTTTTCTTTCTGGTTCAATTTCTGATCCGCGCCGGAGATACAGACCGGCGGTTTGAAGCTGCGGCAGAGGATTTTTTTGCCCGGGAAATTTCCTCGTCTACCATCAATCTTCACTACACCCTGGCCGATCCGGCTTCCGCCGGTATCCGGGAATATCCGGTTACTCTGGGCTCCATGGACCTCCAGGGGGATACGGATCCCTCCCTGGAAATGCTGACGCAGCTGCTCACCTCCTATGACCCGTCGCAGCTGAATGGGGATAACCGGCTGGTCTACCGCCTTCTCCAGGATGACCTGGAAAACCGGGAAGCGCTCCGGGAGTTCGGACTGCTCCAGGAGATTATAAGTCCCTCCCTGGGTGTGCAGGCGCAGCTGCCTGTCCTGCTCTGCGAGTACACCTTCCGCACAAAACAGGACATTCTGGATTATCTGGGGCTTCTGAAGGAAATTCCGGACTACTTTTCTGAAATTCTGACCTTCGAACAGGAAAAATCCCGTCAGGGGTATTTCATGAACGACGCGGCTGTAGACGGTATTCTGGAACAATGCGCCTCATTTCTCACAGAACCCGTCTCCTCCTCTCTGCTGGAAACGGTTTTTTGCCGGAAAATTTCTGCCTTTGAGGGCCTGTCCCAGAAAGAAGCGGATTCCTGCCTCTCTCTGCACACAAAACTTCTTGAGACCTGCGTATATCCCGCTTACCGCTCCCTGATGAACGGCCTGGAAGCGCTGAAGGGAACCGGCCGGAATGCCGGCGGACTCTGCGGTTTTTCAGAGGGGCGGGATTATTACCGCTGGCTGCTCCGCTCCCAGGTGGGCACTTCCGACTCCCCGGAGGAAATAGGCAGCCGCCTTCTTCTGCAGCTGCAGGCGGACATTTCTGAAATGCAGTCTCTGCTCCCGCAGATTGCCTCTCCGGAGACAGAGCCCATCCCGGATGGGAATACGCAGCCGGAAGACATCCTGCGCACCCTGCAGAAAGCCATTTCCGCTGATTTTCCCCCTCTTCAGGTGGAAGATTACGAGATCAAATACGTGGATGACTGCCTGGAAGATTACCTGAGCCCCGCTTTCTATCTGACTCCGCCGGCGGACACCTCCTCTCCCAACGCCATCTACATCAACCGGGCAGCCTCCATGCAGGGGATCGAGCTGTTCACAACCCTGGCCCACGAAGGCTTTCCCGGACATCTGTACCAGACCGTTTACTTTGCCTCCACAGCCCCCTCCCTGGTCCGTTATCTTTACGAACCCGGGGGCTATGTGGAGGGCTGGGCCACCTATATCGAGTCCTACGCCTATTCCTACGCGGATCTCGATCCCGCCCTGGCCCGCCTTCTCTGGCTGAACCGCTCTCTGAACCTGTGCCTGTACGCTCTGATGGATCTGGGCATTCACTACCAGGGATGGACAGAGGCGGATACCGGGGAGTTTCTCTCCCAGGCCGGAATCACGGATGCGGAAACCACCGGGGAGATTTACCAGTATATTGTGGAAACGCCGGCCAATTACCTGAAGTACTACTACGGCTGCCTGAATTTTATGGATATCCGGGAGGCGGTAAAGCTTCAGGAAGGAGATGCTTTTGATTTAAAGACCTTTCATCAGGAACTGCTGGAACTGGGGCCCATGCCCTTTTATATCCTGGAGGAAGAACTTGGCATCTAAAAAGCAGGGCCCGCGCCCTGCTTTCCCACTGTTATTCTTTTATTCCCATAACAGACTCCGCAAATTCCGCCGCCGCCGCCGCGTCCTCCGTGTAGGCGTCTGCTCCGATCTCCTCCGCGAATTCTCTGGTGACAGAACCGCCGCCGATCATGATCTGAAAGGACCTTCTGTTGTCCAGGCCGTTCAGCGCCTGGACAATATGGCGCATTTCCGGCATGGAGGTAGTCAGCAGGGAGGAAATGCATACGATTCCCGCATCCGGATTATCCCTTACGGCCTGCACAAACTGTTCTGCCGATACGTCTACGCCCAGATCCACCACCTGAAAACCGGAATAGCGCAGTGTATAGCCCACAATATTTTTTCCCACATCGTGCAGATCTCCGCCGGCCGTCCCAATCAGAATCTTTCCCCGGGTATTCATCGCGCCCTGTTCCAGAAAGGGCTTCAGTTTTTCCATTCCCTCCTTCATGGCACGGGCGCTGGCCAGCGCCCGCGCCACATCTATGTCGTCCTGCATCTTCAGCCGCACCCTGCGCATGCCGCCCAGCAGCCCCTGATTCAGAATCGCTGTACCCTCTGCCCCCTCCGCAAGAGCCTCCTCCACCAGCCTGGCCGCCTGGCGCGGCTTCCCTTCCGCCACGGCACTCTGTATTTCTTCAAAAGCCATATGATGGGCCTCCCGATTATCATTTGCTTTCAGCCAAAAAAATTGCAGATGCAGCCCTTATGATTCTGCATCTGCAATCTCTGATGGCTGCGAATATAACATTCTTTACCATCATATCATCTTTCTACGGCCCTTGCAAACTCTAATTCATCCACAAAGGTATCCTGAAACTCATTTTCCGTGGCCAGCTCGATAAATTCAGCCTCCTCCGCCATCCGGCACGCGTACTCATACTCGCCCCGGTTCACTACGCCGAGCTTGGCGCCCTCGCCGGCCGCGTTGCCGATGGGGGTGATGCGGTCCTTCAGGGCGTAGGGAATCAGCCCGATCTCGCAGGCATTGGCCGCATCCATGTAGTTTCCAAATGCTCCTGCCAGATATACCTGGCGGATATCTTCCGGCCGGATCGACAGCTTTTCCGCCATAATGCGGATTCCTGCGGCAATGGCTCCCTTGGCCAGCTGCACCTCCCGGATATCCTTCTGGCTGATATAGATATCCTCGCCGCTGGCCGTTTCTTCTCCGGGGACCAGCACAAATACCGGTTTCCCATCTCTTTCCTTCAGCCGCCAGGCCAGGTCCGCCGCTTCTCCCTCCAGGTCTTCCGGGTCGCAGAGACCGCCGTAGCTGTCCAGGATTCCGCTGCGGATCATGAAGGCAATTCCGTCAATCAGTCCTGAGCCACAGATTCCCACCGGCTTCACATCTTCAATCACTTCCAGGGAAAGCTTTCCATCCTTCATGCTGACATGGCTGATGGCGCCCCTGGCTCCCCGCATGCCGCATTCAATCTTGGCCCCCTCAAAGGCCGGACCGGCTGCCGTGGAGGTGGTCACCATCTTACTGCGGTTCCCCATAACCAGCTCGCCGTTCGTTCCGATATCGATCATCAGGGTCATGTCCTCCAGCTGGTCAAAAGCCACGGAAAGCATGCAGCCCACGGTATCTCCGCCCACAAATCCGGCGATGTTGGGAAACATCAGCACCTTCCCCTCCTCCGCGATGTTCAGGCCGCACTCCCCGGGGGAAAGGATCATGCCTTCCTTCACAGCCGGAACGTAAGGGGCCAGAACCAGGGATTTCGGCGAAATTCCCATAAACAGATGATGCATACAGGTATTTCCCACAATGGAGACCTGCAGGATCTCTTCCCGTTTAACGCCTGCGGAAGCGCAGGCCTGGCCGATCAGCTGGTTGAGCGCTTTGCGGACAACCGCCTGCATCTCCTCCCCGCCGTTTTCCAGAACATAGTTGGAACGGGCGATCACATCCGCGCCAAACTGATGCTGCGGATTCATCGTACTGGCCAGGCCGAGCTCCCGGCCTGTTTTTCCATCCAGAAGATAACCCACAATGGTCGTTGTTCCGATATCAAAGGCCATCAGATAAAAGGGTCTGTCTGTACTGCCGTCAGCCCAGGCCGCGCCCGGCTCTACAGGCACCTGGCGGGAAAGCCCATCTGTAAGAATACGCTGCACCTTTTCCTGGTACAGCGTATCTACCTTCATATCACAGTCTACAAGAGTCTGACAGGCAAGAGCAATGCCCTGCCTGTCACCCTCAGTGATATTCACTTTGCACTTTCCACAGGTACCTTTGCCTCCGCAGGGAGCGTCCGGCTCCAAGCCTGCCATCTGTTCCGCCTGCAGAAGAGTGGTTCCCTCCTCCACCTGCAGCACCAGATTCTGCGGCAAAAAAGTAACTGTAAACTGCTTTTTCATTTTAATATCTGTTCCTCTTCTTATGCTGCTCCAACCAGAGTCTTAGCCAGAGTAGCTGCGGATGCTGCATCCTCAGAGTATCCGTCAGCACCGATCTCATCAGCGAATGCCTGGGTGATCGGAGCGCCGCCTACCATAACCTTGATGTTGCTGCGGAACGGAGCTGCATTCAGAGCGGCTACGCTGTCGCGCAGGGACGGCATGGTGGTGGTCAGCAGAGCGGACAGAGCAACGATCTTAACATCCGGATTCTCATTAACTGCTGCCATGATCTTGTCGATCGGAACATCAACGCCCAGGTCGATTACTTCAAAGCCTGCGGACTCGATCATCATAGCAACCAGGTTCTTTCCAATATCATGAAGGTCGCCGGCTACAGTAGCGATGATAACTTTTCCCAGAGCTCCGGTGGATCCGCTGGACAGATGGGGTTTCAGAACCTCAACGCCAACCTTCATGGCCTTTGCGGCTACCAGCATCTCGGGAACGAAGATCTCGTTGTTTTTGAATTTCTCACCAACAACGCCCATGGCATCGATCATACCTTTGTTCAGGATCTCAACGGGATCACATCCGTCATCCAGAGCAGCCTGTACAGCAGCACCGATCTGTTTTGCTTTGCCTTTTTCTACTAATGCAGCAACTTCATCAATTTTTGACATACCTTTTTTCCTCCATTTTGGTTAAATTTTTTTATAATACAATCTTCTTTCCGCCGAAGATTATATTCCTCTTCTGTGGTTTTCACACACCGGCGGTGAAGTGAAACCTTTTCTATGTATGCCGGGGACACCCGCAAACCAGGATGCCTGCGGATTGCTCCGTACTTATTTCTTCGGTCCGAACAGGCCGTCTCTGTAAGCTTCGATGTACTCCATACAGAAATCATCCAGTCCCAGCATAGCCTCGGTGGCGTAGATAATTCCCAGCAGGTCGCGGTTGGTGGGATCCAGAATGGCACTGTCCAGTCCCGCCTTCATGGCCAGAACCGTGAAGCTCATGTTCAGCAGCTTACGAACCGGCAGATTGAAGGAAATATTGCTGACAGCAGCCGTAATGTGGATATCCGGATACTGTTTACGGATGGTGCTGATTACTTCCTCATTCATGGCAATTCCATCTTCGGAAGTACAGAGCATCTCTACCAGCGGGTCGATATGCAGACGGCTGGGCTTGATTCCATACTCTTTTGCCTTTGCCATCAGATTGTCAAATACTCTCAGACGGTCGGCAGCTGTTTTCGGAATACCTGTATCATCGCTGCAGAGGGCAACTACTTCCCACTCTGTATCAGCAATGGCCGGGAAAATCTTCTCAACCTTGTCACCTTCCATGGATACGGAGTTGATCAGACCCGGACGCTTGCAGTAGGGGAATACCTGCAGCAGCACATCGGGGCTGGGGCTGTCCACGCTGATGGGCAGATCCGTTACTTCCTGGATGCAGTCGATCATCCACTTCAGCGTCTCAACTTCCTCTGCCTCCGGAACAGAAGCACAGCAGTCAATAAAGGTGGCGCCGGCCTCGGCCTGCGCAATGGCGCGCTGCTTGATAAAATCAGCATCCCTCTTGGCAATGGCTTCTGCCACAGACGGAATGGAGCCATTAATTTTCTCGCCGATAATAATCATTCTTTTATACCTCCGGTTAATAAAAATCAGATTTTTTCACTGCGTTTATTATAGCAAAAAAAAACTGCGGCCTGTATCCGCATATCTATTGACTTTTTGTGAAGTTTTTCCTACACTATGTAGGAAGAATAATATTTTCAGAAACAGGAGACACAGACATGAAGTTAAGTCCTCTTCTTATTGTAAATTATCTGCAGAGCCGGTATTCGCTGGAAACAGACGCTTCCTGGGACAGCACCCTCACTCTGGGGCGTCCCGTTTTTCTGGACCTGGCTGAAAACTGGCCGGAGAACCGTGTCTGTCTCTGCGGCACTGTGCCCGGGCATCTCTGTACCCGGCCCCTGCCGGACCATATTCTGGTCCTTTACACAGACACTTCCTCCTCTCTTCCGCCCCAGTCCTCCAACAAAATGCTGGAACTTTCCGCTTCCTGCGGTCTTCCGGAGCTTTTCAACTGTCTGCAGAAGCTTTTCGACTATTTCGACAGCTGGGATGACCGTCTCAATTCCCTGACCTGCCACGATGCCAGCATCCAGGAACTTCTGGACGCCAGCTTCTCTGTTTTCCGGAATCCCCTGCTTCTGCGGGCCGCCGACTTTTCTCTCCTGGCCTGTTCCAGTATTATCGATGAAAATCCGAAGCTGGCTCACCTGACCGATCCGGATTCCTCCTTTGAAACCTTAAGCATCTGCAAGCTGGATCCCCTGTATCTGGACGCCAGAAATCATACAGCCCCTTTTTATTTCCCGGAATATCTGTCCGGTTCCCGGGAGCTGTGCGTCAATCTCTTTCAGCACGGCAGCTACTCCCACCGACTGGTCGTGGCAGAGGAACTGGAGCCCATTCAGGCTTCTGCGGCACCGCTCCTGGAGCATCTGTCCGGATACGTCCAGACAATACTGAACCACAGCGAGCAGAGCAGCATCGGCGCCGGCTACACACTGGAGCATCTGCTTTCCGATATTATCAGTGAACAGCAGGCAAACTATTCCCTGATTGAAAATCAGCTGTCCGAGTTCGGCTGGTATTCCTCCCACAACTACTGCTGCATGAGCCTGAAGGTAGCTTCTCTGGATCAGCAGAACCTGACAACCAAATATCTCTGCAGCCATGTGGAGAAAATTGTTCCCGGATCCTGCGCTTTTCCCTACGGGGATGAACTGGTGATCTTCGTGAATCTGACCCGGTATGACGGGACGGTGGATCAGCTGATCAACCGGATCGTTTTTTTCCTTCGCGATAATTTTCTGAAAACCGGCGTCAGCAATCCGGTCCAGGGAACGCTTGAGCTGCGGCACTGCTATCTCCAGTCCCGCATCGCGCTGGATACGGGAAGCAAATACCAGACTTACCGGTGGATCCACAAATTTGAAGACATTTCCCTGAAGTACCTTCTGGAATGCTGCACCAGGGATCTGCCCACCCACATGGTCTGTTCTCCGAAGATCCTGACCCTGAAGGCCTACGATATCAAGCACCACTCGGAATACTGCAAAACTCTGGAAACGTATCTGGATACCCATCTGAATGCCGTCCAGGCTTCCCAGCGCCTTTTTATTCACCGCAGCACTTTCCTCTACCGCCTGGAGAGGATCCGGGAACTGATCAGCATAGATTTTGAAGATATGGAGCAGCTTTTTTATCTGATGATTTCCTTCCGGCTTCTGAAGCTTCACCGGGGAGCCTCTTCCGAAACCATCGAGCTGCATAATTAAAAAGAGGAGCCGTCAGACGCAGCGGCTCCTCTCTTTCTCTTCTTCTTTAGTCTACCGGCTCAAATTCCTCTTTGCCGGCTCCGCAGATGGGGCACTCCCAGTCATCCGGCAGGTCTTCAAAGGAAGTGCCGGCGGGAATTCCGCTGTCCGGATCACCCACCGCGGGATCATACTCATAGCCACAGGGTCCGCAAACATATTTTTTCATTGTATCTACCTCTTCTTTCCAAATTAATAATAGTAATTCTTATTACATTTCGCATTATATACTATTCCGCTGCAAAATGCAATAGCCTGTTCCTAGTTTCTCCCGGCAAAAAGACTTTATTCCCGGGAATTCTCCGAAAGAAGCCGGAGCATTTCCCCGTGAACCTTCCCATTCGTAGCCAGCACCTCTGAAGGCCGGGTGGGATCCTGAAGCTTTCCGCCAAAATCCGTCACACGGCCTCCCGCCTCCTGTACCAGCAGGAGACCTGCCGCGTAGTCCCAGGGGCTTAACCGTTTTTCGTAGAAGGCTTCGCTTCTTCCCGCCGCTACATAAGCGATATCGAGAGCCGCCGACCCGGTTCTCCGTATATCCTGGCAGTGCAGGAAAATTTTCTCCGCCGTGTGGAAGGTCCAGTCCGCATACTCCCGGTAATAGGGCGATGTCCCGAATTCCACCAGACTCTCGGCCAGCGTTTCCGCCCGGCTCACCTGCATGGGCTGTCCGCAGCAGAAGGCTCCCTCTCCCTTCCTGGCTGAAAACACCTCCTCCGAATAAGGATTGTATATAATCCCGGCTACCACCTGACGTCCGGCGCACAGGGCCAGGGAGACAGCACTCTGCCGGTACTGGTGTATCAGATTCGTGGTGCCGTCCACCGGATCCAGGATCCAGAGCGCTCCGTCCAGATCCAGCTCCCGGTTATCCTTCTCTTCTCCCATAAACTGTATCTCCGGATACAGCCGCGCCAGTTCTCCGGAGAGATACTCCTGTACATGGAAATCCACATCCGTCACAAAATCCGCCGGCCCTTTCCGGTGGACATGGGCTCTTGCCTCCGCATCCATGATAATTTTCCTGGTTCCCCTGACAATTTCAATGATCTGATCCATGGAAAATTCCGGTAATACTTTCTGATTCATCTTTCTTCAGTCCTCTCTGGCAGGAAATTTTTTCCCGCCATATGCAAGTATACTACATCTCCCGGGATCCGCACAAGCATCATTCCGTTAAAACCCCTCCCAGAATGGTGCTGGCCGCGATTCCGGCCAGCACGGACAGCAGGGCTCCCGCCAGAGTGTACCGCGTCTTCGTCACTTTCGCCGCCGCAAAGTATACAGACATGGTGTAGAAAACCGTTTCCGTACAGCTCATCAGCAGCGAGGCGATGATGCCTATGCGGGAATCTGTACCGTACTGCTTGTAAATATCCAGCAGCAGCCCGGTAGCGGCGCTGGAAGAAAACAGCCGCACCAGCGCCAGGGGCACCAGCCCCGCCGGGAACCCCGCCACCCGGGTGAGTTTTCCCAGCTGTTCCGCCGCCATGTCCAGAAAACCGGAAGCCCGCAGCACGCCCACCGATACCATAAGCCCGATAAGAGTGGGAAGAATTTTCACCACTGTCCGCAGCCCCTCCCCGGCCCCGGACAAAAAATCCTCGTACACATTTTTCTTTTTGGCCAGGGCGTTCCCCACAATATAAAAAATCATGCAGGGGATCATCAAATCCGAAATAAAATACAGAATTTTCACAGAAAATATGCACATTCCATGACATTGTCCTTTAAACATGGTATTATAAGAAAAATAAAAATATACCAGCGAGGATTTTGTCATGTTTGAAAACTACAATTGCCCCATCCCCAGTGTGGACACGTATCTGGAGCGTATCGGCGCTCCCGCGCCGACGGCCGGCCCCAGCCTGGAATATCTGGACGAGCTGATCCGGCTGCATCAGTGCTCCGTCCCCTTTGAAAATCTGGATATCTACGATTATCACAGGCCGATCCGGCTGGAAATTCCGGCTCTGTACGAGAAGATCGTCCTGCGCCGCAGAGGCGGTTACTGTTTTGAGCTGAACGGCCTGTTTCTTCAGCTTCTGAAGGCGCTGGGCTACGATGCCTGGCCCTGCGTGTGCCGCGGCCTCCTGCGCGGAGAAGAAGGGCCCATCCTGCACCGGGCCGTTCTTGTCCGGCTTGCAGACACCATCTATCTCTGCGACGTGGGCTTCGGCGGCCCTTCCTCCTCCTGCGCCCTTCCCCTGCAGGAAAATTCTCCGCGAACAGCCCTTGGCAAAACCTTTTATGTCAAAAAGGCACGCGATACCTGGTGGACCACGGTTCAGCGCACCCCGGAAGGAGAAGATCAGGAGGTTCTCCGTTTTTCCACCGCCGTCATGGAGCCGGTGGACTTTATTCCCCTAAGCTACTACTGTTCCACAGAAGAGACCAGCTACTTTCGTTCACAGCGCATGGCCAGCCTGCGGACACCGGAGGGAAGCATCTCCATCAGCGATATGACGTTTAAAGAGACCCGCGGGACAGACATCCGGGAAACGGTTCTGGAATCCCGGTCAGAACTGGAATCTGTGCTGCGGAACCGGTTCGGCATGCTCCTCTGACCGGAGAAAGGTACAAAATCATGAAATTTCGTCCCTGCATCGATATACACAACGGCAAAGTAAAACAGATCGTTGGAAGTTCCCTGCGGGATTCCGGCGATCAGGCATCTGAAAACTTCGTTTCTGAACAGGACGGCGCCTTCTATGCCCGCCTGTACCGGAAGCACGGGCTTTCCGGCGGCCACGTAATTCTTCTGAACCCTCCTTCCTCGGAATACTACGGAGCCACCAGGCAGCAGGCCTTTTCTGCCCTGGCCGCCTGGCCGGGCCACCTGCAGCTGGGCGGGGGCATCCGCCCCGAAAATGCCCCGGATTTTCTGGAGGCCGGCGCCAGCCATGTCATCGTCACCTCCTACGTATTCCGTGACGGACACATCAGCTATGACAATCTGAACCGGCTGGTGAGGACCGTAGGGCGCCGCCGTCTGGTGCTGGATCTGAGCTGCCGGAAAAGAGACGGACGCTACTACATCGTCACGGACCGCTGGCAGAAATTTACCGAGGAAGAAGTGACCCCGGAGCTGCTGGAACACTTAAGTGCCTTCTGCGATGAATTCCTGGTTCATGCTGTGGATGTGGAGGGGAAAGCCTCCGGCATTGAGACAGAGCTGATCCGCCTTCTGGCCGGGATGGAGGGCTTTCCCGTTACCTACGCCGGAGGCGTGGGCAGCTTCTCCGATCTGGAACAGCTGAAAAAAGAAGGCCGGGGCCGGCTGGATGTGACCATCGGCAGTGCCCTGGACCTGTTCGGCGGCCCCATGGCCTTCCGGGATGTACTTAATTACTGCCGGTAGCTTCCTGCATCTGCCTGGCCCGCTTCAGAAAAGCGATTTCCTTCGCGTATCCGTCCAGTTCATTGGGGGTTTCCAGATAAACAGGAAGCCCCTTTATTTTCGGGTGGTTCAGAAAACGCGCCAGCGCCTCCTCCCCGATCTGCCCCATCCCCAGCTTTTCGTGCCGGTCTTTATGACTGCCCAGAGGATTTTTACTGTCATTCATATGTACAGCGCACAGCCGGTCCAGTCCGATAACCGCGTCAAATTCTTCCAGAACCCCGTCCAGATCTTCCACAATATCATACCCCCCGTCAAACACATGGCAGGTATCCAGACAGACTCCCATATGCTCCTGCAGCTCCACCCGGTCCAGAATTGCCCGGAGCTCCTCGAAGCTTCTCCCCACTTCCGATCCCTTTCCCGCCATGGTTTCCAGCAGCACCCGGGTGCTCTGCTCCGGCCGCAGAATTTCATTGAGGATCTCCGCAATCTTTTTTATCCCCGTTTCCGCTCCCTGGCCCGTATGGCTGCCGGGATGAAAATTATACATGCTCCCCGGAAGGTATTCCATCCGTTTCAGGTCATCTGCCATGGTCTCCCTGGCAAATTCCCGGACATGTTCATCCGATGAAGCGGCGTTCAGGGTGTAGGGGGCGTGGGCCAGAAGCTGTCCGATCCCGTGTTCCCCGGCAAATTCCAGATATTTTCTCACATCCTCCGGATCTATTTCCCTGGCCCTGGAACCCCTGGGGTTTCTTGTAAAAAACTGAAAGGTGTTGGCCCCGATCTTCGCCGCCGTTTTTCCCATTTTCAAAAAGCCCCCCGCCGAGGACAGGTGGCAGCCCACTCGCAGCATCATGTATTTTCCTCCTGCAATACAATTTTATGGTAAGGTATCTTCAGCTGTTTTAAGTAATACTCCTCCCGGTTCTGACAGGTAAACAGAAGTACCTGCCTGCTCTGTTCTCCCAGCACCCGGAGGGCCTGGCACAGCCGCCGGTCATCGTACTGGGCAAACACTTCGTCCAGAAACAGAGGCAGCTCTTCCTCCGGACAGAGCAGCTTTGCGGAGGCCAGCCGGAGAGCCAGATATACCTGCTCCACCGTCCCCCGGCTGACGCGGGACAGTGGTACGGCATTTTCCCGGGTATGCAGGGTCATGTGCAGCTCCTCGTCCAGGCTGACCCCTGTGTATTTCCCGGCGGTAATCGCCTGCAGCAGCCGGGAAATGTTCTCCCGCAGGCGCCCGCCCATCCGTCTCTGCATATCGGCGGACAGCTGCCGGATCACCTGTCCGGCCAGGCGGAGCGCCTGAAGGTCCGTCTCCAGGGGATCTCTTTTTGCCAGCAGCACGCCGGATTCCCGGTATTCTTCCTCCGCGTTGGCGCAGGCGCGCTCCCTGTCTTTCAGCTCTCCACGCAGATATTCCGTGCTCCACTGCAGCTTCCCTGTCTCTTCCCGTCCCGTTTCCCCTGCGGTGTTCTTCCTGTGCCGGATACCGGCTCCGGCAAAGATGGAGAGCCCCAGAAAAAGGACCGCGAGAAAGATCCGCGGCGGCAGGGACAGATCCCGGAGCAAAAACAGGCTTCCGAGAGCCAGCAGAAAAGCCAGGGCCGCAAAAAATTTCCGGGCCCGTCCCTGCCTTTCCCGCGTTCCTTCCCGGGGCAGGTCCGCCGCGGCGGCATGCCCCTTCAGTACCTCCACGGCCTCCTCCAGCTCCTCCCTTACTTTCTCGCACTCCCGGCGGAGATAGGATAGGCGGGCGCGTATCTCCTGCTGCCGCGCTTCCCCGGCCTTCTGTCTCTCCTGCAGCTCTCTCTCCAGCTCTTTGCGCCGTTCCTTCAGATTCTCCTCCGCCTTTTTCAGATCCAGGGTTCCATCGCCGCCTCCCTGGCAGCCGGCCATATAATTATTCAGCTCCCGGGCCAGTCCTTCTCCGGTGACCCCCTTCATCTGCTCCACGGATACGGTATTGTCAAAAACCGTTTCACTGATTCCGCCCAGCAGCATATCCAGATCTCCATCCTCCAGAGAAAGGCATTCTCCATCGCTCTCACAGACCAGCTGTTCCGCCCTCTGTCCCCGGCTGAAATTCCTGGAGAGGCGGAATTCCTTGCCTCCGCTTTCAAACCGCAGGGAGCCGCCGTAAAACCCGGGATTCTCCCAGGGCTCATAGCGGCTGTAGCTGTCATTTCTGGAGGCCCGCCCCCTCTGGCGCCGTTGGCCGAACAGCATGCCGCGGACGAAGGCGTGAAGCGTTGATTTTCCGCTCTCATTTTCTCCGGAAATCAGATTGATGCCGTCCTCCAGAAGAATTCTCGTTCCCTGAAACTTCCCGAAGCCCTTTATATTCAGTTCTCTGATCTTCATATATCCCTCTTCGCCTTCAGCAGGGCCTCTACCCCGTAGTACAGCGCTTTGCGCTCTGTTTCTGTCTCTTTTCCGTCAAAATAATCCACAAACTCTCCGATAAGGCTTCCGCGGAATTTTTCGGAAAGTTCCCGGAAATCCCAGGCAGGCTCCGTCTCATCCGTCGCCTGCAGAACCCGGTCCATACGCTTAAGTCTCTCCAGAGAAAATTCCGTCTCCGGATCCCTTAGGCCGGTCAGCCGGAGTTTAAACAGATTGCCGGCGCCGGACCGGCGGATCTCTTCCCGGACCGTCTCCTCCAGTTCAAACTGTGTTGTTTCGGGTTTCACCGGAAGCTCCAGCTTCCGGTAGCTGCGGACCGCGAAAGGAACAAACTCTGTCCGGACGCCGTCTCCTTTGCAGACCACCCGTATATACCCGTGGGGCCCCTCATCGTTCCGGTCGATGGGCTCCAGGGCTCCCGCGTAGGCAGCCCGGCCCCCCGGAAAAATTTCCGGCCGGTGAATATGTCCCAGGGCCGCGTAGGTAAAGCCGGCCGCCTCCAGCTCCCGGAAATCCAGCGGGCTGTGTTTCCCGTCGCCTCCGTGTGCCACCAGAATATGGAAGGTTTCCCTGCCCTGAGGCCTTGCGCCCCGGTACAGATTTTCACAGACCTCCCGGCTGTGGTAGCTGCATCCGTAGACACAGGTATCCTTCCCGGGAACGGGCACCCTCAGGCAGCGCTCGTCCCAGAGCCCGATAACATTTCTGCTCCAGGTGAAGCCGGGATAGCAGGAATTTCCTGCCAGATAGTCGTGATTTCCCGCCATCAGCACCACGGTTGTTTCCGGAATAGAAGCAAACAGATAATTCACTTCCTTCAGTTCCCGGAGCAGGGGCTGCCGGTGAAAAAGATCCCCTGCGACCAGCAGAAAATCTGCCCTCTCCTCCTTCACCCTCTCAATCAGGCGGCGGAAGCTGTTCCAGATCTCCTGCTCTCTCTCCCGGCTCCATGCATATCCCGGATCCGGTCTGGCCCCCAGATGAATATCCGCCGTATGGATAATCTTCATAGGCGCCTCCTAGTATTCACAGGTTCCCGCTGTTCTGGGGAAGGGAATCACATCCCGGATGTTGCTGATGCCCGTAAGATACATGATGCACCGCTCAAACCCCAGACCGAATCCGGCATGCCGGGTACTTCCGTATTTTCTGAGATCCAGGTAGAAGCTGTAATCCTCCCGGTTCATGCCCAGCTCCTCCATTCTCCGCTCCAGCCGGCCGTAATCCTCTTCCCTCTGGCTTCCGCCGATGATCTCCCCGATACCCGGTACCAGACAGTCCATGGCCGCCACCGTGCGCCCGTCCGGATTCTGCTTCATGTAAAAGGCTTTGATCTCCCGGGGATAATCTGTGACAAAGACAGGTCTCTGAAAGATCTGCTCCGTAAGATACCGCTCATGCTCCGTCTGCAGATCCGCGCCCCAGGATACCGGGTACTCAAACTTACTGTTGTTTTTTTCCAGAAGCTTTACCGCCTCCGTGTAGGTGACACGGGCAAATTCCGCCTCCGCCACGCCGGACAGCCTCTCCAGAAGCCCCGGATCCACAAAACGGTTCAGAAACTGCAGTTCCGCCGGCGCCTTCTCCATCACGTACCGGATCACGTATTTCAGCATGTCTTCCGCCAGCTCCATGTCATCCTGCAGGTCCGCGAAGGCCATCTCCGGCTCGATCATCCAGAATTCCGCCGCGTGCCTGGGCGTATTGGAATTTTCCGCCCGGAAGGTGGGGCCGAAGGTATAAATATTCCGGAAGGCCTGGGCAAAGGTTTCCCCGCAGAGCTGGCCGCTGACAGTCAGGGAGGTCTTTTTTCTGAAAAAATCCTGCCCGTAATCCACATGCCCCCGGGCATCCCGGGGCGGCTGCTCCATATCCAGCGTGGTTACCTGAAACATCTCTCCGGCCCCCTCGCAGTCACTCCCCGTTATCAGCGGCGTGTGCACGTAAACAAAATCCCTGTCCTGAAAGAAACAGTGGATGGCGTGGTCCGCCAGGGAACGGATCCGGAAAACTGCCTGGAAAGTATTGGTCCTGGGCCGCAGATGCGCGATGGTCCGCAGATATTCCAGGGAATGGCGCTTCTTCTGCAGCGGATAGTCCGGCTTCGAGCCTCCCTCCACGGAAATCTGTTCTGCCTGAATCTCAAAGGGCTGCTTTGCCTCCGGCGTGGCCAGGAGAACACCTTGCACCGCCACGGCGGCTCCCACGTTCAGCCGGGAAATTTCACGGAAGTTTTCCATGCCCTCCTGGTACACAATCTGCAGGGTCTCAAAACAGGAACCATCGTGGAGCACCAGAAAGCCGAAGCTTCTGGAAGCCCGGATGCTGCGCACCCAGCCCCCCACACGGATCCTCTGCCCCAGATAGGCCTCCCGATCCTCATAGATTTCCCGCACTGTCACAAGCTTGTCCATTTTACTGTCTCCTCTCTTCCGTTTTACTGTTCCGCAGATTCCTCTGATATTTTTCCTGCATCAAATCTGATTTTTGCAAGTTCTCTTTCATTTCCATCTGTAAACACTGCCCCCTCCGGATCCAGAGTGGCTTTCGCTCCGGGAGCAAATTCCAAATACAGCTCATCCGTCTGCCGTCCGGTGGTTTCCTCTGCGGCAGTGATCCTGTATCTCCAGCTTTCTTCTCCCTCCGTGACCATTACCTGATACACATAGCCTCCCCCGGCAACAGAATCTACATACTGCTCCTGTGCTTCTCCCTGCGGCGCGCTACCGGCGCTTTCCTGGGCAGCCTCCATCGAGGCCCCGGAAAAGCTTCCGTCCCCGTCCGCATTGTCCGCCGCGCTTTCCACCTGCCCCGCGCCTGCTGCCGAAGCCTGGGAAGAGCTCCCGCTTCCTTCCTGTCCCCTTCCTACGGCGGCCCATACCAGGCAGCCGGCGCACAGAGTCACGCAGGCAGCCGCGGCCAGCTGCCGGCGGACCACTTTCCTCTTCCTGGCCTGCCGTGCGCTCTGGCTCTCCAGTTTTTTCTTTATCTGTTCCGGCTTCAGACGCTCCGGTATTTTTACAGAATCTGCGGAGGTCTTCAGCTGTTCCATCAGTTTTCTTTCATCCATCCTGAATTCCCTCCTATTCTTCCAGCATGGCGGCCAGCTTTTTCAGAGCCCGGCTCTCCCGGGACCGGACCGTATTTTCATTCATTTTCAGCAGGCTTCCGATCTCCTGGCTGGTATAGCCCCCGAACAGATGCAGGGACAGAATCAGCCTGTCCGTATCGGAAAGGGTAAAAAAAGCTGACCGGACCGCCAGATCTTCTGCCAGCTCCCTGCTGCCGCCGGCCATCTCCTCAGGAAGCTCCTCCGTTCTGTGTACATATTCTTTCATTTTTCTCCTGCATTTGTTGGACAGGATCTTAAAGATCCAGGCCCGGAAGGCGTCCGCATCCCGAAGTTTCCGAATGGACGCGAAAGCATCAGCCACTGTATCGCTGACCACATCCTCCGCATCCTGCGGATTCTTAAGGGTATACAGAGCCATCCGGTACAGATCCCGGTAAACCTCCTCATACAGAGCGGCAAAGGCTTCTGTATCCCCGGCCCTGGCCCTCCAGGCCAGACTTTCCTTTGTACTCATCTCTCCACCTCTCATGAACGCGTTCTTTTCAGGTGTTTTCCTTTCTGTGTCTCCGGAAGGACTGTTTGTTGCGTTTACTGCCCGTCATTCTTTTCCAGCCGGAACAGTTCATAGGAAAGCTCCAGATAAACTCTCTGTTCCCGATCCTCCAGTTTCAGCCCTGTCAGTGCCTGGATCCGCTCCATCCTCTTCAGAAAGGAGCTTCTGGCAATGCACAGCTCCCGTGAGGCTGCCAGCGCATTGTACTGGCACTCCAGATATATGTACAGCGTCTGCTCCAGCTGTGTATGATGCTGCCCATCATATTCCCGGAGGATCAGAATAACCGGGGAACAGATCTGTTCCGGCAGGAACGTTCCGCTCCCGCAGCGCAGCAGATGCCGGTACGCGTAATCATCAAATTTATAATACCACCAGGTGGAATCCATAAGACTTCCTGTATCCAGCGCAATATCTGTCTGGAGCGCGGCGGCCGGGAGGGATCCCAGATTGCAAAAACAGCGGCTGAAGCCGGCCGAAAGCAGGCTCTCCCGCAGGAAATACGCCAGCTCCTGGGTGAATGTTTTCCGGGTCATTTCCCCGTATCGTGTAAGGTTCAGCAAAGCTGTGATCTTTCCCGGACAAACAAGGCAGGTAATACCCGGCCAGAGGCTCTCCATATGGGAAGCCAGGGATTCATTCAGCTTATTTTCATTATCTGCCGCCCTGGAGCGGAACTGCAGAAGATAATACCGGTCTCTGCTTCCGTATTGAAGATTCTCCAGAGATCTCCGCAGAACGCCCTGATCCACCGCCTCCCCGGCCAGCAGCCGGGTCAGGATCTGCTTCCAGTGATTATCGCTCTGCTTCTGCAGGCGGAAGGTTCCCAGCTTCTGATACAGCCTTTCCGTATAACCGGCCACCACCGTCAGAATATGGCGGTAGTAGGCATCCTTCACCGGATCTCCGGAAGCCGGCAGGGCCAGGCGCCCCACATACATGCCATTGTGGTAAATATTTTTGTGCAGAATATTTTCAATGCAGATATACTGGAAGGTATCCTGGATACTTTCCAGCTTCCGGAAATCCGGCATAGCCGTCAGGTAATTGATGTCTTCCAGGGGCAGACGCATCTCCGCATCCACATACTTTTTCTCATATCCGTTCCGGGCCGCCAGATGCTTGGAATAGCCAACATACCGGAACTGCACGTCCATCAGGGCCAGGGGATCCTCCAGCAGACAGTCGCAGCTGCGGATAACCGCCAGGTAGCTGTACAGATGGTTCACCGCATCCTCCAGCTCCGCTATCCATTTTTCATACCGGTCCCATATGGCCAGCGCCGCGTTCATCACCCGCGGCAGAGAGGCCTTCTCATTCAGCAGAATTGCCGTGTTCTGATGGCCGATCTTCACCTGCTCCCGGCAGGCACAGAGAAAAATGGTATTCTCCCAGTGGCGGGAAACCGCTTTCAGTTCTCTTTCTTCTAATACTACCAAATGACCGCTGTTCTGCTCCTCTTCCTCCCAGAGTACCGGCCTTCCCGTATCCGGAATGCGCGCCGAAGTACATCTTGCCTCCGGAAAATACCGGCGAATCCAGTAAAAAGCAAAAATTCCGCTTCCGTTCATGGTGCCCTCCTTTCCGGCAGTATTCCGTAATACAAAGTGTATCCTTATCCTTCTCAAAAAGCAATCCCTTTGTTGTATTGTTTCCGGGAAACAGACAGGCTAAGATGATGGTAATACAAAAAACACCTGTGAAAGGAGCGCTGGCTATGGCAAGAGAAAAATATAACCGTGAAAAAGAACATGAAATCATAGGAACCTACCCGCCCATCCGCGGAATGGAACTGGGCGGCACGCCGGACGGAGGTGTCAGCTTCGTTCCGGAAACGCCCCGCTTTTACAGGCCTATTCCCGTCTACGAAAATTTCAAAATGCTCTTTGCGGGAGAAAAGCCCTACTGGATTCCCCGCTGCGGCTGGTTCTTCTGCGATGTAAATGAATTCCGTCCCCGGCAGCATCCGGATAATCTGGCCAACCACCAGGCCATCGACGGAGGAGATTTTGTCGATTACAAAGCCCAGGGAAACCTGTATTACGGATGGTTCCGCACACCTCTGGAATGGGAACCGAAATCCATGGGCGCCACCGTCCGCCCCGGAAACCCGCAGCTTACCGATATGTCCCGTTGGGAAGATTTTATTTCCATGCCGGACCTGGACGAAATAGACTGGGAAGAGATGCGGGAAATGAACCGGGAATATCTGGCTACCGATAAGGCCAATCAGCTGGGCATCCAGATGGGGCTGTGGGAACGTATGATGAATCTTATGGACGTTAACAACGCCGCGCTGGCTCTGATGGACGAGGATCAGGAGGAGGGCATTCACCGGTTCCTGGACCAGCTTTCCGATGTGTATGTGGAATACATTCGAAGAGTGTCCCGGATCGGACGGATCGACAGCGTTATGTTCCACGATGACTGGGGTACCCAGAACGGTCCCTTCTTCTCCCTGGAAACCTGCCGCAGGTTCTTTGTTCCGCCCATGAAAAAAATTGTCCGGGCCTGCCATGATCTGGGGATTATTTTTGAACACCACTGCTGCGGAAAGGCGGAGAAGCTGGTGCCGGCCATGGTGGAGTGCGGATCTGATTTCTGGTTCCCCCAGGCCGCCATCAACGACGTGGATCAGCTGATCGAAGACTACAAGGACGCCCCCATTACCTTTGCTGTCAGCAGCCCTCTCCTGCCCGCCGCCTGCTCTGAAGCGGAGATCCGGGAGCTGGCCGCAAAATGGGTGGACAAATATAAAGACAAGGGCATCCTCCTCTGCCAGGATGTATCCCTGAACGGAAATCCGGACCATAACCCGGCGATGTATCCCATCTTTGAAGATGCGGTCTACGAATACAGCCGCATCGCTTATCAGGATTAACCTTTCAGCCGTCTCCCTTCCACGGGAGACGGCTGTTTTTAACTACATTTTGTAGGATATCTGCGGCTTTTACGCTTCATTTCCATGGTTTTTCATTTCCAAATTAACTTCCGAAAACTCCCGTGATACCCTGAAATTGTATACAGTATTATCGTTTTATTTTTATAAATTTCTGTTTTTAATACTTTTATAGCCTTGTTTCTGTTAATTATATTATTTCTATAAGCTACACCTTGTCGTCACAGCTCATGTGTACGCAGCACGGAAATCCAAAAGCACATTTGAAAGGAGAAGGAAGGTATGAACTACAAATCAGACATTGAAATTGCCCAGGCATGTACCATGGAGCCTATTACCCGGATTGCCCAAAAAGCCGGCATCGATGACCGCTACCTGGAACAGTACGGAAAATATAAGGCGAAGATCAACTACAGCCTGCTGTCGGAAAACGATGCCCCGGACGGAAAGCTCATATTGGTAACGGCTATCAATCCGACGCCTGCCGGTGAAGGAAAAACCACCACCATCGGCCTGGCAGACGCCCTGCAAAGGGCCGGCAAAAAGGTAGTTGCCGCCCTGCGCGAACCCTCTCTGGGCCCCATTTTCGGCGTCAAGGGCGGCGCCGCCGGCGGAGGCTATTCCCAGGTAGTTCCCATGGAGGATATCAATCTCCACTTTACCGGTGACTTTCATGCTATCAGCACCGCCAACAATCTTCTTGCCGCTCTGATTGACAACCATATTTACCAGGGCAACAAACTGAATATCGATCCCCGCAGGATCACCTGGCGGAGATGTATGGACATGAATGACCGGCAGCTGCGCAGCGTGGTGGACGGCCTGGGCGGAAAAAGCAACGGAACGCCCCGGGAGGACGGCTACGACATCACCGCCGCTTCCGAGATCATGGCTGTTCTCTGTCTGGCCGATGATATCGATGATCTCAAGGCCCGGCTGTCCAGACTGGTGGTGGGCTACACCTATGGAAAGGCCTCGGAGCAGAAACCGGTGACTGCCGGAGATCTTCACGCGGAGGGCGCCATGTGCGCGCTGCTGAAAGATGCCCTGAAGCCCAACCTGGTCCAGACCCTGGAGCATACGCCGGCCATCGTCCACGGAGGGCCCTTTGCCAATATTGCCCACGGCTGCAATTCTGTAACCGCCACCCGCATGGCACTGAAGCTGGGAGATTACTGTGTGACAGAGGCGGGCTTCGGCGCCGATCTGGGGGCGGAAAAATTCCTGGATATCAAATGCCGTATGGCCGGACTTACTCCCAATGCGGTCGTTGTCGTAGCCAGCGTCCGGGCGCTGAAGCATAGCGGCGGCGTTTCCCTGGGCGAACTGGATCAGGAGAACCTGGAAGCGCTGGAGCGGGGGCTTCCCAATCTGCTGAAGCATGTAAGCAACATCCGGGACGTCTTCCATCTGCCCTGCGTGGTGGCTGTCAACGCGTTCCCCTCGGACACCGGGGCAGAGCTGCAGCTTCTGCAGCAGAAATGCCGGGAGCTGGGAGTTAACGCCGTAATCTCTGAAGTCTGGGCAAAGGGCGGAGAGGGCGGCGCTGCCCTGGCCCGGGAGGTCATCCGCCTCTGTGAGGAGGATAATTCCGGCTTTACGGTAACCGTGCGGAATCTGAAGGTCTCCGCGGGCGCCGGCTTCATCGTAGCTCTCATCGGGGAAATCATGACCATGCCGGGCCTGCCCAAGTGTCCGGCTGCGGAAAATATTGACATCGACCGCTCGGGACGGATTTCCGGCCTGTTCTGATTCTTTTCTTCTGCCGGATATGTACAGCAGAAAGGGGAGGATGTCCCAGAATCCGGGACATTCTCCCCCATTTTACGCAATATTCTCTTCTACATGGACTTCCGCTCGGCGATCTCCGCCATCTTGGCGCTGTTCAGCCGCGTATCTCCGTGGACCCGGCTGTAGGACAGATAGCCGTTCATCCGGTCAATTTTCGTAAGATTCCGCGAACCGCATACGGGGCACACATCCATCTCCAGCTCCTGGTGGCCGCAGTCATCGCAGTAAGCCAGGGAAAGATTGACTCCCTCATAAAATCCCTTGTCCATGGCTCTGCGGATCAGGGTCCGGATAGCCTCCTTATTATAGCTGACGGGATACCGGACATACTGGATCTTTCCTCCGTTCAGAAGATTCCAGAACCTCCCCTCCTTATCCTGCTTCTCGATGGGGGTAATATCCTCTGTCACATGGCAGTGGAAGGAATTGCTCACGTACGGCCTGTCCGAAACATTCCGCACAATGCCGTACATCTTCCGGAACTGCTCCACCTGCAGGCCGCAGAGAGATTCCGCCGGCGTGCCGTAGATGGCATACAGAATACCGTCCTCCCTCTTATACTGATCAATCTTCCTGTTAATATAACGCATGACCTCCAGGGCGAATTCCCCATCCTCGGCAATGGATTTTCCATTGTAGAGTTCCTGAAGCTCATTGAGAGCCGTAATGCCAAAGGATGCGGTCATGGGCTTCAGCAGCGGGCGGATCTTGTCAGAGGGCTTCAGATGTCCCCCGTAAAAGCCTCCCTCGCAGTATCCCAGGGGATTGGTGGAGGCCCGCATCTCTCCCAGATAATCATAGGTCCTCTTGTGAAGATCCCGGATCATCTCCAGATAAAAGTCCAGAACCTCATAGAAATCCCGGTTTTCCGATTTAGCTCTGGCCAGGATCATGGGGAGGTGCAGAGAAACAGCGCCGATATTAAAGCGCCCCACGAATACCGGCTTATCGTCTTCATCGGCCGGCTCCATGCCGCCCCGCTCATACCAGGGACTTAAGAATGCCCGGCAGCCCATGGGGCTGATCACACGTCCGTATTTCTGATACATCTCGGAAATATAACCCTCTCCGCTCATGGAAAGCCAGTCCGGATACATGGTTTTGGCCGAACATTCCAGGCCGGCCTCGAAGACATCCTCGCAGGGAGCTCCCGGGCCGTGAATCGCCTTGTCGTACAAAAAAACAATCTTCGGGAAAAGCACCGGTTTCTTAAATCCCTTCTTTCCCTGGCCCTCCTTGTGCACCTGGAGAAGGGAAATGGAAATCATTTTTTCAAAGGGCTCTGTTCCAAGGCCCAGCGTCACGGTCACAAAGGGATAATCCCCCCGGGAAGATCCCACCGTATTCAGCTTGTACTCAATGCCCTGCCAGCCCTGGTCACATTCCCGGCGCACCTTGTCCAGGGCGTAGGTAACGGCTCTTTCCTCTCTGCCCTCCCAGCTCTCGTCCGCGTATTTCAGAAATTCATTGATATATTTGTCATAGCTTTTCCGGGCATAGGGAGCCAGGATCTTATCCACTTCCGGCACGGTAAAGCCTCCATACTGCTGGGCCGCCGTACTTAAGATAATATCTCCCATCACATCGAAGGCCGTATCCAGGCTCTTGGGCTCATTGTACCACACGTTTCCCATCTCAAAACCGCCCTTCAGAACACTGGCCACATCAAAAAGACAGCAGTTCATGGTATCCAGCCTGGCCGACTGGTCGTGAATATAGATATATCCGTCTTTGCAGGCCTGCAGCTCATTCCGGTTCATAAAAAATTTCCGGTAAAGCTCCTTGTTCAGCTCATTAAAAATCAGGCTCCGCTTGGTGGCCACCAGCGCGCTGTCCGTGTTGGCATTGCTCTTATCTCCGATGTACCGGATGGACTGGCTTTTTGTGTACACCTCATCCATCATATGGATAAAATCCACCTTATAATTCCGGTAATCCCGATAGCTCTTGGCCACCGCCGGATTCACCTGATCCAGCGCCCCCTCCACAATGCAGTGCATATCCGCGATGGGAATCTCCTCTTTTCCCAGAGCCTCTGCCCGCTCTCTGGCGAACCGGCAGATAAAGTCGTTCTCCTCCGGGGTGAAGGTGTAGAGGATCCTTCTGGCTGATTTATTCACCGCCCTGACAATCTTGGAGGCGTCAAAGGGTTCTCTTGTTCCGTCTTTCTTTACAACGTATATCATGGCTGCTCCTTTTCGGGGAAGCCCTGGGCTTCCATATCTTGTGCTGTATATTTTATGCGAACGCAATATATTGTATCACGCTTTCTATCAAATGAAAAGCCCCTTATCTCGTTAAAATTTTATCTCTCCCTCAAAAACCGTTGCCGCCGGTCCCGTCATAAAAACAGAACCGCTCTGCCGGTCCCAGCAGATCTTCAGTTCTCCCCCGGCCAGCCGCACTGTCACACTTCTTCCCCGGATCCAGCCGTTCTCCACTGCGGCCACAGCAGCCGCACAGGCTCCCGTCCCGCAGGCCAGCGTTTCCCCGGAGCCCCTCTCCCAGACACGCATCCGGATGGTTTCCGGATCCAGAATCTCCACGAACTCCGTATTGATCCGGTCAGGAAAATCCCGGTAGCACTCAAATTCCGGGCCGAAGCGGGCCAGATCCAGACCGGCCGCATCCTTCACCTGCACCACCGCGTGAGGATTGCCCATGGACACGGCTGTGTAAAGAAAATCCCTCCCCCGGATCCGGACGGGGACATTCTGCGCCCGCTCCGTCTCCGACCGGACGGGTATTTTGGCGGCTGTCAGCTCCGGCCGCCCCATATCCACCTGTACCTCCGATACCTTCTGATCTTTTACGGTCAAAATCAGATGTTTTATCCCGCTCCTGGTCTCCACGGAAATCTGTTTTCTGGAAGTCAGTCCCTTGTCGTATACATATTTTGCCAGGCAGCGGATTCCATTGCCGCACATGGCTCCCTCGGAGCCGTCCGCATTATACATGGCCATGGCAAAATCTGCTCTTTTGGAAGGTTTGATGAGGATCAGTCCATCGGAACCGATCCCGAAGTGCCGGTCGCTTACCCTCCGCGCGGTCTCCCGGGGATCATCCACCCGTTCCCGAAAACAGTCCACGTAGACGTAATCGTTGCCGCACCCGTGCATTTTCGTAAATCGCATACACCCTCCACGACATTCTGACAGCAATATTTACTTTGTCTTCCCTTCCTTCACCCGGAAGTATATCTGTTTCTGGTCGTTTCCATCGGACACCTTATTAATCTCATAGCATCCCAGAGATTTCATAAAGGGCGTCAGCTTCGTGAACCCGAAATTCCGCACATCAAAATCCGGCAGACGTTTGGAGAGCTGGTCGCCCAGCTTCCCGGAAAATATCCATCCGTCCTCGTCGGAAAATTTCTCGATAATGGTATCGATGGTCTTCTTCGTCTTCTCCAGTTCCTTCTGGGGTTTGTTCTTTTCCCGGCGCTTCTTCGTCTGGGGCGCCGGAACCTCCATCTCCTCCTGCTTCTTTTCGTAAAGAAGATCCAGATATTTAAACTGGTTGCAGGCAGAAATAAAGGGCTGCGGCGTCTTGCTCTCTCCCATGCCGATCACCTGCATGCCTGCTTCCCGCAGCCTGGCCGCCAGCCGGGTAAAATCACTGTCTGAAGAGGCCAGGCAGAAGCCGTCCACCGTCTTGGAATACAGAATATCCATGGCGTCTATGATCATGGCCGAATCCGTGGCATTTTTTCCCGTGGTGTAGCTGTACTGCTGCATGGGGATAATGGAATTATCCAGCAGAACCGCCTTCCAGGAGGCCAGCTGCGGGCTGGTCCAGTCCCCGTAAATCCTCTTGTAGGTGGCGATTCCGCTGTTGGCCGTCTCCTCCAGAATAATTTTAATGTATTTATCCGAAATGTTGTCCGCGTCAATCAGAACCGCGAACTTCAGTTCATTCTCCATGTACTGCCCCCTTTTTTCTCGCTTCTATAGTTTCTTATGCGGGTATCCAGGTCCCGTCCCTGTCTATGTATCCCTCTCCGCCGCCCAGCAGTCCGGAAAGTGTCACCGTCTCAAATCCCCGGGCGGCAAGCATCTTATCCATGCCCGCCAGAGCCTCCGCTGTGTGTCCCCCATCGGTCCGGCACAGGATGATGGATCCGGATTCCAGATTTTCCGAGATCTGGCGGATAATCGCGTCTGCCCCGTACTCCTTCCAATCCAGGCTGTCCAAGCTCCATCCCACGGTCCGCAGCCCGCAGTCTCCTGCGGCGCGGATGGTCTCCCGGCTGCAGATCTCTTCCTCTGACCGGTAAAGCCCGATCTCCTTCCCGGCCAGTTCCTCCAGCCTTTCCTTTTCTTCCGTAAGTTCTTCCTTCGTCTTCTGACCGTCTCCCAGTATGCCCAGCTCATGGCCGGATTCCGCCATTTCCCGCAGCTCCTCCGGATGGCTTCCCGCCCATTCCTCCGCAACGAAGAATGCCGCTTTCATCCCTCCGCTGTTCAGGGCATCCAGGATTTCCCGGATCCCGTCCTCCGGCCAGGAGGCATTGAAGGTCAGCGCTGTTTTTGGTTCCTCTGTCTGCACTGCGCGTATGGGGACCTCATATTCCTTTGCCGTGCTCCCGCTGACCTCGATCCAGCTTTTTCCCACATCTGCTCCGTACAGCAGAGTCATGGAAACCATGGTCACCAGTCCAAACAGGAACACTCCCGGGGCATGATTTTTCATTTTACCCGTCTCCCATACCTTTTCCACTTATTATATGACAGACGGGAATGTCCCTATTCGGAAAGCAGCCTCTCCTTCAGCCACGCTTCCAGAAAACGGAAGAAGGTCTCCATCTCCTCCCGGTTGCCCACAGTGATCCGCAGATAATTGTCGATCCGGGGTTTGTCAAAATACCTTACGTAAATGTGCTGCTCCCGCAGCGCCTGGTAGATTTCCCGGGCCGGCACACTCTCATGGGACGCGAAAATAAAGTTCGCCTTGGAATCTCCGAAACGGAATCCCAGACGCCTAAGTTCCGTCTTGGCCCATTCCCGGGTTTCGATGACCTTCGCCCTTGTTTTCTCAAAATATTCCCGGTCCCGGAGGGCCGCTGTCCCCAGGATCAGCGCCGTCTGATCCATGGTATAGGAATTAAAGGAATATTTTACATCGTTCAGACAAGCGATCAGCTCCTCGTTTCCGATACAGAAGCCGATCCGCATCCCCGCCATGGACCTGGACTTGGAAAAGGTCTGAACCACCAGAAGGTTCTCATACTTCTCCAGCAGCGGCAGGGCTGTGGCCGCCCCGAAATCCACATAGGCTTCGTCCACAATCACAACAGAGCCGCGGTTGCTGTCCAGAATCCTCTCGATGGCCTCCAGAGAAAGCTCCTCCCCGGTGGGCGCGTTGGGATTCGGGAACACGATTCCCCCGTTCTCCCTCTCATAATCCCCGGGCACGATGCGAAACTGCTCATCCAGCGGGATCTGACAGTACGGAATCCGGAACAGGCCCGCCCACACATCGTAAAAGGAATAGGTAATGTCCGGAAACAGAATCGGCAGCTCCGAGTTGAAAAATGTCAGGAACGCCATGGCCAGCACATCATCGGAACCAACTCCCACAAAGACCTGAGAAGGCCTGACCCCGTAAAACTCAGCCAGCGCCTCCACCAGCATCCTGGCCTCCGGATCCGGGTACAGCCGGAACTTCTCCGCCTGCATCTCCCGCAGGGCCCGCTCCACTCCCGGCGCGGGAGGATAGGGATTCTCATTGGTGTTCAGTTTTATCATCCGTGCCTGTCCCGGCTGCTCACCGGGGACGTAGGGGGTCACCCGCCGCACGCCTTCTCTCCAGTCTCGCATCTTTCTCATCCTCATCTTTCGGTGTATTGCCTTTCCATTATAGCATAAGTTCCGGAAAAGGGAATAAATTTTGAATAAGCACAGGGAAGGGAACGCAATATGGAAAATCAGAAAATGGAAAATCTTCTGAATCTGGCTCTCTACGCCTCTCCTACGGAGCGCCTGCGCTCCTTGCAGCTCCCCGTGGGCTACGATGCCGCGGACCAGACCTTCGAGGTGGTCATCCGTTATCAGGGGGATCTGTCCTTTCTGGAGGATGCGGGCCTGGACTATACGGCCCTTCTGGGAAGTTACGCCATTCTCCGCCTGCCGGAGGACAGTCTGGACGCCGTCAGCAGGCTCCCCCAGGTTACCTATATGGAAAAGCCGAAGCGTCTGTACTTCTCGGCGTCGGAAGGCCGGGCCGCCTCCTGCATCAATCCCGTGCAGAGCGGTTCCGCCCTGGATAGTCCAGGGCTTTCCGGACGGGGGATTCTGGTGGCCTGCATCGACTCAGGTGTAGATTACACACACCCGGATTTCCGCAATCCTGATGGTTCTTCCAGGATCCTCCGCCTATGGGACCAGACTGCGGCGCAGGGACCTCCCCCGCCCGGCTACCGGCTGGGCACCCTCTATACCAAAGAGCAGCTGGACGCGGCTCTTTCCTCTGACTTTCCTCTGGAACAGATCCCCAGCCGCGATCCCGGCGGACACGGCACGGCGGTCCTCGGCATCGCGGCCGGAAACGGCCGGGCCAGCGGCGGAATCCTGAAAGGAACGGCTCCTGAGGCCAGCCTGGCTGTCGTAAAACTTGGCGTGCCCGAACCCGGCGGTTTTCCCCGTACAACCCAGCTGATGCAGGCTCTGGATTATATCATCCGTCTTTCCATGGAGCTTAAGCTCCCGACTGCCGTCAATATCAGCATCGGCAACAGCTACGGCTCTCACAGCGGAGATTCGCTGCTGGAAACCTATATCGATACCGTCTCCGGCTTCGGCCGGAATGTCATCTGTATCGGAACCGGGAACGAGGGGGACCGGGGATGCCACCGAACCGGGAAAATGATCTCCGGCCAGATCCTGGATACAGAATTTCAGACGGGCTCCTATACCCTGACCACCAATCTCCAGATCTGGAAGCAGTATACGGATACCGCGGATCTGGTCCTGATCCATCCGGGCGGTCAGACATCCGGGCCGATTCAGCCGGTTCTGGGACCTCTTCGGCTGCGCCTGCAGAATACAGAGATTCTCGCCTACTACGGCATGCCCTCCCCCTTCTCCGTTTTCCAGGAAATATATCTGGACTTTCTTCCGGTCTCCGGAAATACGTATGTGGACAGCGGTACCTGGACTCTGCGTCTGATTCCGAAGCGGATCGTGGACGGGACCTTTCACACGTGGCTGCCCGGCGGTTCCGCAGAATCTTCTGCCCGCTTTTATCTTCCTTCTCCCGACACCACCCTTACGATTCCTTCCACGGCCAGGCGGGGAATCGCCGTAGCCGCTTATAATTCCTCCCTGCAGACCTACGCGCCCTTCTCCGGAAGAGGCTACACTGCCGTCCGGCAGGAGATTAAGCCGGATCTGGCCGCGCCGGGCGTCAATATTCAGGCTCCGCGGCCCGGCGGCGGCTACGGGACATATACCGGCACCTCCTTCGCGGCGCCCTTCGTCACCGGCTCCGCAGCGCTGCTGATGGAATGGGGCATCCTTAAGGGAAACGACCCCTTTCTGTACGGGGAAAAAGTAAAGGCCTATCTGCAGCGGGGCGCCCGGCAGCTGCCCGGGTACGAAACGTGGCCCAACCCGCAGCTGGGCTACGGTGTCCTGTGCCTCAAAGACAGCTTCCCGGACTGATTCTGCTCTCCAAAAATGCCGGTGCGCCCTGAGAAAATCCCCAGACTCTCCCTCTTCTATGCTATAATAAATTTATACATTTACCTGAGAAAAGGAGGGGATTTTACATGGCAAAATACAGATGCAGCGTATGCGGGTTTATCTATGATGAGGAGCGGGAGGGACGTCCCTTCTCGGAACTGTCGGAATGCCCGGTCTGCCGTCAGCCCTCCTCCGCCTTCTCCCTCTGGGAGGAACAGGCGGAGAGGCCGCTTCCGGAGCCGGAACAAAAAGAGATGTCTCTGGAATATCCGAAGGAGTACGTGCGCACCGATGAAAGCTGCCGCATGATGGCGGAGATCCACGAAATGGCCGTTTCCGGAAAATCGCTGTCCGCAGCCATGGGGACGCAGCTGCCCATGCCCGGCTGGGATGAGATTCTGCTTCTGGGGGCCCAGCTGGATCCCATGCCCCTGGATGAGCATGCGCCGGTGGATACCCGGACCGTCATCGGTCCCCGCGCCGCGCGTCCCCTGATTCTGAACAATCCGGTCTATATCTCCCACATGTCTTTCGGCGCCCTGTCCCGGGAGGCCAAGATTGCCCTGGCCACGGGCAGCGCCATGGCCGGAAGCGCCATGTGCTCCGGCGAGGGCGGAATTCTCCCGGAGGAAATGGCGGCGGCTGACAAATATATTTTTGAGTATGTGGGAAATCTGTACAGCGTCACCCCGGAAAATCTGCAGAATGCAGATGCCATTGAAATCAAGATCGGCCAGGGAACCAAGCCCGGCATGGGCGGCCATCTGCCTGCGGAGAAGGTCACCCGGGAAATCAGCCGTCTGCGAAACCGGCCCATGGGAGAAGATATTGTTGCCCCTTCCCGCTTTCCGGGCATTGAAACCAGAGAAGATCTGAAAATGCTGGTGAGTCAGTTAAAGATGGCTTCCGGCGGCCGGCCCGTGGGCATCAAGATCGCGGCCGGGCATATTGAACAGGATCTGGCATTCTGTACCTGGGCAGAACCGGATTTTATCACCATCGACGGCCGGGGCGGCGCCACCGGCTCTTCTCCGAAGTTCCTGCGGGATTCCGCCAGCCTTCCCACCATCTACGCCCTGTACCGGGCCAGGAAATATCTGGACAGCATCGGCTCAGACATCAGCCTGATCATTACGGGAGGGCTCCGGGTATCTTCTGATTTTGCCAAAGCCCTCGCCATGGGCGCAGACGCAGTGGCCGTGGCCACCGCGCCGCTGATGGCCCTGGGATGTCAGCAGTACCGGATCTGCGGATCCGGCCGGTGCCCCATGGGTATTGCCACCCAGGATCCCGATCTGCGGGCCCGTCTGAAAATTGAGCCTGCCGCCAAAAGAGTTGCAAACTTTTTGAATACGTCTCTGGAGGAGCTGAAAACCTTTGCGCGGGTCACCGGCCACAGCCGTCTCGCCGACCTGTCCACCGCAGATCTCTGCACCATCAGCCGTGAGATCAGTGCATTTACCAACATTCCCCACGCATGACCGCGTACTTTCTGCTTGCATTTTGCAGCAGTTCTGACTATAATAGGATTGCAAAGAATAATATTAAGAGATCTTCAGGGCGGGGTGCAATTCCCCACTGGCGGTACAGTCCGCGACCCGCTGTTCTGCAGCGGCTGAACCGGTGCAACTCCGGTACCAACAGTTACAGTCTGGATGGAAGAAGAACAAACATACGCTTGTGCGCTGTGCCCCGGGATCCGCTTTCCCGGGGTTTTTTCATTTCCCGGATCTCTGGAAAGAAGGAAAATATGGACAACAATCTCGCAGTAAAAAGAAGACGCGTGGGTGCCGATCAGGCCACCCGCACCCGGCTGATCATTCAGATCGGCATGCTGGCCGCTGTGGCGACCGTGCTGATGCTCTTTGAGTTTCCCCTGCCCTTTGCTCCCAGCTTCTACGAGCTGGATTTCAGCGAAGTGCCGGTACTCATCGGAAGCTTTGCCATGGGTCCCCTGGCCGGCGGCTGCATCGAACTGATCAAGATCCTGCTGAATCTTGTGGTGAATGGAACGGACACCATGTTCGTGGGCGAGCTGGCCAACCTTCTGATGGGCTGCGCCATGGTGATCCCCGCAGGCTTTATCTACAGAAGGCATAAAACAAGAAAAACCGCTCTGGCCGGCATGGCCGCAGGCACCCTCTGCATGGCTGCCGCGGCGGTTTTCGTCAATGCCTATATGCTGCTTCCCGCCTACGGGGCTGCCTTCCACCTGGAGACTTCGGCCTTCGTGGCCATGGGCCAGGCCATTATCCCGGCTGTGGACAGCCTGCTGAAGTTCTGCCTGCTGATCGTCACCCCCTTTAACCTGGTAAAAGGTATTGCGGTTTCCGTCATCACTCTGCTATTATATAAGCACATCAGCCGGCTGCTGAAGGGCAGAGGCTGAAATCTCATACCAGGAAGTGAAGGTTCATGGCACAGATCTGTGAAGTAAAACAATTAACGGAAAACCCTTTTGTCAACCTGTATCAGGTGAACGGAACCAATAAAAAAGGACGGCCCACCCGCTATTTCGTAGCTTCCAGGGCCAAACACATCGAAAACCTGAAGCTGAAGACCCACAAAAACACGCCGGACGGCGTGGTGATCTACAGCCTTTACGGTGAAGCGCATGACCGGGTGGTGCTGATCCGCCAGTACCGCTATCCCATTGACGGCTACATCTATGAACTGCCGGCCGGGCTGGTGGAGCCTGGCGAAGACTACCACGCGGCTGCCGTGCGGGAACTCCACGAGGAGACGGGCCTTACCTTCTCCCCCATCCAGGCGGATCCCATGTTTGAGAAGCCCGGCTTTACCACCATCGGCATGACCGATGAATCCTGCGCCACCGTATTCGGCTATGCCTCCGGGGAGGTCAGCCAGAAATACATGGAGGAAAACGAAGAAATTGAAGTGGTGCTGGCTGACCGCCGGGAAGTGCGGCGCATCCTGAAGGAAGAGCACGTTGCCATCATCTGCGCCTATCAGCTCATGCATTTTCTGAGCGATGAGCGCCCCTTTGGTTTTCTTGAACAGCAGTGAATAAAATCCCTCTCTGCCGGAGATACTGAAAAAAGTATCAATGGTAAGAGAGGGATTTTTTATGGTTCAGAATTTTATGGACAGTGAAACAAAGACAAATCTGATGCGCGCCTTTGCGGGAGAGAGCATGGCCAGAAACCGCTACATCTTCAGCGCCAGCCTGGCCAAAAAGGAGCACCGGCACGTACTGGAGCAGCTGTTCCGCTTTACCGCCGGCCAGGAAGAGCAGCACGCGAAAATCTTCTACAATCTGATGAAGGATTTAAGCGGCCGGACCATCGTTGTGGACGCCGGATACCCGGTGGATCACAGCTCCAGCCTGGAAGAGCTTCTGCGGGCGGCCCAGAGCCACGAATACGAGGAACATGATTCCATCTACAAAAGCTTCGGGGAAACCGCGAAAGCCGAAGGCTTTCACGGCGTGGCTTCTTCCTTTCTGAAAATCGCCGAAATTGAAAAAGTCCACGGAGACCGCTTCGGCCGCTTCGCCGAACTGCTGGAGAAGGGCAGCCTCTTCGTCTCCAGCGTGGAGATCGACTGGATCTGTCTGAAATGCGGACATATTTACCGGGGCATGGAAGCCCCGAAGCTCTGTCCCGTCTGCGGTCATGACCAGGGCTACTTTATCCGCCTGGATCTCTGTCCTTTTGAATAACCGCTTCAGAGGATCATGGACAGAGAAATCCTTTTCTTTGCCGGATCCACGCCAAGAACCTTTACCTCCACAATGTCGCCGACGCTGACAACCTCCAGGGGATGTTTCACGAATTTTTTTCTGGTCAGCTTGGAAATATGCACGAGCCCGTCCTGATGAACGCCGATGTCCACGAAGGCCCCGAAATCAATCACGTTCCGCACGGTTCCCTTCAGAATCATGCCCTCTTTCAGGTCTTTGATATCCAGCACATCACTTCGCAGGACGGGTTTTGGCATGTCTTCTCTGGGGTCTCTTCCCGGTTTCTGCAGTTCCTGCACAATATCTCTTAAGGTAACTTCACCGATCCCCAGTTTTTCCGCCATCCCGGCATAATCGGGAATATAGAAAACAGCGGTTCCCTCGGAAATCTGCTTCGTCTCCAGACCCAGCTTCCGAAACAGCTCTTTTACCGCGCCGTAGCTCTCCGGATGGACGCTGGTGGCATCCAGGGGATTCTCTCCTCCCGTAATACGCATAAATCCCGCGCACTGTTCAAAGGCTTTGGGCCCCAGCTTGGGAACCTTTAAAAGCTCCCGCCGGCTCTGGAATCTCCCGTGCTCCTCCCGCCAGGCCACGATATTTCTGGCGGTGGTTTTCGTAATTCCCGATATATATTCCAGCAGGGACGCGGAGGCCGTATTCAGATCCACGCCCACCCGGTTGACGCAGTCCTCTACCACGCCGGTCAGCGCATTTCCCAGCTTTTTCTGATCCATGTCGTGCTGGTACTGTCCCACGCCGATGGCCCTGGGATCGATCTTCACCAGCTCCGCCAGAGGATCCTGTACCCTTCTTGCGATGGAAGCAGCGCTCCTTTGCCCCACATCGAACTCAGGAAATTCTTCTGTGGCCAGCGCGCTGGCCGAGTAGACAGAGGCACCCGCTTCATTGGTAATCACATACTGCACCGGATCAGAAATCTCCTTCAGAAGCTCCACAATCACCTGTTCCGACTCCCGGGAGGCTGTGCCGTTTCCCACAGAAATCAGCGTAATATGGTATTTCCGGATCATCTTTTTTACTGTTTCCTTCGCCGCGCGGATCTTTGCCTCATTCGTGGGCGCTGTGGGGTAGATGACAGCCGTATCCAGCACTTTTCCGGTGGCGTCCACCACAGCCAGCTTGCACCCGGTGCGGAAGGCGGGATCCCAGCCTAGCACCACCTGCCCGGAAATGGGCGGCTGCATCAGCAGCTGCTCCAGATTTTTTCCAAAAACCCGGATTGCTCCCTCCTCTGCCTTTTCCGTCAGATCATTCCGGATCTCCCGCTCGATGGCCGGAGCAATAAGACGTCGGTAGCTGTCCGCAATGATCGTTTTCAGAACCGGCGCGGTATAAGGATTATCCCGCAGGATAATTTTCTTTTCCAGATAGCGAAGAATCTCCTCCTCCGGCGCCTGGATTTTCACCGTCAAAAATTTTTCTTTTTCTCCCCGGTTGATGGCCAGGATCCGGTGCCCCGCGATCTTTGCCGCCGGCTCCTCAAACTGATAATACATTTCATAAACAGATGGCATCGTTTCATCCTTCGCGGCTGATACCACGCGTCCCTCCCGGAACGTGCGTCGGCGGATTTCCCGGCGGAAGGCCGCCTCATCGGAAATCTGCTCCGCCAGGATATCTCCGGCTCCCGCCAGAGCTTCCTCTACGGTCAGAACGCCCTTTTCTTCCGACAGATACGCCTCTGCCTCCATCTCCAACGGTCTTTCTGCTCTCTGAAGCCGGATCAGGGCTGCCAGGGGCTCCAGGCCCTTTTCCCTGGCAATGGCCGCCCGGGTCCTTCTCTTCGGCCGGTACGGCCGGTAGATATCCTCCGCGGCTACCAGGGTCTGTGCTCCCTCCAGGGCCTTTTTCAGCTCCTCTGTCCATTTTCCCTGTTCCTGGATACTGACGCGGATCTGTTCCTTTCTTTCTTCCAGATTCCGCAGATAATTCAGACGTTCATACAGCTTCCGCAGGATCTCATCGTTCAGAGATTCCGTTGCTTCTTTTCTATACCGGGCAATAAAGGGAATGGTATTCCCCTCATCGATCAGTTTGACAGCAGACTCCGCCTGAGATGCTTTTATCCCCAGCTCTTCCGCCAGCACTTTTATGATGTCCATATGATTCTCCTCCTGTTTGTCAGCTTCTAAAAGGCTTCCAGGTGAGGGTATCAAAAGGGGTTGAATTTGTCAACTGCATCATGTATGATGCTGTCAGACAGTTTTTTCTGTCTCTAAACCGGAAAGGAGTTTTTTCATGGATCCATATACAAGACAGGAGGGATACGGCTCCCGCTCCATGGCCACCGCGTCTCTGGTAACGGGCATCCTCTCCCTCGCTTTGTTCGTCACAGGACTTTCTCTTTTCATCGGCGCCCTTGCCGTTATTCTGGCAATCCTCTCCCGTGGCTCCGGCCGTATGCTCTCCGGCGCTGTTACCGGCCTGATCACCGGGATTACGGGAATCGGTCTGTCCCTGCTGCTGCTTATTTCGGCAGTTCTTATGATCTCCGACGGTGAATGGAAGCAGTACATGGACGAAATTGAAAAGATTTATCAGGAATACAGCTCACAGGAAAATTCTCCCCTGGTATCCCCGCTGATCACTACGGGGAAATATTCTGACTGGACATGCCATCTGACGGAACAGGAGTTTTCATTATGAACCGATACAGCACTTATCTGAAAACAAAAGCGCGCATTACCCTGCAGGGACGTTACGGAATCTTCATCGGGGGGCTGCTGCTGATCGCCCTCGTCAGCATGCTGCTGAATATGCTGCCCGTATCCCTGCTAGGGCATGTGCCGGGTACTGCGGGCAATATCCTGCGCTTTCTTCTGTCCTTTGCCGTCTCGCTCTTTACCAGCATGCTGCTGGTGGGGCTCTCCCGCATGGCCATGCAGGCCTGCCGGGGACAGGAAATTGCCTTTTCCGACCTGTTTTACGCCTTCAGCCGTCAGTCGGACCGGCTTCTCCTGGTGAGGGTGATTCTGGCGCTCATGACCCTGGTGCTGGAGGTTCCGTACTTTTTCTTCGACTGGCTGGCGGACACAAAGGCGGTTTCCGAACCTCTCTACTACGGACTGACGCTGGGATGGCGCTTTCTTGCCCTCATTCTGTCTATTCTCATCACCATGTGGTTTTCTCTGTCCATCTATCTTCTCATGGATGACGAAGATCTGTCCGCCGGAGAAGCTCTGAAAAAGAGTTCCCGGCTCATGCGGGGCCGGAAGGGCCGCTACGTATATCTGCGTTTCAGCTTTATCGGCATGTACCTGCTGGGAATTTTAAGCTGCTTCATCGGTTTTCTCTGGATTATTCCCTACCAGGAAACCACGCTGGTCTGCTTTTATCTGGACGCCGTGCAGAATTCCCGTTAAAAGCCCCGCAGAAGGCAGGCGCTTTCAAAAAGCGCCTGCCTTCTGCGAAATTTCCGGCAAAGCCGGTATTTTTTTATTTTACCATCTCGATGGCCTGTTTGCCCGTCATATGCTCCACCTGGATCTCCACCATGCAGAGGGGCTTCCACTCCCTCTCGATGGCCTTCCCCCAGTCTTCTCTCTGCTTGGGACAGTACTTTTCCGTCAGAAGCAGGATGGCCTTCCGCTTTTCATCCTCTTCCAGGATTCTCGCTTTGCCAAAGGCAATGACGCTGCGGAAGTAAGTCGTATATTTCTCCGGGTGTACCTCATCCTGATCGATGACACAGAAAGATACCTTGTCACAGTTCCGGATTCCGTCCAGCTTATGACCGCTGCCGGCACAGTGAAAATAAATTTTTCCATCCTGATACACATAGCTTAAGGGAACCGCATAAGGATATCCCCCATCGCCCAGAACAGCCAGCACCCCGGAAGTACCCCGCTCCAGCACAGCGGCAGCCTCCTTCTCCGAAAGCTGCTGCCTTTTTCTTCTCATTTCCCGGAACATCCTTCAGTCCTCCGAAAACAGATATCCCATGAGATCGCAGCCCCGGCTGATCCGGTTGCCGCTCTCCGCGGCTTCCCGCTCATTGTAGTGCCAGGAATGGCTTTCCTGCTTTCTGCTGTCATAGAGCAAATAAGGTACCGGCTCCGCCACATGAGTGCGCAGGCGGATCGGCGTGGGATGATCCGGCAGCACCAGGAGTCGGTAGTCCTCCCCGGAAGCATCCATAGCTTCCCGGATATGCTTCAGAATCCGCTGATCCATGTTGGCGATGGCCTGCACCTTCCGCTCCACACTGCCCTGATGTCCCATCTCATCGGGGGCCTCCAGATGGATGTAGGCGAAATCATATCCTTCTTTCAGAAGCGCGTCAACGGCCGCCCGGGCTTTGCCCTCATAATTCGTGTCCAGGCCGCCGTTGGCGCCCTCCACCGTCTTATTCTCAATACCCGCTCCCACGGCGATCCCCTTCAGAAGATCTACGGCGGAAATCATCACGCCCCTCTTATGATACTTCTCATAGAAGGAGGACAGGGCCGGCTTTGTCCCCGCGCCCCAGAACCAGAGACTGTTGGCGGGATTTAAACCTTTTTTTACCCTCTCTATATTGATAGGATGACACGAGAGAATCTCATAGCTCTTCTCCTGCATCTCCCGCAGCTTTTGATTTCCCGGAAGATACGGCGCGATCACCTGTCCCAGCACATCGTGAGGCGGTGTCAGAGGCACCACCGAGCCATTGGCCCAGATCAGGCAGTGCCGGTAGCTGGTTCCCACATAAAACTGGTACGTCTCATCCTGGAAAACTGCCGCGGCAGCCTTCAGAAGTACCGCCGCGTCCTCTGTGCTGATTTCCCCGGAACTGTGATCGAGAATCGTCCGCTTTTCATAGGGAATTCCCTCCTCCCTGGAGAGAGTGACCAGATTGCAGCGGAGCGCCACATCCGTATCTTTCATGGGTACGCCGATACTTAAGGCTTCCAGCGGGGAGCGCCCTGTATAATACGCCTTCGGATCGTAGCCGATTACGGAAAGGTTGGCGGTGTCGCTTCCCGGCGACATGCCCTCGGGGATGGTTGCCACCATCCCGATCTCCGCCTTCTCCGCACAAGCATCCAGCACCGGCGTATCCGCGTATTCCAGGGGCGTTTTTCCCCCCAGCTCCTCTATAGGTTCATCGGCCATGCCGTCACCCAGCATTACAATATATTTCATAATCATTCTCCTCCTGGGCCCTCTTAAAATCTGGCCCGGATCATATGGACGATCCCTTCTGTCTTTTCTGCCCCATCCCTGTATGCCGCCTCCGGCATCTCACCGGTGATAAAGGCGAATTCTCCCTCGATGCCGGGAACGGTGATGGTCTCCACCTGGCCAAAAGCCGCTTCCACCGCAGGCAGACGGTCGGAGAGACTTCCCTGTATCCTCACAAAAAATCTGTGCTTCACATCTCCGGTATCCATCAGGTTCAGCTTTTCATTGCCCCAGCTCAGGGGGATATTCTTTCCAATATGCCTTGCACAGTCTACCACATCACCGGCCACCGCGCTGGCTGTGGGAAGCTTGCCGGCTCCCTGGCCGTAGAACATGGCGTCGCCCAGCATATTTCCGTGGACAAAAACAGCGTTAAAGACTCCCGTCACGCTGTACAGGGGATTTTCCGCGCCGATCATCACAGGGCTTACCATGGCGTACACGCCGTTCTCCACCCGGCGGCTGGTGGCCAGCAGCTTGATGCTGGTACCGATGGCCCGGGCATATTTAATATCCTCTGCTGTGATCTTTGTGATTCCCTCCGTATAGATGTCCTGATAATCCACCTGGCTTCCGAAGGCCAGAGAGGAAAGAATGGCAATCTTGCGGCAGGCGTCATAGCCCTCCACATCCGCCTCGGGATTTCTCTCCGCATATCCTTTTGCCTGCGCTTCCCGGAGTGCCGTCTCAAAGTCCGTGCCGTCGCTTTCCATCTTGGTCAGGATATAATTTGTCGTCCCGTTTAAGATGCCGCTGATCTCATCGATCACATCCGCCGTCAGACAGGTATTCAGAGGACGGATGATGGGAATGCCGCCCCCGCAGCTGGCCTCATACAGATAATTCACATTCTTTTCCCGGGCGATCTCCATCAGCTCCATCCCGTGCCTGGCCACCAGCTCCTTGTTGGAGGTACACACGCTTTTCCCGGCCAGCAGGGCCTGCTTCGAAAAATCATACGCCGGCTTCAGGCCGCCCATGGTCTCCACCACTACCTGGATCTCCGGATCCTCCAGGATCACCTGGTAATCGTGCACCAGTTTCTTCTCCACCGGATCCCCCGGAAAATCCCGGAGATCCAGCACATATTTAACCTCAATCTCCTGCCCGGCCTTCCGGCTGATGCTCTCACGGTTTTTCTCAAACACCTCCACAACGCCGGATCCTACTGTTCCATATCCTAATACTGCAATTTTAACCATTTCTCTTCACTCCCTGCCTAGTATTTTTAACTCATGCACGCCGGACCGTTCCTCAATATGGTCCACCATGGCCGCGGCATCGCCCAGCTCCGGCGCGATATCCACGCTGATGGTCAGTGTGGCCACCCCGTTGATGGGGATAGACTGGTGGATCGTCAGAATGTTGCCGTGATATTCCGCGATGATCTTCAGCACATCCGAAAGGATTCCCGGCTCATCGTCCATCTGAAGGATAAACGTGATCGTTTTCCCCTTTGCGTTGTCGTGAAACGGAAAGATATCATCCTGGTACTTATAAAATGAGCTGCGGCTGATGCCCACCTTTTCCGCTGCCTGCTGGACGGTGAGCTTGCGGTTGCTCTCCATCTGCTTTTTGACCTCCAGCACTTTCAGAAGCACCTCCGGAACTGCCTTTTCCTTTACGACATAATACTTTTCGCTCATTGCGCTGTCATCCCCCTGATCGTAAAAGTATGAGATGTACGTCAACGAAAAACATTTGTACTCACAGAAAAGATAGTACCATAATCCGATATTTTGCGCAAGCCCCAAAAACGGGACCGGGAAACGGCGTTTTCATGCCGCTGTCCCGGTCCCGTTCTCCTGCCGCTTCCGCGCTTCCTTTACTTTTTCAGGGCGGTCCACTTCAGATAGGCGTTGATGAAACGGTCGATATCTCCGTCCATCACCGCGTCCACCTGGGAACACTCCTCGTTTGTCCGATGATCCTTGACCATGGTATAGGGCTGCATGACATAGGAGCGGATCTGGTTTCCCCAGGCAATATCCGTCACCTCGCCGCGGATGCCCGACAGCTTGGCTGCCTGCTCCTCCTGAGCCAGCATATACAGCTTGGCCTTCAGCATCTGCATGGCTTTTTCCTTGTTCATGTGCTGAGAACGCTCGTTCTGGCAGGTCACCACAATTCCCGTGGGGAAATGGGTGATCCGGATGGCCGAGGATGTCTTATTGATGTGCTGGCCGCCGGCGCCGCTGGAGCGGTACGTATCGATCCGGATATCTTCATCCCGCACTTCAATATCAATGTCATCCTCGATATCCGGCATAACATCACAGGACACGAATGAGGTCTGCCTCTTTCCGTTGGCGTTGAAGGGTGAAATCCGCACCAGCCGGTGGACACCCTTTTCAGATTTCAGGTATCCGTAGGCATTTTCCCCGTTTACCTGGAAAGTCACGGATTTTACTCCGGCCTCCTCTCCCTCCAGGAAATCCAGCTCTACCACCTCAAAGCCCCTGCGCTCCGCCCATCTCCGGTACATCCGGTAGAGCATCCCGCACCAGTCCATGGCCTCTGTGCCGCCGGCGCCCGCGTTCAGCTTCAGAATTGCGTTGCACTTATCGTACTCGCCGGACAGAAGGGTTTTCACCCGGATGGCGTCGAAGTCCTTCTTGAATTCTTCCAGCATCTCCTGGATCTCCGGGATCACGGAGGCGTCATTTTCCTCATATCCCATCTCAATCAGGGTCTCCATGTCCTCCTTGGCCGTCACAAGCTTTCTGTAGGTATCCCGGTCCTCCTTCAGATCTCCCAGCTCCTTCATCTGCTCCTGCGCTTTCTCAGGCACATCCCAGAAGTCCGGCTCCTCCATTTTTCTCTCTAATTCTTCGATCCTCTGCTCTTTGTTAGCGAGGTCAAAGTGAATCCCTCACTTCCACTAATGGTCCCTCGTAAGCATTGAGCTCAGTCTTAAACTGATCAAGTTCTACCACAAGTTTCACCCACTTTCTTATTTTTATTTTTTGCGGAATGTCAGGATCAGCTGACTTTTTTCCTTCCGCAGCACTGCTTATACTTCTTGCCGCTTCCGCAGGGGCAGGGATCATTCGGATAAATCTTCTTCTCTGTCCTCTGGGCCGGCTTCTTCGGACCGCTGTCGTCCTTGTTGGTTCCTGTCACCTTGGCTACCTGCTCTCTCTCCACCTTCTGCTCAATACGCACATGGTACAGGAGACGCACGGTATCCTGCTGGATGGACGCCACCATCTCATTAAACATATCGTAGGCAGCCATCTTATACTCCACCTTTGGATCCCGCTGGCCGTACGCCTGCAGGCCGATGCCCTGGCGGAGCTGATCCATATCATCGATGTGATCCATCCATTTCTGGTCAATCACCTTCAGAAGGATCACCCGCTCCAGCTCACGGATCTGCTCTTCCTGGGGGAATTCCGTCTCCTTTTCCTCGTAGAGCTTCACCGCGTCTTCCTTCAGCTTCTGCTTCAGTTCATTCTTCTTAAGCCCCTTTACACCTTCTGCAGTCAGCGGCTTTAAGGGTATCACCGGGATCAGCAGGCGGTTCACCTCATCCAGATCCCAGTCCGCGCTGTCCCCGTCCTCGGAGATGCACATATCCACCGTGCCGTCCACCGTATCGTAGATCATCTTGAAGATGGAATCCCGCATGTTTTCTCCGTCCAGCACACGGCGTCTTTCCTTGTAGATGATCTCACGCTGTTCATTGTTCACCTGGTCGTAATCCAGCAGGTTCTTACGGATTCCGTAGTTGTTGCCCTCGATCTTCTTCTGGGCCTTCTCAATGGCAGAGGTCAGCATCTTATGCTCAATCTGCTCGTTTTCCGCCACGCCCATGGCCCGGAACATGCCCATCAGCTTCTCGGATCCGAACAGGCGCATCAGGTCATCCTCAAGGGAAATATAGAATCTGGACTCTCCGGGATCTCCCTGCCGTCCGGACCGGCCCCGCAGCTGATTATCAATACGCCGGGACTCATGGCGCTCCGTACCGATGATCTTTAACCCTCCGGCGGCTCTGGCTTCATCATCCAGCTTGATATCCGTACCACGGCCGGCCATGTTGGTGGCGATAGTCACGGCTCCCGCCTCACCGGCATGGGACACGATCTCCGCCTCCAGCTCGTGGAACTTGGCGTTCAGCACCTGGTGGGAGATGCCCTCCCTCTTCAGCATCTTGCTTAAAAGCTCGGAAGTCTCAATGGTGATCGTGCCCACCAGCACCGGCTGCCTTTTCTCATGAGCCGCTTTAATTTCCTCCACAACCGCCCGGAACTTTTCTTTCTTTGTCATATACACCGCGTCGTCATAGTCCACACGGGCAATGGGCTTATTGGTTGGGATCTCAATAACATCCATGCCGTAAATATCCCGGAACTCCTGCTCCTCGGTCAGAGCCGTACCGGTCATGCCTGCTTTTTTCTCGTATTTGTTGAAGAAATTCTGGAAGGTAATCGTGGCCAGCGTCTTGCTCTCCCGACGCACTTTTACATGCTCCTTGGCCTCGATGGCCTGATGCAGTCCATCGGAATAACGCCGGCCCGGCATGATACGTCCCGTAAACTCATCTACGATGAGAACTTCGTCATCCTTGACCACATAATCCTGATCCCGGAACATCAGATTATGGGCCCGGAGGGCCAGGATAATATTGTGCTGGATCTCCAGATTCTCCGGATCCGACAGGTTCTCTATATGGAAGAATTTCTCTACCTTCTTGACGCCCTCTTCCGTCAGCGTTACGACCTTATCCTTTTCATTTACGATGAAGTCTCCCGTCTCCGTGATCTCCTCGCCCAGGATGGCCGTCATCTTCGTGACCTCTCCGGAGGCCTCGCCCCGCTTCAGCTGCTGAGCCAGGATGTCGCAGGTCTCATAGAGCTTGGTGGATTTCCCGCTCTGTCCAGATATGATCAGCGGCGTCCGGGCCTCATCAATCAGAACCGAGTCCACCTCATCGATGATGGCGTAAGCCAGCTCCCGCTGCACCAGCTGTTCCTTATAGATGACCATGTTGTCACGCAGATAATCAAATCCGTCCTCGTTGTTGGTCACATAGGTGATATCGCAGGCATAGGCTGCCCGGCGCTCATCGTTCTTCATGGAATTCAGAACAACGCCCACCGTCAGGCCCAGGAACTCGTGCACCTGCCCCATCCATTCCGCGTCACGCTTGGCCAGATAATCATTGACCGTGACAATGTGGACACCCCGTCCCGTCAGGGCATTTAAGTAGGCAGGCAGGGTGGATACCAGAGTCTTTCCTTCACCGGTCTTCATCTCGGCGATACGCCCCTGATGCAGAATAATACCGCCGATGAGCTGTACCCGGTAGTGCTCCATGTTCAGGACCCGCCTGGCCGCCTCCCGGACCGTGGCAAAAGCTTCCGGCAGGATATCGTCCAGGGTTTCGCCCTTGCCGAGACGCTCCTTAAATTCCCGGGTCCTGCCCTTCAGCTCTTCGTCCGTCAGCTTCATCATGGCGGGCCGCATACCTTCGATTTTATCCACAATAGGCGTAATTCTCTTTAATTCCCGGGCACTGTGGGTGCCGAAAATTCGCTCGGATAATTTCATTCTAAATCGCTCCTGTTACTGTTCATTCTGGGACTTTGCCGCCCGGTAAGCGGTCTGTCCGTTTACATACCGTTCCTATTCTAGCACTTTCTTTCCTATTTAACAATGAATTTTTCGTTAACATTTAAGAGCCCCGGGGAAGCGGCTTCTACGGCCGTGCTTCCCCGGGGCATATCTTTTCCTGCTTTTTCAGTTACAGATACTGTGCAAACTCGATGCGTTCCTTGTTCGGTCCCTGGATAATAAAGAAGCGGACGCCCTTTTCCCAGAAGGGAAGTTCGGTGATCTCCTGCAGGATCCGGACCCCCAGAGATTTTACGAAGCTGTAGGCTTCTTCTATGTCCTTCACATCCAGAGCAATGTGGTTAACGGCCCCGTCACAGCCGGCCGCTTTTTCCGTCTCATAGACTTCCAGAGTGAGATTCTTCAGCCTGAGAAAGCAGACCCTATCTCCCTCATTCTCCGTCTCCAGCGCGGTTTCAAATCCCAGACGGCGGTAAAATGTTGCCGAAGCATCGGTATCCTCCGTGGGAATTCCTATATGCTGCAGGCCGGTTACATTTTCTGTCCATTCCATGGCTTTATCCTCCATCATTATTCCATTTCACAGGGAGCTGTAATCAGGTTCACCCGCTTCTGCAGCTCTCTTCCCTGATCTGTCTCCCACTGGCTGTCCATGATCAGTCCCGTTATCTCATGCCAAGAACTTTATCCTGTTTATTCTTATTCTAACGCATCCCCGGACAACTTTCCACTTTTTATTTATATTTGTGAACCGTCTTCTGAATGGCCACAAATTTTCCGGCCTGGAGGAGGAATGACCGCTGTTGCTGGCAGCGCAGATATATCTTCTATTAAATTCACTCCCAGGCCTTCTGTGAGCAGGACCATTGGCGGCCAAATTCTTCGCCTTTCAAGATTGCGTCATATATCGGATGAAGGAATTGATCCAGCCGATGCAGCACCTCCGGAAACTCCAACCCGGCTTCTTTTGCTGGTTCGAATCGCATCCACTGCGTTTTCATAAAGGGATCGTCTGCAAACTCTCCGATGCGCATAAAAGCATCCGGCACAATTATGTCATCGATTCCCACATCTACGGAAAACGGAACTCTGATATTATTGATGTGCCCTATAAATTTTGTCTTCACGCCAGGATATTTCTTTTCCAGTGTAATTTGTTCTGTGCTGATCACTTCCAGAAGGATGTAGTCGTTTTCTGTCTGCACTGCGCAGATTTCACTCATCACAGCTTTAATATGATCCAGATCATTGGACAGGCTCCTCATCAGAAAATCCATATCCCTTGTCGGTCTGCTGTCAAAAGCAGTCAGGGCATATATGAACATTCCTCCCTTAAGCACCAGATTTTCCCTGTATTTTGAATGCGACAGTCTCCGCAGGAACTCCTCCTGGAAGAACAGCTGGAGGCACATCTGGTAATTGATGCCTTCTGTCTTTGCCTGATTTTTAAGTCTTGCCAGCGCTGAAGAAGCCTGATTCTTTACAGCCATACTCCAAGCACCTCCCGTACTTTTCTCTGCACCCTGAGTATGGCGGCATATTTCCCAAGGCGGGCTTCATTTCGCTGTGGATCCTTCAGGTAGCCGCGAATGGCACTGTTAAATATCTCGGCATCCATTTTGTTCCTGTGTGTCAGACAGTCGCAGATCGTCCGCTCCCTGTTATAGATCCGTACCTTCCTCCCCTCAATTTCTGCTTCCGTGATTCCGACAGGAAATTTACTTTCACTGATAAAATGCGGCTTAACGACCGGCCATGAAATATGAAATCGCCGTCTGGAAGAGCTGTCCGGAACTGCGAGATTCCATGCAGATGGAGTCCTTTCTGTGTACCCATAATAATCCAGTGCGCTTTCCATACACAGGACAGCATCAGGAAACAGTCTGACGATGATGACCACTTCGGAATAGGAGTTATCGTCTATGCACTGGTAATACCCCCGACGTACCTGTTCGATCTCTCCATCATTTATTAGCTCTTGTAGTTTTCGATGATAATACCCATTTTGAAGAAGCTCGCCCGTTTTAAGAATGCCGCCATGGGAGTCAAAGAGATCCCGAAGATTCTTCTCCATCAATTCCCACCTCCTCGAAATTTACGTTTTTTCACAAAACAAAATGTCGTGAACTGTACAAATTTATTTTATTTCTTGTGCAGTTCACGACATCATTTTATATCTTTTTTCCAAAAACATCAAGTAGATTTTTCTTATTGCCCGTTCACCTGGCATAGGTCAGTATTTTTGCAATTTTATTTATTTCCCTGCCCGTAATAAGCGTTTTCCCCGTGTTTTCTGTAATAATGCTTATCCTGCAGGCACTGGGGCGCAGGATAAACATGGTGATTGATCCACTCGCAGCGGGCCGCCATTTTTGCGACCTCTTCCAGTACCGCTGCATTGTGAACGGCTTCCACGGCATCCTTTCCCCAGGCGAAAGGGCCGTGATTTTTACAGAGACAGCAGGGAACCGCCGCCGCATCCGCACCGCCAGAAGCTTCCGGGCCTGGGAGGGCGGCGGAGAGTACAATGTAATCCGTGGGCTGCGGAAATGCTTCGGGATGCGCACCGGTGTGATCACAGCATTTGCAGACAATGAAATAGGAAAATTAATGGAGGATTTCATTCTCCAGGGCGGCGTTGACACCTCCCTGATCCGATGGATGAAAACGGATGGCATCGGCCGTATCTGCAGGAATGGACTGAATTTTACAGAGCGGGGCTTTGGGCTGCGCGGGGCCATTGGCTGTTCTGACCGCGCAAATACAGCTATCTCGAAAGCGGCTCCTGAAGATTTTGATTTTGATTATATTTTCGGGGAACTGGGCGCGCGATGGTTTCATACCGGCGGGATTTACGCGGCTCTTTCTGAACGGGCCTGCGAGACTGTCATTGCTGCCATCAAAACCGCGAAAAAATACGGAACGGTCGTTTCCTATGATCTGAATTACCGTCCCTCCATGTGGAGTGCCATCGGCGGACAGGCAAAAGCGCAGGAAGTAAATAAGGAAATTGCCCGTTATGTGGATATTATGATCGGCAATGAGGAAGATTTTACGGCCTGCCTGGGATTTTCTGTGGAAGGAAATGACGCAGATCTGAAAACGCTCAATCTGGAAGGATATAAAAAGATGATAAATGAAGCTGCCAAAGTATATCCCAATTTCAAGGTAGTGGCCACCACGCTTCGAACCGTCAAAACGGCCAGCATAAACGACTGGAGCGCACTCTGCTGGGCGGATGGCAAAATTTTCAAATCCGCAGATTATAAAAACCTGGAAATTCTGGATCGGGTAGGCGGCGGAGATTCCTTTGCTTCCGGCCTGGTTTACGGCCTTATGACCACCGGAGACCCGGAAACCGCTGTCAACTTTGGAGCCGCCCACGGAGCTCTGGCCATGACAACCCCGGGAGATACTACCATGGCAGACCTGGAAGAAGTAAAAGCACTGATAAAGGGAGGCAGTGCGAGAGTGAAAAGATAAGCACACTTTTTTTACTTTTGTTTCCGCCTGAATATCCACGCCGCACAGGTCCCAATCCCCGCCCCGGCGCAGTCAATGCCCACATCCCTCGGAGACGGCATCCGTCCTCCCACAAAGGACTGGTGCCACTCATCTCCGGCTGCAAAGGCCGCGCTGATCAGAAGCGTCATAAGGATCCGGCGGCGGCCCCGCAGGCCGCAGCCTCCCAGGGGAATATAAAGCGCGACAGCAAACAGAGCATACTCTGTCATGTGGGCTGCCTTGCGCACATAAATATTGTACTGCTCTGTTTTTTCCTGAATTTCCGGTTCTTCCCAATGGGCCCCTGTAATCTGATCCGCGGCCCGCACAAGGATTTCCGTCACCTGCATGCTCAGGGAAGAGGATTCTTCGCCGCTCTGGGAAGAAAAGCCGAATATAAAACACGCAAGGCAGACCGCCGGCAGAAACGTCAGCGGTCTGCGTATTTTTTTCCAGAATCTCTGTATCCATACATTTCTTTTCATGCTCTCCATTGTATCTGTTTTTATCTTTTCACGCAAGTCCGGCTTCCGCGCAGTTCCCTATTCTTTTACAAAACCGTCCTTTCAGATTTTACATTCCTTTGATAATGTAAAAAGAGCACTTATAAATGAGAAAGGATGGAGCGCACATGAAAAAGCAAATCTGGATTTCCGCGCTTGGGGCGGTTCTGGCCGTAACGGGGATTCTCCCGGCTGCCTCACCCGTGGATACTTATGCGGCAGATTCCGAAAACACCGTATTTATCAATGAAATTGAATCCGATGATCCGGACGGCGGTAACGACTGGGTGGAAATCATCAATGCCGGCAGCACGGCTGTGGATATCAGCGGCTGGTTCGTCACCGATGACAAAGGCCTGGAGCGGCTGACAGAAGATAAAACCTGGGGGATCGCAGAGGGTACGGTATTGGAGGCCGGCGCGGTTCTCGTATTAGAAGACAGCATAGATTTTGACTTCGGCCTTGGAAAAGAGGATACCGTTTCTCTCTATGACGGCAGCAGCGCGCAGATGGACTCTTATACGTACGCCGGACATGCTGCCGGAACCTATTCCCGCGTTCCCGACGGAACCGGCAATTTCGTGGATCAGGCAGCTACCAGGGGAGCCTTAAATATTGTCACAGAGGAACCAGGTGATGAAGAGCCAGGCTCAGGGCTGGTTATTAATGAAATCAACTCTTCTCCCGATGACTGGGTGGAGATTATGAACACCGGAACAGAGGCGCTGGATATTTCCGGCTTTGAAATCCGTGATAACTCCGATGACCACCGCTGGCAGTTCCCGGCGGGAACCGTCATACAGCCCGGCGCGCTTCTGCTGGTGGATGCCCAGAGCACGGGAAATGTCTATGATGACCAGACAGGCACCTACGCGGCCGGCACCTTTGAGGCGGCCATCGGCATCGGCTCCGGCGACTCCATTCGTCTCTACGATGGAACCGGCAGTCTTCTGGACGAATACTCCTGGACAGATCACGCCTCCTACAGCGGAGACGCCGCACTGGCTTCCTTCGGAAGATATCCGGACGGCACCGGCTCCTTCTGCCTGATGCCGGAAACACCCGGAACCGCGAATCAGTGGTATGCTCCGTCCGTAGTGATCAATGAAGTGGAATCCAACGGAGATGACACGGACTGGGTGGAAATTATGAATACCGGATCTTCTGCCGTGGATATCTCCGGCTGGTATATGTACGACAATGATCCGGTGGGCCATGCTTCCGATGTGACGCCGGTGGCGGAGGGCACCATCCTGAATCCCAGAGAATATTATGTATTCGATGGAAACCGCGACTTCTCCTTCGGGCTGGGAGACGAGGATCAGGCAGCGGTCTACAACCGGGACGGCGTAATCGTTGCCTCCTACAGCTGGACCTCTCACGCGGAGGGCGTGTACGCCAGAATTCCGGACGGCACCGGTGAATTCACGGATTTTGCTGTCTCCACCAAGGGTTCCGCCAATATCGAAACCAATCCGGTGGTGCCAAATGAAATCCAGTCCAACGACCCGGACGGCGGCCCGGACTGGGTAGAGCTGGCCAATCCCACAGAAGAAGATCTGGATATCTCCGGTATCGTAATTAAGGATAACGATGATTCTCATGAATACGTTATTCCGGAGGGCACCGTAATTTCCGCCGGCGGCTTCCTGGTGATTGACAATCTGAGCTTCGGGCTGGGGAGTGATGATTCCGTACGGCTCTATGAGGATGGACGTCTGATCGCCGCCGCTTCCTGGACCGGGCATACAGATCCCACCTGGGGCCTTTACCCGGATGTAAACGGCAGCGAGTACAGAAATACCCTGGAAGCGACCCCCGGAGAGGCCAACCGGTTTGCCGGAATTCCCGAGGTTATTCAGTGGCCGGGATCCGATGAAATCATTGTCTGTGACACGGTTTCCACCTTCCTGGAGGATTCCTCCGGTCTAGATTTCTTCAACGGCCAGCTGTACGCGGTAGATAATGGAACCGCCACCTTCTGGATTCTGAATGTGGCAGCGGACGGAACGTTCAGCTTTGCAGACGGTTTTGAAAATGGAAAACGGATTCTTTTCCAGAAGGACGCGGACAATCCCTCCGCGGCCGGACCTGACGCGGAAGGCATCACGGTAGACGGCGACGGCTATGTCTACATAGCCTCCGAGCGGGATAACAGCCAGAAGGGTGTCAACTACAATACCATCCTGATGGTGGATCCCCATGCGGAGGGAACAGATCTGGTTGCCCTGAAAGAGTGGGATCTGACTGCTTCCCTGCCTCAGGTTTCCGCCAACATGGGCATTGAGGCTGTGGAATGGGTTTCCGGCTCCACAGCGGCAGGAACCCTGTTTGACCAGAACACCGGAAAACCTTTTGATCCTGCTGATTATCCCGATGCAGCCGCGGACGGCGTATTCTTTGTAGCCCTGGAGGACAACGGCCACATATACGCCTATGTGCTGAATGAGGACGGAAGTGCCGTACAGATTGCCGATATCGATGCCATGCTTGGCGGGGCCATGGCTCTGGATTACGACACCTATGAAAATGTTCTCTGGGTAACGGCGGATGACGGATACGGCAACCGCGCCGCAAAGATTACATTAAACGGCACCCAGGAGCCTTCCATTGTTCATGTGCTTCCCCCGGCGGGCCTGGATGTATCCGCAAATAACGAGGGCTTTGCCATTGCGGACGCTTCCTGTACCGCAGACGGCCAGCGGCCTGTATACCGGTTCCGGGACGGCGTCACCGAAGGCGCGCTGACCATGGGATTCCTGAACTGTGATGATACCTCCGGCACGGAAAATCCCGGCGAAGAGGACGAAGGCGGAGACAAACCGGGGAATACAGAAAATAACGAAAACGGCGGAGAAAACACTTCCCAGGACGGCAGCACAGGGACCGGAGAAAAACCGGGACAAACCGGAAATTCCGGGAACAAAAACAACACGGCCGGCAGCCTGCGTTCTCCCCAGACCGGAGACAGCAGCCGGACGCTTCTGTGGTCCGCGGCGGCAGTCATTTCTCTTGGATGCCTTACAGCCGCAGGAATCTTCAGAAGAAAATATTCCCGGAAGTAAAGGGCCGAAAAGGCCTGTTCCGGGCTGACCGGCCAGGCGCCTGGCAGCTCTTTAGTTTTCTGAAAAACAGGGACATGGGATGCAAAACTCCCATATCCCTGTTTTTTATGCCTCCTCCCCGCATGTTTCTCTTGCTTCCCGGTTCAGCTCCCGCTTCCGCTTCGTCACCAGGCCCCCGATCCGGCCGGTCTCCTTGGCGGAAAGCTGCTTCCAGCCCTTATCCAGCACTTTATCCAACAGCCCCAGTTCTTCCGCGATCTCGTATTTCAGAGATTCCTCCGGGGTAAGCGCATGCAGATTGATCTTTTTTTCTTTTTTGCTCATACAGCAAGCCACACTCCTTTCCGACTGCTACTGTGTCTATCTGAAGTGTGGCCTGTTTTGCCGGGATCTATTCACGGCAGTTATACCGGAATCTCCCTGCCCAGGGTCAGCGAGTAGATAATCTTCTCGCTGACCTTTTTTCCGCTGAGCCGCTCCAGGGCCCCGGCATAAAGCTCCAGCTGGCGGCCGTACTTTTTTGCCAGTTCCTGTCCGGAAAATATCCGGTCCGTCTTATAGTCCACAAGGACGAGGCTGCCGTTTTCCTCAAAATAGGCATCCATAATTCCCTGCACCAGAATCGTCTCCTCCTCCGGCCAGCCCTCCATGACTTCCGCGGCCGGGATTCCCACCACAAAGGGCTGCTCTCTCCGGAGGGTTCCCCGGCGGTCCGCCGCCCCCATCCGTTTTCCGATGGAAGATGCGGCAAACCGCTCCAGCTGGAAAAGCTTTACAGCTTCCGCCTCCCGGGGCGTCAGCTTTCTGCTTTGCACCATGGCTTTGATCTGCTGCTTCAGGCTTTCCTCTGTAACCTGCTCCTTCAGATCCATACATTCCAGGACCCGGTGATAAATCGTTCCCCTGACCGCTCCGGCCGGGCCCTCCTGGTCTTCCTTCATAAACTCCGGAATATAGGGGACGATATCCGGTTCCGGATACAGCTCCTGCCCCAGCTCCTCCACGCCCTCCATTCCGGCCTTTTTCAGCTCCGAAACTGTCAGGGCCGCCGGAATTCCCTGCCGGTCTTCAAATCTATAATGGAAAGCGTCCCGTTTTTCCAGAAACTCCCGGATTGCGGGATCCTCCTCCGGCGCTGCCCTGCCGGTGCCAAGCTCCTCCTTCCAGATTTCCCGGGCCGCCCCACATCCCAGTTCCCGGACGGCCATGGCCTCCGGCGTCAGCATCTCCGTCCGGACGGGAACCGGCTCCTCCCCGGAGGGATCCGCATCCCGCAGGGCCGGCAGCACCCAGTCCCAGTAGCATTTGGCGCCGGACAGCGTCCGGTAGGTAAGTCTTCCCTCCGGGTCCCGGATCTGTTCCGCAATCTGGCTTTTTTTCTTTTCCAGATCCTCCACCGTGCCGGTGAGGATCAGTTTTTCCTTTGCCCGGGTGAGGGCCACGTAAAGTACCCGCAGTTCTTCCCCCAGCATATCCCGGCGGATAGCCCGGCGGATCACCTGCTTCATGAGCGGCGTGCTGTGGGTTCTCTCCCGCGGCCGGATCCATTCCGGCCCAATCCCCAGAGAAGCGTGCAGCAGCACGGAGGCATTGGCGTCCATTACGTTCATCCTTCCCCCCATGCCGCACACAAATACCACCGGAAACTCCAGCCCCTTGCTCTTGTGGATGGTCATGATCCGCACAGTGTCCGCCAGCTCTCCGTAGAGACTGACCTCCCCGAAATCCACCTGATATTTCTCCAGCTGCTCCATATAGCGGATAAACTGAAACAGACCGTGGTAACTGGTATTTTCAAAATCCGCCGCCTTTTTCACCAGCATGTTCAGATTGGCCTGCCGCTGCTCTCCTCCCGGCATAGCTGCCGCGCAGGCTCCGTAACCGGTATCCTGCAGTACCTGCAGGATCACCTCGTGGACCGGCGTATAAGGCAGGATGTCCCGGATCTTCTGAAGGCCTTCCAGAAACTCTGCCAGCTTCTTCCGGAGGCCGGGATCCTCTCCCTGCTCCGCGTACAGGCCCGCCGCCTCATAGATAGGCTGTTCGGAATACCGGATTTTTATCTCTGCCAGCTCCTGTTCCGTCACATTTCCTATGGGAGAGTGAAGGGCCGCAGCAAAGGGAATCTCCTGTCTGGGGTTATCGCAGATGCGGAGATAATTCAGCACCGCGGCCACTTCCACGGTCTGGAAGTAACCGGACCGTGATGTGGCGTTGGCCGGGATCCCCTCCTCCGTCAGAACCCGCGCGAAGGTATCGGCCCAGCCCGCCGTCTGGCGCAGCAGGATCACACAGTCCCGGTACCGCAGCTTCCGCGTCCCTCCGCTTTCCCGGTCTGTCACCTCCATTTGCCCCACCAGAGCGCGGATCTTCTGGGCTACTGAGAGAGCCTCCGCCTCCTGGAGAGCCGTCTTGCTGCTGTCCTCTTCAAATTCCGGCGATTTCTTATCCAGCAGGAGCAGTTCCGTCCCGCAGGACGCATTTTCCGGATAAGCGGCCCCCGGATACAGGGCCGCGTCGCTGTCATAGTCCAGCCCTCCCAGATCCTTCACCATAATCCGCCGGAAAATATAATTAACCGTGTCCAGCACCTGGGAACGGCTCCGGAAATTGCGGCCCAGATCGATGCGCTGCCGTCCGCTGTCCTCCCTGGAATAGGTTTCATATTTTTCCAGAAAGATCTCGGGCCTGGCCATACGGAATCCGTAAATCGCCTGCTTCATGTCGCCCACCATGAAACGGTTGCCTCCGCCGCCTTCTTCCCTGGATACGGCCTGCAGAAGATACTCCTGAATATAGTTGCTGTCCTGGTACTCATCCACCATGACTTCCTCAAACCCGGCGGCCAGCTCTCTGGCCGCATCGGTCCGGTGTACTCCCTCCTCATCCCGCGTAAGGAGAATATCCAGGGCAAAATGCTCCAGATCCGAAAAATCCATCAGATTCTTTCGGCGCTTCCGCTCCCCGTATTCCCGGAAATAGCGCCGGGTCAGACGGACCAGCTCCTCCACGAAGCCCCGGCAGCCGGCCAGCTCCTCCAGCACCTCCTCCGGGCTTCTGGAAAAATACTGCTCCCGGAGCTCCTTTAAGCCCTCTTTCAGACTGTCCCGGCGGTTTTTGACCCTCTCCCGGATCGCCGGATCGCCCTTCGGATTCTTCTTTCTGGACAGCGTCTGAAAGGACAGTTCACGGAAAGCCTCATAAAGCTCCCCGTAGGTCTTCTTCCGGCCAAGGGCTTCCAGCAGCTCCCGGTCCGCTTCCAGCATGGGAAGATATTCTTCAGGGCCTCCCGGCGCCCGGGCCTCTTCCAGATTCCGCCGGGCTTCCGAGAGGGCATCCCGGATTCTCCTCACGGCGTCCTCTTCCAGAAAACGGATGAAGGGCGTTTGGTTAAGCTCCCCGGGACTCTCCGCCTGATACACCCTCTCACAGTCCGAAAGCCAGGCGTCCGGCCAGGGATAGCTCTCCGCAAATTCTGCCGTGCGCAGAATCAGCTCCTCCAGGCGGCCGTCATTTTTCCCCGGCGCGCAGGCCTCCGAAAATTCCAGAAACGCCTGACTGCCGGCGGCATACTCTTCTTCCAGCAGATCCCGCAGAACCTCCCCCTTCAGAAGCTTCAGCTCGCCCTCATCGGCGATCCGGTAACCGGGATCCAGATTGATCCGGTGAAAATAGTTCTGAATCACATAGGTGCAGAAGCCATGGATGGTGCTGATGCGGGCATGGTGCAGCAGGGCTCCCTGGCGCTGGAGATGTTCATTGTCCGGATCCTCCAGGAGCCGCTCTTCCAGCGCCTGGCCGATCCTCTCCTTCATCTCGCCGGCGGCCGCCCTGGTGAAGGTCACCACCAGCAGCCGGTCAATGTCCACCGGATGCTCCGGATCTGTGATCCGGGAAAGGATCCGCTCCACCAGCACGGCCGTTTTGCCGGAGCCGGCCGCCGCGCTTACGAGAATATTTCTGTCCCGGAGGCGGATCGCCTGTTCCTGTTCTCTTGTCCACTGTGGTGCCATCAGTCCGCCTCCTCTCTCATTTTTTTCAGAATTTCCTCCGGTGTTTTTTTCCGGATCCTCCGGTAGGAAAAGCCCGGCAGCCGCTCATCAAAGCCGCACACACCCCGGTAGGGGCAGAAGTCGCAGGCCGTCCTCTGTTCCATTTTATAGGGCCTTGCCTCCGTCCGGCCCTCCAGAATCGAACGGCCGATCTCCTGCACCTTCCGCTCCGTAAATCTGCGGATGGCATAGAAATCCCCGCTGCCGCCCACCCGGGAATACCGGGTCAGGCTTCCGTCCTTCTTAAAGGCCACCGGAATTACCGCGGAGCGTCCATTCTCTCCCAGCTCCTGATCCAGCAAGAACAGAATTTCCTCTTCCTGTCTGGACAGTCCGTCCAGGCTCAATGCCTTCAGGATCTCCCGTTCCCTCTCTCCGTCACTTTCTCCCGGGGCTCCTTCCACCAGCGGATCGCCGATACGGTAATAATAGATCCCCGCCGGCTCCACCCGGCAGTCCGGATTTCTCTTTTTTTCCAGCTCCATGGCCGCGTTCAGGTAGACCGCCAGCTGCAGCTGCAGGCCCTCCGAGAGCTCTGTCAGATCCATAACGGTATTCCCGGTTTTGTAGTCGATGACACGCAGATACAGCCGGTCACCCTCCCGGCAGACGTCCAGCCGGTCGATCCGGCCTTTCAGAAGCAGCCGCTCATCCGCCGAGAGGGCAATATCCAGGGACGGAAGTCTCCCCATGGAAAAGGCGATTTCCGCTCCTTCCGGCGTAAAGCTTCCCCGGCAGATCTGTTCCTGCAGGGCCCATACCGTCCGGCGAAGAATCCGGCCAAGCTTCCGGATCTGATACTCGCTGCGGCTGGAACTGTGAAGAATTGTATTCCCGTAATCTCCGGTAATCTCTCCCAGAGCCTCATCCGCCAGGGCGTCCCTCTGTTCTTCCGTAAGCGTTCTCCAGGAAAGTCCCTGTTTTTCCATTTTCCGCGAAAACAGTTCCAGTGCTTCGTGCATGACCGTCCCCATATCCGCAGACCCAAACTCATACCGGACCCTCTCCTGCAGCAGCAGTCCGTATTTCAGAAAATGCGCGAAAGCGCAGGAGGAAAACTGCTCCAGCCTGGTGGCAGAGTTGGCCAGCACCCTGCCGTACAGGGCCCTGGCGGCCGTCCGTCCGATCCCTCCGCCGCAGTTCTCATAAAAAGCTGCCGAGAGCAGCCGCTCCAGCTCCTTCTCTCTCTTGGCATCCTTTTTATACCAGCGGTACAGCGCCCCAAAAGCCCTGTCCTGCCGGCCTTCCAGCTCCCGGTGCAGTCCCTTCAGGAACCGTTCCCGGATGCCGGCCATCGTCTCCAGATGCTCCGTCTCCTCCTGCTCCGTCTCCAGATTCCGGACGGCAAGGGCCGGAAACAGTTTCCGGATTGTCCCCACCAGATAGGAAGGGAGAAGGGAGGCTCCTCCCGCATCCGCCTTGCAGTAGGAAAGATACAGCCCCTCCGATGGCTTCGTGAGACTCAGATACAGATAAAACCGCTGCATGTACATTTCTTCCCGGGCGGTGGGAGAAAGCTCCCGGCCCCTGGCGCTTAAGATTTCCCTGTCCGCCTCCGAGAGGATTCCCGCCTGGCCGGCCGGTTTTGGCACCAGCCCCTCATTGAGGCCCACAAAAAACAGGTATTTGATGTTTTTCAGCCTGGTCCGCTCGATATCTCCCACCAGCACCTGATCGCTGGCCGGCGGGATCAGTCCCACCTGCACCTCCGCAAGGCCCGCCTCCAGGATCTTCTGATAATCCCGGAGACTCATGGGCTCATCCCCCAGCACTTCCACAATCTTGTCCAGAAAGCGCATGACAATGCCGTAGATCTGCGCGTACTCTTTCTGCAGAGCCGCCTCTCCCCGGCGGGCAAAGGTCTCCTCCTGCGCCTTCAGCTTCCGCTGGGCGTCAACTTTTACAATCAGTTCATAGAGTACCCGGGTCTTTCGTCCGGCTGTGGAACGTCTCTCCCGCATGCCCGCGGCAAATGCATCTGTTTCCTCCAGGAACCGCTCCCGGAGATGGTTCATGGCTTCCGCTTCCTCAGGCTTTGCTCCCCGGAAACTCCGCACCCAGCGTTCCGCATACTGCTTCCGCCCGTGGATTCCCAGCGCCAGCACGTAATTTTCCAGCCGGTCCAGCTCTTCTCCGGTAAAGCCGCTGAAACCGCAGCGCAGATACCGGAATACGCTCTCATAGGAATAACTCTGCACTGCCATATCCAGCGCCGCCCGGATAAATTCCACAAAGGGATTGGCCAGGGCGGGCCGCTTCTCGTCCACAAAACAGGGGATCCCTCCGGCCGCAAATGCTCTCTGGGCTTCCTTTCCGTAATCGGCCAGGTCGCCGGCCACCACGGCAAAATCCCGGTATCTGCAGCCCTTTTCTCTCACCAGGCGCCGGATGGTTCCCGCCACGTACTCCATCTCCATGGCCGGGGTTTCCGCCGCGCAGAGAGAAACAGCGTTCTGCTCTCCCCTCCAGACCTCTCTCCCGTACCGGAACAGATGGCGCTCCAGAAAAGCCAGAGCCGGGCTCTCTGCAAAGCGGCTCTTCTCTCCAGGCAGAACCCAGCAGGGATCCAGTACCTCCGTCCCGGACAGCGCCGCCGTCTCCGTCAGTCTGCGGATCATCTTCCTGGTCATGTGGAACAGTCTGTGGGGGCCGTCCTTCCGGTACAGATCCTCTCTCTGATCCAGTGCCGCCGTCACATAAACCTGCCCGCAGAGGCGCAGCAGCTGTTCCAGCACATGGCACTGGGCCGGGGTGAAACCCGTAAAGCCATCCAGCACCGCCACGCTCCCCCGCACCAGGCGGGACTCTCCGATCACGCCGCAGAGCAGCTCCGGAAGCTCCTCCGCCGTCAGATATTTTTCCGACAGGTAATCCGAGAACCCCTGGTAGATCACAGCCACATCCCGGAGCTTCAGGGAGAGCAGATCTTCCCTCTCTCCCCAGTCCGCAAGCTCCGCCGGGGTCACAGAATACTGCAGGAATTCGGAAACCAGCGATTTCATCTGGCTGACAGCCCCCGGCTGCCGCAGCGTTCCGCCCAGAACCTTCAGCTCCTGCTGTTTCTCCTGGATCACTCTCTGAAGTACCAGGCTCTTCCCTGTCTCCTCCAGCACCGGCAGGGCATTTCCCCCGGTCTCGGAAAACACCCGGTAGGCCAGCCGGTTAAAGCTCAGAACGTCAATATTCAGAAGTCCCTTCCTGGGATGAAGCGCCACCAGTTCCCTCTGGGTCTGCAGCGTAAACTGCTCCGGCACGATCACCAGATATTTCTTCTCCGGATGTTCCAGGGATTCCTTTATGATCTTTTCGTAGATAAAATGAGATTTTCCGGCGCCGCTTGGGCCCAGCACAAACTGTAATGCCATACCGCCTCCTGCTGCATAACTTTTCCCTGCATAAATTCCCCTCTCCCCTAATATCATATATAGAAAACAAAAAAAGGAGTCCCAGCGCCCATGAGTTCAAAAACGAAGATCGTCGTCTTACATATGAAAGAAGTCGTGTACACTGCTATCTTTCTGGCACTGGCAGTATTTATGCTGATTCTGGTGTTTACCATGTTTCATAAAAAGGACCAGGACGATGCCGGCGCCGCCTCCGACACTGCCGAGACAGCGGTCTATGTTCCCGGCGTCTACACCTCCTCCATCGAGCTGAATGAGAATTCCTTTGACGTCCAGGTCACTGTGGACGCAGACCATATCAACTCCATCGAGCTGGTCAACTTAAGCGAGACCGCCACCGTTATGTACCCGCTGATGGAGCCCACCCTGGATGAGATCGCCCAGCAGATCTACACCACCCAGTCTACGGAAAATATCACCTACTCCGATGACAACAAGTACACCTCCATGCTCCTGCTGGATGCCATCGAAGATGCTCTGGGCAAGGCGAAAATTCCGGAGTAATGTCCTCATAAAATACCCATAAACTGCTTCAGAGAAAACCGGTTTTCATCCTCCAGCATGGACTCCATGCGATTCAGATTCTCATCCAGATGCTCCGTCTCCCGGGCATAGCGGCAGGCTGTCACGGCTGCGGCATGTTCCGGCAGCCTTCCCAGGCTCTGCCTCCACCCGGCCCGGAGCAGTTCCCGGATGATAACCGTGGAGGCCGCGGCAAATTTTACTTTTCCATAAGCCTTCCTGTCATAAACCGCGCCGCAGAAATAAACGTACAGAAAATATACCATCAGCTGTTCTGCCATCGTATCGGTAAACAGTATTTCCAATTCCTTTTTCTCCTCCGGAGCCGGCTCCTGCTGCAGGCTGTTCTGCGCGTTCTGCAGATACGGCTCCCAGGATTCCCGGAGGGGTTTCAGTTCTTTTAATATTTCCATGAGACTGTTTGGCATCCCTGCTCTTCGGCCGGGCCTCTCCCTCTCCAGACGCACCGCGAACCAGTCCCAGACTCCCGGGGAACTGTACCGCCGGAACAGTTCCCCCGCTGCCGCTTCCGCATGTCTGTCCAGCCTCTGCTGCAGATCATGGGCCAGTGCCAGCACAACGGCCGCCCGGAGTCTCCAGGGCTTCTGCCGGTTCTGCAGAAGCCGGAACATCAGCCGTCGGGCCGCCCTCAAGGTCCGGAACAGATCCGAATCAAACTCCGGATACTTTTCCGGCGTCCCCGGACGTCTCGTCTTCAAAAGCTTTGCAGGTGCCTGCCCGGACAGAATCAGCTCCGCCGCTTCGGGGCAGGACAGAGAAAGAGAATATTCCCGGACTCCCTGAAATTCTTCCACATGGCGGGGAAAAATATGACAGGCGCGGCAGAGCGCGCCTTCTCCCCCTCCTTCCAGATAAAGATCACACAGCCCCTCCTCATTCAGCAGCGTGCACTTTCCCCCGTACTGGCGGAAACAGCCGTTTTCCCAGTCAATTTCATTCCGAAGCCTGGAACCGAAAGCTCCCGGCATTTTCCTGTATTTCTTCAGGGACGCCGGATCAATCTGAATCTTCCAGCCCGCGCAGCAGGTGGAAGGACAGGCGCTGCCGGTACATTTAAATTTTTTATAATATTGGGGAAATAAATACTGCATGCTCATATCCTGCCTGTGATTTTCTATATCTCTGTTTATTATAAAGGCCCGGCGTAAACTTTGCCAGTACCTATTCTCCAGATTCTGCAGATCCCAATAAAACCGGCAAAAAAATCGCGCGCTGTTTTCCCGTAACAAACGCACGATTTTTCACAAATTTCACAGTCTTTATGGTTCCCGCAGGAGTCTTCCCCTGTGGATCACATGCTGAAGCTCCAGAGACTCTCTGTCAAGAATTAATGCATCGGCAATTTTTCCCTCCTCAATACTTCCTGTCCATGCATCAATTCCGATGGATCTGGCCGGATTCAGAGAAGCGCATTTCACTGCGTCATAAAGAGAGATCCCCATATTTTTTACACATCTTCGCATACATGCAAATAAATTCGTTACGCTGGCCGCGATGGTTCCGTCCGCCAGAAGCGCCCTTCCCTCCCGCACATAGACCGTATGGCCGCCCAGCTCGTATGTCCCGTCACCCATTCCGGCAGCCCGCATGCTGTCGCTGATCAGAACAATCCGGTCCGCTCCAAACATCCGGAAGGTATTCCGTACAACACTTGGATGATTGTGCATTCCATCCGCGATCAATTCAACCATGCACGCCGGATTATCCCCTGCCGCGCCGACTATGCCCGGCTCCCGGTGTCCATAAGGGCTCATGGCATTGTACAGATGCGTCACATGGCTGGCTCCGGCCCTAAATGCCTGCACGGCTGTATCATAATCTGCGCTGCTGTGAGCAAGGGAGATTACCACCTGATCTCTGAAGCGCCGGATCAGCTCCAGAGCGCCTTCTCTTTCCGGCGCCAGATCCAGAAGACGGATCCGGTTTCCGGCAGCTTTCTGAAATTTCAGGAACAGCTCCGGATCCGGTTTCGCTATATTCCCGCTTTCCTGAGACCCTTTTTTCTCCGGGGAAAGAAAGGGGCCTTCCAGATGAATCCCTGCGATTTGCGCGCCTCGGAATCCCGCTTCGGATTCCGTCAGCTCCTCCCGGGAACAAAAAGTATGGATCGTCCGCAAGGTACGGAGAATCTGCTCCACCGGCATGGTCATGGTTGTAGGACAGATGGTTGTAATTCCGTGTTCTGCCTGATATACCGCAATCTCTTGAAGTGCCTCTTCCGATGCGTCTCCAAAATCATAACCTGCACAGCCATGCAGATGTATATCCACCAGCCCCGGTATTACCCATCCTCCTTTTGCATCTATTATTCTCTCCTGATTCCGTGGAAGCACATCTTCCCGATAAATTTTTTCAAACTTCTTTCCTTTTATCCGCACGGAACCGCGGAAGAATCCATGCTTCCCGCTGAATACCCTGCCATTACAGATCAGCATTCTCAATTACAGCTTCTCCAGCTGATCCAGCCAGATCCGGGCGCATCCATCGCTTGGCATCCGCAGATCTCCCCTGGGAGATACGGCCACCGACCCTACCTTGGGCCCGTCCGGCAGGCAGGAGCGCTTGAACTGCTGGGCAAAAAATCTCCGGTAAAAACTCTTCAGCCATTTCAGAACCGTATCGCTGTCATACTCTCCCTCAAAGGCTCTGCGGGCAATCCGGAAAATTTTCAGAGGCTCAAAGCCCGCCCGCAGCATATAGTACAGGAAAAAGTCATGAAGCTCATAAGGGCCCACCAGCTCCTCGGTTTTCTGAGAAATCTTCCCATCCTCCGGCGGAAGCAGCTCCGGACTCACCGGCGTATCCAGCACATCCAGCAGAACGCGGGAAAGTTCCTGTTCCTGGCAGGTATCCGCGTAATAGCGGACCAGATGGCGCACCAGGGTCTTCGGCACGGAAGCATTGACCGCGTACATGGACATATGGTCTCCATTGTAGGTGGCCCATCCGAGAGCCAGCTCCGAGAGATCCCCCGTACCGATCACCAGCCCTCCCGTCTGGTTGGCTATATCCATCAGAATCTGCGTGCGCTCCCGGGCCTGGCTGTTTTCATACGTCACATCATGCTTCTCCGGATCCTGTCCGATATCCCGGAAATGAAGTTCCACGGCCTCCCTGATGTCCACCTCTCTGAGGGAGGCTCCCAGACACCGGGTCAGCTGACAGGCGTTCTGATAGGTCCTGTCTGTCGTTCCAAAACACGGCATAGTCACGGCCGTGATTTTGTCCCGGGACAGCCCCAGAAGATCAAAGGCCCGGGCTGCCACCAGCAGAGCCAGGGTGGAATCCAGGCCGCCGGATATGCCAATGACCGCGCTCTGGCAGCGGGTATGCTCCAGCCGTTTTTTCAGTCCCATCGCCTGTATATTCAGGATCTCATCGCAGCGCTTATCCCGGTCTCCCTGATCGGAAGGCACAAAGGGCCGGGCGGAAAAAGTCCGGGTCAGTTCCGTCTTGCCGACCACCAGGCTGAAGGGCACAGTCACATACCCCTCCGGCCGCTGGGCGGGATAGGTGGTCATTCTTCTCCTCTCGCTGACCAGCCGGTCAACATCCAGCTCCGTACATATCGTCTGATTTTTAAAGCGTTCCGCCTCCGCCAGTATCGTACCGTTTTCAGCAATCATATTCTGGGCTCCGAACACCAGATCCGTGGAGGATTCTCCCTCCCCGGCATCCGCGTAAATATAGCCGGCTACCAGCCGGGCCGACTGGCTGCGGACCAGTTCTCTCCGATACGTATCCTTTCCCGTCATCTCATCGCTGGCCGAGAGATTCACCAGCACCGTGGCACCCGCCAGAGCATGGCTTACACTGGGCGGGTTCGGCACCCAGAGATCCTCGCAGATCTCCGCCGCCACAATCAGGCGCGGCAGTTCCCGGCAGGCAAACAGCAGATTCATGCCAAAGGGAATCCGCTCTCCTTCCCGCTCAATCCATACCGTCTGCTCTTCGCCCGGGGTAAAATGACGGCCCTCATAAAATTCATGGTAGCTGGGAAGATATTTTTTTGGCACAATTCCCAGAAGCTTTCCCCGGTTCATAACCGCCGCCACATTGTACAGTTTTCCGAATATTTCCATGGGCATGCCCACAAAAATCAGGGCGTCCACCCCCCGTGTCTCATCCAGCAGACGGCTCAGCTGACGTTCTGATTCCCAGATCAGCTGCTCCTGCCAGAACAGATCGCTGCAGGTGTAGCCGGTAACGGCCAGCTCCGGGAGCACCATGATTTTTGCTCCCGCCCTGCTCATTTCCCGAATACTTTCCAGAATAACCCGTGTATTCTCCACACAATCCGCCACCAGAATTTTCGGTGTGGCGGCGGCCACCTTTACAAATCCCTGTCTCATATGCTTCTCCTTATCTCCGCGCCGCGGCCAGCAGCTCCTCCAACTCCGCCACGGAAAACTCATATTTACTGCTGCAGAAATGGCAGACAAGCTCTACCGGTTTGCCGTCAGCAATCATGCTTTTCAGTTCCCTCTCTCCGATACTGATCAATGCCCTGGCTACCCGGTCTCTGCTGCAGTTGCAGGAAAATTCCACGGGAATCCGGTCATTAATTTCCAAATCCATTTCCGACAGCAGCCGCTCCAGGATCATTTCCGGGGTGCAGCCCTCTTCCAGAAGGCCGGTCACAGAGGTAACACGGCTTAATTTTTCCTCCAGCTTTTTGATGGTTTCTTCGCCGGTTCCCGGCATCAGCTGCACAATAAAGCCTCCGGCCTGCCGCACCGTATTGGAGGGATCCATCAGGACGCCCAGGCCCACGGAGGAGGGCACCTGTTCACTGACGGCAAAATAATAGGTCAGGTCATCTCCGATCTCCCCGGTCTGCAGCTCCACCTGTCCGCTGTAGGGTTCCTTCAGTCCCAGGTCTTTGATCACCGTCAGGCTTCCTCTTCCCACAGCTCCGCCCACATCCAGCTTTCCCCGGCTGTTGGCCGGGATCAGCACGGCGGGCTGGTCAGCAAAGCCCTTGACCCTTCCTTTGGAATCCGCCGTCACCGTCAGCCCGTGGACAGGCCCGTCTCCTCTCACCTGGATGGTCAGGATATCTCTGTCCCCCTTCATCATCAGGCCCATCATGCACCCGGCTGTCAGAAGCCGGCCCAGGGCCGCCGTGACCACCGGGCTGGTATTGTGAAGTCCTCTGGCCTTCTCCGTCAGATTTCTCGTTGTCGCCGCAAAGGCGCGGATATAACCGCCGGCGGCTGTGGCTCTCACTGCGTAATCTCTGTATTCACTCATTCTTCTCTCTCTCTTTCTTTTCCCTGTTCCCGGGCTATGACCAGGATTCTGTCACAGTCCGCCCCGGGTGTTCCCTCTGTGTATCCTTTATGGGCCTCCAGAAACTTAAGGCCGGCCCCTTCCAGCAGCTCTTTGATTTCCGGCAGCGTGTAGGCCCTCTGGTAGTGCGTTTCCTCAAACTTCCGGTACAGTCCGCTCTCTTCCCGCAGAAAAAAAGTCAGATCGTACTCATTGATTTTTTCCTCCGGATCATAATAGTTTTCCCAGATAAAGCTGCCTTCTTCCCGGCTGTCCGCAATCGTATCCTCCCCGATCTGCCTGTACTTTTCCTCTGTGCTGAAATCAAAGCAGAACAGCCCTCCCGGATCCAGATAATTATTCACCAGCCGGAATACCCGCAGCAGCTCCTCCCTCTCCAGAATATAATTCAGAGAATCGCAACAGCTGACCACCGCCCGTACCGTTCCGTACAGTTCAAATTCCCTCATATCCTGCAGAAGATACAGAATATCCCGGCCGGACTCCAGCTTCTTTTCCTGGGCCTCCTCCAGCATGTCCGGAGAACCGTCCACGCCGATCATATCATAGCCGGCCGCGGAGAGCAGTTCCGTCATTTTTCCCGTCCCGCAGCCCAGATCCAGCACCAGGCCGTCCCGGATTCCATATTTTTTTAATTTTTCCGTGAGAAACCGGCTCCAGGTTCCGTAATCCACATCATCCATAAACAGATCGTAAACCCTGGCAAAACTCTGGTACGCTTCCATAAGCTCCTCCTGTTCACTCGATCCGGTTCTGATCGCCCCATTCGCACATGGCGTCCAGAATCGGGATCAGCGTTTTCCCCCGTTCCGTGAGACTGTACTCCACCTTCGGAGGAATCTGGGGATACTCCTCCCGGTGAATCAGCTGATCTCTCTCCAGCTCCTTCAGCATCAGGCTCAGAGTCTTATAAGAAATCCCGCCGATATATTTTTTCATCTCATTGAACCGGACCACGCCAAATTCCATCAGCGTATACAGAATTGTCATTTTATATTTCCCGTTGATCAGCGACAGCGTATAACTGAATCCCGTTTCCTCCAATCTGGCATTGGAAATGCAATCTTTCATATTATACTCTCCTCCAGGTAAGTACACTATCTGAATATTTGTACTTGCATATTTTCCCGTTCTCGATAGAATTATAATGGGTACAGTTTAAAAAAGCAACAGGAGGACCAGAAATGCTTTCTTTTGTAAATGATTATTCGGAGGGCGCCGACGAGCGTATCCTGCAGCGTCTTCTGGAGACCAACCGGGAGCAGCTCCCGGGCTACGGCGAGGACAGATACTGTCTCTCCGCCAGGGAGAAAATCCGGAGCGCCTGCGGCTGCCCGGATGCGGATATCTATTTTCTCACAGGCGGCACGCAGACCAACAAGATTGTGATCTCTTCCCTGCTGGCCCCCTGGCAGGGAGTTGTGGCGGCGGAGAGCGGGCATATCGGCACCCATGAAGCCGGCGCCATTGAAAACGCCGGACACAAAGTGCTCACCCTTCCTCACAGGGAGGGAAAACTCATGCCGGACACCCTGGCGCAGTATCTGCGCAGCTTCTACGCGGATGAAAATCACAGCCACATGGTATTTCCCGGCATGGTATATATTTCCTGGCCGACAGAGTACGGCACATTGTATTCCCGCCGGGAACTGGCAGATCTGTATGATATCTGCAGGGAATATCAGATTCCCCTCTATATCGACGGCGCAAGGCTTTGCTACGGTCTGTCCTGCTCCGCCTGCGATCTGACGCTTCCGGAACTGGCTGCTCTCTGCGATGTGTTTTACATAGGCGGCACAAAAGCCGGCGCCCTCTGCGGAGAAGCCCTTGTGTTCCCAAAGAAGAATACTCCCCCGCAGTTTTCCACCATCCTGAAAATGTACGGGGCCCTTCTGGCCAAAGGACGTCTTCTGGGAATTCAGTTTGACACTCTTTTTACAGACAATCTGTATCTGCAGATCAGCAAAAATGCCATCGAGACCGCGGATGTCCTGAAGGAAGGCTTCCGCCGGAAGGGATACCGGTTTTATCTGGACTCCCCCACAAACCAGATCTTTGTGATCCTGGAAAACAGCCGCATGGAAGCTCTGTCCCGGCAGGCTGCCTTCTGCTTCTGGGAGAAGCTGGATGCATCGCACACAGTGGTGCGGTTTGCCACCAGCTGGGCCACTTCCATGCAGGATGTGGAGGCTCTGGTTCAGCTCCTGTAAATAAAAAGCTGACGGCCGGCTGAATGCTTCCGGTCCGTCAGCTTTTTGTCTCTCATCAGGTAAAATTCCGAAAATTTTTCCGGCAGCGGGGACAGGTGATCTCCATCCGCCCTTTTCCCGCAGGTACCCGCAGCTTCTGTCCGCAGGAAGGGCAGTACACGATGGCATGCATCTGCTGTCTCTGTCCTGAAAAGCTGTCCGGCCCGCCGGGATTCATACTTTTTAACCGGCGCATATTTCTTCGGATAATCAGGATTCCTCCGATGATCGGTGCCAGTGCCATCAAAAAGCTCAGACCATACGCTCCCGAATAGAATTGTCCGGCCATGCGTGCCTCAGGGGCCATCAGACAGACAACCAGCAGTCCCCCGAAAAAAATCATAAACGCTGCCGCCGCATTTCCTACATAGTATCCTGTTTTTGTTGAAGTTTTGTAATTCATATCTGTTCCGCCTTTCTGTTTTTCTGATGGTTTTATCCTATCACGCGGAAAAGAAAATTTGTTTTTCGGTACCTGGGGAAACAAAAGCCACCCGGGGACGCAGAGCGGCAGGCTCCGCGTCCCCGGGTGGCTTTCTATTTTGTTTACCGGAACTGATTGCTTTCCCGGTCGTATGCATAGTCAATTTCCTGCAGTTTTCCGCAGATTTCTTCTTCCTGTATGCCAAATGCGCTGCAGAACTCCTCCAGGCTTCCATAATGGTCCCGAAGCTGGGTATTCACATAACTCAGCAGCATCACCGGATCTCTGGGTATCATTCCACTACCTCCGCCTTTGGTTTTACCACTGCCGCCAGTTTTCCGTCCTGCAGGGTCAAAAGGATTGTATCTCCCTGGCTGACGCCTCCGCCCAGAATCAGACGGGCGGACAGGGTCTCCACGTATTTCTGCACGAACCGCTTCAGGGGACGGGCGCCGTAAACGGGATCGTATCCTCCGTCAATGACAAACTGTTTTGCCTCTGCTGACAGCTCAATGGTCAGCTCCTGATTTGCCAGCCGCTTATTCAGATCCGCCAGCAGCAGGTCTACAATATGGCCGATGTTATCCTTGGTCAGCGGCTTAAACAGGATGATCTCATCGAGACGGTTCAGGAATTCCGGACGGAAATGGGCCCGCAGATCATTCTGCACCATTTCCTGCGCCTGCTGGCTGATGGTACCGTCCTCCTGGATCCCCTCCAGCAGGTACTGGGAACCAATATTGGAGGTCATGATCAGGATCGTATTCTTAAAATCCACCGTCCTGCCCTGAGAATCCGTGATCCGCCCGTCATCCAGCACCTGCAGCAGGACGTTGAACACATCCGGATGGGCCTTTTCGATCTCATCAAACAGAACCACCGAGTAGGGTTTTCTCCGGACAGCCTCTGTCAGCTGGCCGCCCTCTTCATAGCCCACATATCCCGGAGGCGCTCCGATCAGACGGGACACAGAATACTTCTCCATGTACTCACTCATATCGATCCGCACCATATTGTTTTCATCGTCAAAAAGCTTTTCTGCCAGAGTCTTGGCCAGTTCGGTCTTTCCCACACCCGTGGGCCCCAGAAACAGGAAGGAACCGATGGGTTTGGTGGGATCCTTGATTCCGGCCTTGGAACGGATAATGGCATCGGCCACTTTGCTGACCGCCTCATCCTGCCCCACGACTCTCTTATGGAGTTCCTCCTCCAGCCGCAGGATCTTGGCCTTCTCTCCCTCGGTCAGCTTCGCCACCGGAATACCGGTCCAGCGGGAAATAATCCTGGCAATTTCGTCCTCCGTAACACTCTCATGCACCAGGGACATATCCTGATTTTTCAGTTTCTCTTCCTCAACCTGCAGCTGCTGCTGAAGTCTCGGCAGTTCTCCGTACTGCAGTTCCGCCGCCTTTTCCAGATCATAATTCTGCTGTGCCGTCTGAATCTGCCGGTTCAGATCCTCGATCTGTTCCCGCAGTCCCGACAATTTTTCCTGGGAGGACTTTTCATTCTCCCACTGGGCCTTCTGCACATTGAACTGATCCTTCAGCTCCGCCAGCTCTTTCTGCAGATCCTCCAGCCGCTCGCGGCTCAAATTGTCTGTCTCCTTCTTAAGGGCCGCCACCTCAATTTCCATCTGCATGATCTTCCGGTTCTGCTCATCCAGCTCCGCCGGCATGGTGTCCATCTCCGTCTTGATCAGCGCGCAGGCTTCATCCACCAGATCAATGGCCTTGTCCGGCAGGAACCGGTCGGAAATATAGCGGTCGGAAAGGGTTGCCGCGGCCACCAGGGCCCCGTCCGTAATCTTTACACCGTGGTATACTTCATATCTCTCTTTCAGCCCCCGGAGAATTGAGATCGTATCCTCCACGGTAGGCTCATCCACCAGCACCGGCTGGAACCGCCGCTCCAGGGCTGCGTCTTTCTCAATGTACTGGCGGTATTCATCCAGGGTGGTTGCGCCGATACAGTGCAGCTCACCTCTGGCCAGCATGGGTTTGAGCATATTGCCGGCGTCCATGGCGCCGTCCGTCTTGCCGGCACCCACGATCAGATGCAGCTCATCGATAAAGAGGATGATCTTCCCCTCGCTCTTTCTGACTTCCTCCAGAACGGCTTTCAGACGCTCCTCAAACTCACCTCTGTACTTGGCTCCGGCCACCAGCGCTCCCATATCCAGGGAAAAGATAGTTTTATCCTTCAGTCCTTCCGGCACATCCCCCCGGACAATCCTCTGGGCCAGCCCCTCTACTACAGCGGTTTTGCCCACGCCGGGTTCGCCGATCAGAACCGGGTTATTCTTCGTCTTGCGGGAGAGGATACGGATCACATTCCGGATCTCCGCGTCACGGCCGATCACCGGATCCAGCTTCTGGTCTCTGGCCTTCTCCACCAGATCCTGTCCGTATTTGTTCAGGGTATCATAGGTAGCCTCCGGATTGTCCGTGGTTACCCTCTGGTTCCCCCGCACAGTACTCAAAGCCTGGAGGAACCGCTCCTTCGTTATGCCGTATTCCTTGAAAAGCTGCTTCATGCTGGGGCTTGGGTTCCGGAGCATGGCCAGAAACAGATGTTCCACAGAGACATACTCGTCCCCCATGGCCTTGGCCTCATCCTCCGCGCTGACCAGGGCTTTGTTCAGATACTGTCCGATGTAGGGATTCCCGCCCTGTACCTTTACTCTGGCATTCAGCGCCTCATTGACACGATTCAGAAAATGCTCCTTCTGAATCTCCATTTTCTCTATCATTTTTAAGATCAGGCTGTCTTCCTGGTGGAGGAGATTGTACAGCAGATGCTCCTGCTCGATCTCCTGATTGCCGAATTCATAGGCAGTCTTTTCCAGATCCTGCACAGCCTGCAGAGATTTCTGCGTAAATTTACTGATATTCATACTCACACCTCCTATATCTATATGGAAATAGCGAATTTCTCTGTGCTAACGATACTATAACACATATCATCAGCACTGTAAAGATGTGAGTGCTAATTTTTTTAGCGTTTCTCCCGCGATCCGGTAAACCGTCCAGTCTTTCATGGGTTCCGCGCCCAGGGAGAGATAAAAATCAATGCTCGGCCGGTTCCAGTCCAGGCACCACCATTCCAGACGCCCGCAGCCCTGCGCGACGGCAGTGGCCGCCAGTTTTTGAAGAATTTGCCTTCCATATCCCCGGCCCCGGTATTCCGGCAGAACGTACAAATCCTCCAGATAGATTCCGGAGCGCCCCAGAAAAGTAGAAAAATTATAAAAATATAAGGCAAAGCCAACCTCCCTGGAATCCGCCTCCGCAAACAGAACCTCCGCATTTTTCTTTTCAAAAATCCACTCCTCCAGGAGCTCTTCTGTGGCCACCACCTCTTCTTCCAGTTTTTCATACCTTGCCAGTTCCCTGATGAACCACAAAATCAAAGAAACATCCTTTTTCTCCGCCTGGCGGAATGTCAGCTCTTTTTCTTCCATCTCTGCCTCCCGATCGGTTATCTGTCCTGTTATTTTTCTGTCAAAATCTCATATACCCGGATCGGCATTGCTTCCTCATCCTTGGCCATCGTCAGAAAATGCCAGCCGCATTTTTCATAAAAGCGCATGTGATCCGTCACCAGATAAAGCTTTTCATATCCCATCTCCCCCGCCTCTCTGCGGATCAGATCCAGCAGATATCTGGCCAGCCCCCGGTTCCGGTACGGTTTTTCCACAAACAGCGCACAGACATTGGGGGCCAGATCCTTCCGGCTGTGAAAATCATTCTCAATCAGCCCTGCCCCCGCGCAGATCTCTCCATTTTCCCCCACAAGCACATACCACTGGGGAACTCCCGTCTTCTGCTGCCTGCACCGCTCCATACTGGCCAGATATGCCTCCGCCGGAATTTCCCACTTCTCCGCAAACCAGGCCGCTGCCGTTTTCAGCAGCTCCGGCTGCTCCCGGAGAGCCTTTACCTGAATCCCCGGCGCAGCCTCCGGCTGCTCCTCAAATTTCTTCTTCCCTCCGGGATCCCGGGAAATAACCATCCTTTTCCCCATTATTTTCTCCTTTTCTCAGAAAACCTGCTGTTCCTCCAGTTTTATATCTTCCAGCTGTTCCTCGGTAAGTCCGCAGATTTTCCGGATCTGTTCTTCCGGATATTTTTCCTGCATCATATTCCCGACGATTTCCCTTCTATATACTGCATTATATCATTGATTTCCATGGAATGAAACTCTTTCATCGTCCCCCGCATAATCCAGGCCAGGATTCTTTTATCCGCCAGAATATTCCTGCAGTGTTCATCATACTGCTTCAGACAAAACAAACAATAACCGGCAAAAACTTCCGTACTCCCGCCGGCAGCTTTTGCCGGTTATTGTAAATCGATTGCCTTTCTGTTTTTATAATAACGGCTCCTGCTCATCCAGCATCCGGATTACCCGGGCCGGTACTCCGGCCACGACCGCCCTCGGCGGCACATCCTTCGTCACTACGGCTCCGGCACCCACAACCGCCCCGTCTCCGATGGTGACCCCGGGAACGATGGTGACCCTTGCTCCCAGCCAGACGTTCTTTCCGATCACCACGGGCGCGGGATGCATGCTGCTTCTGTTTTCCTCTGAAAAATCATGGTTCAGGGTCGTAATCACTGCGGAATGGCCGATGAGGCTCCCATCTCCAATGGTAATTCCCCCCTGATCCTGAAACTGACAGCAGGAATTAATAAACACATGTTTGCCCACGGTGATATTTTTTCCACAATCTGTGTAAAAGGGAGGAAACAGTCCAAAACTTTCATCCACCGGCTTTCCGATCAGTTCCGAAAACAATTTTCTCAGCTCCGCCGGTGCATGGTAGCGGCCGTTGATTTCCGCCGTGATCCGGATTGCCTCCTGACTGACGGCGTGCATAAACTGATGAATCTCTGAATTTCCCACAACGGTCCGGCCGCTGTTCAGATAAGAGAGATATGTTTCTAAATCCATAAAAATGACACTCCTTTCTGCCGCCATCATATCATCCGATTCCTCCGGCCGCAAATACGGAGTGTCAATGCTTCCCTATAGCTTTTGTCTATCGGTTACCGATTTTCCCCCGTGCCGCCCCGCAGTGCCAGGCGATTGATCTGGGCCCCGAGATATCCTGCCCCGAAGCCATTATCAATATTTACCACCGCAAGCCCCTCCGCGCAGGAATTCAGCATAGTCAGCAGCGCTGAAAGCCCGCCGAAGCTGGCGCCATACCCCACGGAAGTAGGTACCGCGATCACTGGCCGGTCCACCAGACCTGCCGTCACCGTGGCCAGCGCTCCCTCCATTCCGGCAATGGCAAGGATACAGTTTGCTTTTCGAAGCTTCTCGGTCTGATCCAGAAGACGGTGGATGCCTGCCACACCCACATCATAGATCCTTTCCACCCTGGCCCCGAAAAACTCTGCCGTCAGAGCAGCCTCCTCGGCCACCGGCATATCCGAGGTGCCGCCGGTGCAGACGGCAACCATTCCCTCCGGCTCTTTTTTGTTTCTCCTGACCCACAGAATCCGGCCCATCTCAAAATATTCCACATCCGGCAGAAGCTCCCGCACCGCCTCAAACTGTTCCCGGGAAGCTCTGGTACCCAGAACATCCGTCTCTTTGTCCGCCATAGCCTGAAAAATCCTGGCTACCTGTTCCTTCGTTTTCCCCGCGCAGTAAATCACCTCTCCAAATCCTGAACGCAGTTTCCGATGGTGATCCAGCTTGGCAAATCCCATATCCTCATAGGGCAGGCTCTTCAGATACTCCTGCGCTTCCTGAATACTCAGCTCCTGATTTCTGACTTTTTCCAGAACCTCTTTTACTTCCATCTTCTGTCTCCTTTCCGCTGCCTTTCTTCCTGCACCTCCCCACCACTCTGCTTTTTATTATAGACGGTCGCGGGGCGCCGCGCAAGACGCCTTTAAGGCTCCCCCGGTTCCCTCACAGTACTGACAATTCTGGTCGCCGACCATTTTTCATAAAAAAGCTGTTTCTGTCGGGAAATCTGCACCGCTCCGTAAATCATGTACACAAGATAAAACAGTACTTCCAAAAATGAAAAAAGCATCGCCGCCGCGTTTCCCGCAATCCCTGCTCTTTCCAGAAGGATCCGGACGCGCGCTGCCGCCTCCGGCAGAAGCAGAAAAAAGCCCCACAAAAGTCCATACCTCAGAAAATACTGATACCAGCAGATTTTTTTGCCGGAATTCTCCGCCACGCAGGTGCGGGTCAGCCATTTGCCCACAGTTTTGCCCCCGGTCAGCAGCGTCATAAGGCTGAAATAACTCCAGACCAGCAGCGCCGGAAAATATCCGGGCAGGGCAATTCCCGCCCTTCCGCAGATGAGAGCGCAGATTCCATAAAGTACCAGGATACAGACACCGTCTGTCAGCAGAGAAAAAATTCTTCTGGACAAAGATACTCTTCTCCCCCGTCCATAGCTGGCCCTGTCCATTTTTTCCCGGGAGGGAAGAAATTTTAAAAAGGGCTGTATGATAAAATATCCCAGCGCGCCTCCCGCTGTGTTGGCTATCAGATCATCCACATCAAAAAGGCGGTATCCTCTCGGATAGATGAAATACAGGCCGCTCAGCTGGGTCAGCTCAAAAAACAGCGAAAGAAAGAAGGAAAACAGTACAGTCCTTTTCAATCCGCACCGGAAATAATATCTCAGATATATGCCGAAGGGTACAATCATCAGCACATTAAACAGTACCTGAAACAGAGCTTCATTAAGGACAGAAAACAGACTGCATATATTTCCCGGTACGATATCTGCTTCCTTCAGAATATCCGCCAGAAAATGAAACGGTATCAGCTGAGCCCTCCGGCCGGTCATCTGACTGACCTCCTCCATGGAGGGCAGCGGCAGGATTACCAGAAAATAAATGCAGAGCAGATACAGGGCGAAGGAATAAACAACCAGGATCCGGATTCCCAGCACGGATCCATATTTTCTGTAATTATAAATCATATAAGGCAGCGTGATCAGGAAGGCCAGAAATGGAAACATAATCAGGGCCTGCCGGATCACCTCCGGATAAACTCCCATAAATAATCTCCTCTTCTTTTTCCCGGTATTATAGCACGATTCTGTCTCTTTTCCGTGAAACTGACAAAAATGTAAGAAAAAATCATGTGCAAGAGAATTTCCTGTGCTATCATATCCTATAGACATGCTAAAAATCTGGAATGGGAGGAGATTACAATGAACATCCGACGGGCAAAAGAAGGTGATATGGAAACGATTCAGCGCCTGCTCCTGCAGGTGGCCATGGTTCACCACAGGGGGCGGCCGGACCTCTTTCAGGCCGGAACCCGCAAATATACAGACGATGAGCTGCTGCAGATCATTCATGACGACAGCCGGCCCATTTTTGTTGCGGAAGAACCGGAGGGCAGGGTGACGGGATACGCCTTCTGCATCTTCCAGCAGCCAGACAGCCATATTCTGACAGACATCAAAACCCTTTATATCGATGATCTCTGCGTGGATGAAAGCTGCCGCGGCAGGGGTACCGGCCGGCAGCTGTATGAAGCTGTCCTTGCCTTTGCCAGACAAGAGGGCTGCTACAATGTGACGCTGAATGTCTGGAGCTGCAATACAGCAGCCATGAAATTCTATGAAAGCTGCGGTCTGAAACCCCAAAAAATAGGTTTGGAAACCATTTTATAAAACAAACTTGTTAAAAAGGAAGGCGTTCTTCAAAAGCTATAAACGCTTTTGAAGAACGCCTTCCTTTTTATTTTCTTTCTGCTGCCATCCAGACTAGATGACTCGTCTGACTGTAATAATAGATGTATATGTAGCGCTTCCTGTAGTAATGCCTACCTGCTCGTTTGCTGCGTGTACAATCTGTCCGTTGCCCATATAGATGGCCACATGGCCGGCATAACAGATAATGTCACCGGGCTGAGCCTCTGAGTAGGGAACTGCGTATCCGTCACTCTGCAGCGCGCCGGACTGCCGGCTTACAGAAATTCCAAAGTGGGCGAATACCAGATGTACGAATCCGGAGCAGTCCGTTCCGTTTGTCAGGCTGTTACCTCCCCATACGTAGGGATTTCCAACAAACTGAAGCGCGTAATTGACAATCGCCTGGCCTGTGGTGGATCCGGAGGATGTACCGCTGTCTCCTGAGTCTGCACCACCGGAGGGCGTGCTGTCATCTACAGGATCCTCATAATATCCATTATCGCTGTTGTCCGAATTGGAAGTTCCAGGATTTGAAGTACTGGGTGTGCTGTTATCCTGCGCTGCCTGATTGGCTTCTTCCTGCCGCGCTGCTTCTTCCGCTGCGGCCTGCGCTGCTGCTGCTTCTTCTGCTGCCTTTCTGGCGGCTTCCTCCTCCGCCTGGCGCTGCGCTTCCAGTTCCTGAAGCTTGGAATTGTATTCCTCAATCAGCTGCTGGTATTCATCCGCCTTTTCATTTGCCTGCTGAATCTGCAGATCGTAATCGGAAGAGGTTGCTCTCTTCTCCTCAAGAAGCTGCTCCAGAGACGCCTGCTGGGATTCCTGCTCGTCTCTCATCACCTGCAGGTTTGCCATCTCTGTCTCCTGCTGATTCTGCAGCTCACTGACTGTATTAATGGTCTGTACGAACTGTTCCAGACACTCTCTGTCATAATCATACAGCTGCTGTGTATATTCCGCGCGGTTCAGAAGATCCGCAAAATTTCCATTTTCCAGAAGGATGGTGGCCCATCCGCCGTTTCCGCCCTTCTCGTATATGTACTGCATGCGGTTCATCATGGACTGATACTGTTCATCACGATTCGCCTGCGCCGCTTCCAGCTCCTGCTCTGTCTGCGCCAGAGCCGCTTCCTGATCTGTAATCTGCTCATTCAGCATATTTACGGATGCTATAGTCGTTATCAGCTGCCCGTCCAGACTGTTAATCTCGCTCTCTATCTGGCTTTTCTGTGCTTCCAGATCAGTGATGGAATCTGTCAGAGCGTCCAGCGACTCACTGGCATCTTCCTTCTGCTGCTGTACCTGCTCCATCTCATCCGCATATACTGTCACAACCTGAGTACAACCCAGTACAGCTATCAGTCCAAGCGCAACCAATCTTTTTCTTTTCATGAATATTACTCCTAAAACCTGTTTGTTAATTTTTTTAACCTATCTCTTGTAACAATTACGCAATACTTTTTTTAATCTTTTTACATACTAACACACTTCCAAAATTCATGCAAGGGATAAATATCAATATTTTGTAAACAAATCGTGAACTTCCATTTTCCGGAATACTTTCCACAAAATAACTTCTGAAATTTTTCTTTTAATAAGGAAAAAAATTTTTTTCATTGCTTTTTTCCATGGCAGGTGCTATACTGAGTTCGTAAATTGATAAAAGTCCTGTGTACTGACGGATATGTGGAAAAACCACGTGGGAAACAGGACTGGTTGAGGCCGACCGTCTGGGCAGCATTTGTAGCTTACAAATGCTGCCTTTTTGTCTAGTTACCTGTTGACAGTGTTGTTTCCGCTCACTGAGTCAATATTATAATTAAGAAAAGATATATTTCGGTCAGGCTTCACAGGAAAGGAGAGTAAAGAGTATGGGTTACAAATCAGACATTGAAATCGCACAGGAATGTGTGATGGAGCCAATCACCAGGATTGCCGAAAAAGCAGGTATTGATGATAAATATCTGGAACAGTACGGCAAGTACAAAGCAAAAATTGATTACAACTTATTGAGAGAATCCGATGCGCCGGATGGAAAACTGGTTCTGGTAACTGCCATCAACCCCACCCCCGCCGGTGAGGGAAAAACCACCACAACGGTTGGTCTGGCAGATGCCATGCAGAAGATCGGAAAGAATGTAATGGTTGCTCTGCGTGAGCCTTCTCTTGGACCCGTTTTTGGAGTAAAGGGCGGCGCGGCCGGCGGCGGCTATGCGCAGGTAGTACCCATGGAAGACATCAACCTGCATTTCACCGGCGATTTTCATGCCATTGGCGCAGCCAACAACCTGCTGGCTGCCATGATAGATAATCATATCTTCCAGGGCAACGAGCTGAACATTGATCCCCGGAAGATCACCTGGAGAAGATGCGTAGATATGAATGACCGCCAGCTCCGCAACGTGGTTGATGGTCTGGGCGGCAGAAGCAACGGAACTCCCAGAGAGGACGGCTATGATATCACGGTAGCTTCCGAAATCATGGCAGTTCTCTGTCTGGCCAACGATATCAAGGATCTGAAGGCCCGTCTGGCCCGTCTTGTAATCGGTTATACCTACGGAAAAACCTCCGAGCAGCGCCCTGTGACCGCCGGAGATCTCCACGCGGAAGGCGCCATGTGCGCGCTTCTGAAGGATGCCCTGAAGCCGAACCTTGTACAGACCCTGGAGCACGTTCCAGCCATTGTGCACGGCGGTCCCTTTGCAAACATCGCACACGGCTGCAACTCTGTAACTGCCACAAGAATGGCTCTGAAGCTGGGAGACTACTGTATTACAGAGGCCGGCTTCGGCGCTGACCTGGGTGCGGAGAAGTTCCTGGACATCAAGTGCCGGATGGCGGGACTGAAACCCAACGCGGTTGTCATTGTCGCCACGGTTCGTGCTCTGAAATATAACGGCGGCGTACCCAAGGATCAGCTGAACAGTGAAAACCTGGAAGCTCTGGAGAAGGGTCTTCCCAATCTGCTGAAGCATGTAAGCAACATTAAAAACGTTTACCACCTGCCCTGTGTGGTCGCGATCAACGCATTCCCGACAGACACAAAGGCAGAGCTGGATCTGGTAGAGCGCAAATGTCGTGAGCTGGGCGTCAACGTAGCTCTGTCCGAGGTATGGGCCAAGGGCGGCGAGGGCGGTATTGCTCTGGCCAATGAAGTAGTCCGTCTCTGCGAAGAGGACAACTCCGGCTTCTCCTTCTCCTATGAGCTGGATGGAAGCATTGAGGACAAGCTGAATCAGATCGTACAGAAGGTCTATGGAGGAAAATGTGCCGTACTGACGGCAAACGCCAAGAAGCAGGCGGCGCAGCTGGAGACCATGGGTTATGGCAACTGCCCCATCTGTGTGGCCAAAACCCAGTACAGCTTAACCGATAACCCCAGCAAGCTGGGTGCTCCCACAGATTTTGAAGTAACGGTGCGCAATCTGAAAATTTCCGCGGGAGCCGGTTTTATCGTAGCCCTCACCGGAGAGATCATGACCATGCCCGGTCTGCCCAAACGTCCTGCAGCTGAGAAGATCGATGTGGATGAAGACGGCAAAATCACCGGTCTGTTCTAACTTGCCAATCGATATAAGTTCACGTATAATAATACACCGGGACCCACGACGTCCCGGTGTATTTTGTATCTTCCCTGGGGAAACAGGGCCAAGAAGGAGGAAAACGAAAATGAACCAAAAAACGCTGACGAAAACTCCGATTGTATGTCTTCTGACTCTTATCTGCTGTTTTCTGTGGGGAAGCGCCTTTCCCTCTATTAAGATCGGTTATCAGATGTTTTCTGTCGGTTCCTCCGATGTGGCCGGACAGATTGTATTTGCCGGGATCCGCTTTACCCTGGCGGGTATTCTGGTAATCCTGATCGGCAGCCTGGCATCCCGGAAATTTCTGCGTCCCCGCCGCAGTTCCCTGCTTCCCATTGGCGCACTTTCTCTGGCCCAGACAATTATTCAGTATTTTTTCTTTTATATCGGCATGGCTAATACTACCGGTGTGAAATCTTCTATTATAGATGCGGCCAGTACCTTTTTCGCTATTCTCATGGCCAGCCTTGTCTTTCGCTATGAGAAGCTGACCCGTTCCAAGCTGATTGGCTGCATCGTCGGCTTTGCCGGAGTTGTACTGATCAATCTGGCCGGGGGGACCATGGATCTGCACCTGAAGATAAACGGTGAAGGATTTATCCTGATCGCCGCTCTGTCCTATGGGCTCTCCTCCGTTCTCATAAAGAAATTCTCGGTCTCCGAAGATCCCGTCATGCTCAGCGGATGGCAGTTTATTCTGGGAGGGCTCGTGCTGGCCGCAGGAGGTTTTCTTATGGGCGGGCGGATCAGCGGCTTTACCCCTGCCTCCACCCTTCTGCTGCTCTATATGGCCATGATTTCTGCTGTTGCCTACAGCCTCTGGGGACTTCTGCTGAAATACAATCCGGTAAGCCGGATCACTGTTTTCGGATTTATGAATCCTGTTTTCGGCGTTATTCTGTCCGCCCTGCTCCTGGGTGAGGATAATCAGGCATTCAGCCTGTACGGCCTGGCCGCCCTGGTACTGGTGTCTGTCGGCATCTATCTGGTGAACCGCCGCTCCTCCTCTGCCGGTTCCGGAAGCTGAACTCTTCTTTATTGTTTTTTCACTGCTTTTTATGCTTATTTAATGATCTTTTTTTCCTTTCTCTGCTATGGTAATGGAAGAACCTCCTATCTGAAATTGCTCTTCCACAGACACAGAGAAAGGAATCAAATCTATGCCCGCATTAAAAAAGAAAAAAATCCTGCGCCGGCTTCTGATTACCGCCATCCTCCTTCTGGCTGTATTCGTTTCACTTCCCTACATAGTCTCCGCCATCGCCAAACAATTTACCTCCCAGGAGCAGAAAATCCGCACAGACTGGACAGAAAACGTCAGCCAGCTTCTGGGAACAGACGAGGCGGAAAATATGCAGCTGGCAGACGCGGGCCTGGAATCCGATCTCCCCGTTATCCGTCTGGTGCCCGAAGATGTGGAGGAGGAAGGATTTACCTACTATGATACGGATGTACAGGAACGGATCCGCAGAACACTGGAGCATCTGAAGACCTCCGGCACAGACTGGCAGGCAGATTCACCCCTGGCTGTCATAAACCCCTACGGCACCGGAAGCAACGGTCTGTACCTGTATTTTTCCACCGATTACGCCGCTTCTGTCCGCTACACCATCTCTGTGGAAAATGACCGGATTTCAGATTTTACGGCCACTGCCCGGGAAGCGGACGGAAAAACGTATACGCGCAGCCACGAAATACAGCTGATCGGGCTGGTTCCCGGAGAAATCAATACTGTGACCCTCTTTCTTTCCGGCTCCTGGGGAAATGTCCGCCAGCAGGTGACCTTTACCATTACCATGCCGGAAAACCGCTCCGGCTATCCCACGGCACTGGATTACACGGAAGGAGAAAGCAGCGCCGGGCTTTCCGACGGCCTATATGCCATGATGCGAACCAATGGCTATCTGGGATACGGCTTTTTCTTCGACAATGACGGGATTATGCGCTATGAAATGGTTCTGGAAGGATATGGTTTGGACAGGATCCTGCAATATTCTGACGGCACAATCGTTACCTGTGTCTCCTCCTCCAAACTGGCCCGGATAAACGGTCTGGGGCAGGCAGAACAGGTATACACTCTGGACGGCTATACGCTGCACCACGATATTCAGCCAGGTACCGAAGGGAAGGTTCTGGCACTGGCCGAACACAACGGCTCTGACGTTGTAGAAGATCTCGTGCTGGAGATAGATCTGGAAACGGGGGAAGTCACAGAGCTTCTTGATTTTACAGCGCTCATGAGCAGCTATTATGAATCCGAAACCCGCCCAGTATCGGTGGATGACGATTTTTTCTGGCAGGCGGGCGAGGAAGACTGGATTCACCTGAATACTCTCCAGTATCTGGAGGATGGAGACAGCCTGATCGTATCCTCCCGTGAAACCTCCACCATTATCAAAGTTTCCGATATTCACGGAACACCCCGGATAGACTGGCTGGCCGGTGACAGCTCCTTCTGGGAGGATACGGCATATGAGGATCTCTGCCTGACTCAGGAGGGCGAATTTGTTCCCCAATACGGCCAGCATACGGTAGAATATGCCGGGCCCGGAGAAGAAGACGGCGTCTACTATCTGCGGATGTTCAACAATAACTACTGGTCTCTGAACACCCGAGATTATGAGCCGGAACTGGACGAGAGCGTGGGAACCGGTCTGTATCAGAGCGGAAACGAAGTCAGCCAGGTCTACGTTTACCGGATTGATGAAAACAGCCGCAGCTTCCGTCTGGAAGATTCCTTTGCGGTTCCCTACTCCAGCATTGTTTCCAGCGCCGCGCCTGCGGAAAATGCGGATAACTGGATTGTGAACAGCGGTATGGCAAAGGTCTTCGGTGAATACGACAGCAGCGGCACGCTGATCCGTCAATATGCATATACCTGTGATATGCAGGGATACCGAACCTTTAAATATACCATGGAAGGATTCTGGTTCTGATTTTCCGTATTTTAAAAGTGAGACATAGAATAACGTGTATCTTTCTCCGTCATTCTATGTCTCATTTTATAGCTCTGATGCGGATATTGCCTCCTTTTCCAGTCTCATCTTTCCCAGTGTACAGTCAATGACTGTAACTGAACAATTCTTCTGATTTTTTCCCTCCCAGAACTGTTCGTCCGGCAGCTGTTCCACCTCCGAAATCATTCCCCGGATCCATGCGCCATGGGTTGTTACAAGAATATGCTTTTTCTCATGCTCCAGGGGCAGAGCTACATCGTAAAGGAATTTTCTGCAGCGGCTTTTTAGTTCTGCAATTGATTCCCCCTTCCTGGGAGGCACAAAACGTTCCGGATGATGAAAATATGCATGCAGCCTGCACACAGGCCAGTGATGAATCATCCACAGCCACTGTCCTTCCTTTACGCCGTAAGAAATCTCTTTCAGCAATTCAGTCTCCCGAACAGGACATTCTCTGTTTTTCAAAATTATTTTTCCCGTATCGCGCGCCCGGATCAGCGGACTGGTAAAGGCTGCGTCAAACGGGATCTTTTTCAGATATTCCGCTGTCCGTTCCGCCTCCATGCGCCCCCGGGAATTCAGGGGAATATCAGCCTGTCCCTGAATTTTCCCCCGTCTGTTCCAATCCGTCTCTCCATGTCTGACAAAGTACAATTTCATTTTGCTCTGTGGAATGTACGGCGGATTCTTTCCCGGATAACCGGATTATCTTTTACCGCGTCAATAAATACTGCAATCAGAACGACAGCGCCGGTCACAATGGTCTCCCAGTAAGAAGATACACGCAGCAGGGTAATACAGGTGCTGATTACGCTGCTGAGAAGCCCGCCGATAATGGTTCCGACTACGCTTCCGACACCTCCGGCCATCGATGTTCCGCCCAGTACAGCCGCTGTAATTGAATCCATCTGCCAGCTTTCTCCTATGCTTGCCTGGAAGGATGCCAGTCTGCAGGCCATCAGCACTCCCGCAATTGCCGAGAGAAGACCGCTCAGACAGTATACAAACATTTCCACCCGCTCAGTAGGAATTCCTACGATTTTAGCACAGCTTCTGTTTCCTCCCAATGCGTAAATATGGCGTCCAATCTTCGTCTTTTTCAGCATAATCGTCAGAACAACACAGATTACCGCCATAATAATCACAATATTCGGCAGAACTCTGCCAATCACACCGTTGGCAAGTGTTTCAGCTGCCTGGGGCATTCCTGTAATAGGCATACCCTTTGTGATTACATAAACAATACCCTGATAGATCTGCATGGTAGCAAGGGTTACAATAAACGGCGTCATCTTAAAATAAGCAATAAAAAATCCGTTGATGCCTCCAAGAACAATGCCGATAGCGCTGGCTGCAAGAATGGCCACATAAGGATTGATCCCATAATTCACCATAAACATGGCGCTGAACAAACCGCAGACAGAACCAATGGTTGCCACAGACAAATCAATTCCGCCTGTCAGCAAAACAATCGTCTGGCCAAATCCTACAATAATAACAAAAGACGCCGCCCTGGTCAAAGTGCTGATATTATAGGGCGTAAAAAAATTTCCCGTTGCAATATGTACTATGATTCCAACCAGAATGGTAACGATCAGAACCATGCCCGCTGTGGATTTAAAAAATTTGGCTACCCTGTTCATTTTCTAACCTCCAATTTACTGAAATGCAATTTTCAACACATCTTCCTGTGTAACCATATCCACATCTTCCAGATAACCGCTGATGCTTCCGCGGTGAACAACCATGATCCGATCCGCCAGTGCCAGCACTTCTTCCATTTCCGAAGATATGACTACTACTGAGACACCGCTGTCCGCCAGCTCACGAATCAGCTGATGGATCTCGCCTTTCGCATTTACATCGATTCCCCTGGTCGGTTCATCCAGGATCAGCATTTTTATACCTTTTGCCATCCATCGCGCCACTATTACTTTCTGCTGGTTTCCTCCGGAAAGATTTTTAATCAGTGTCTCTCTCGAAGCCGTTTTAATTTTAAATGAATCAATATATTGATCCGTTACTTTCGTTGCTTTATTCCAGTCAATCAAGCCGCCGGTTTTTAATTGATCCAGGGACGGCATAACAAGATTCTCCATCACGGACATGTTCGGCGTGATCCCATCATGTCTTCTCTCCTCTGAAACATATCCCATTCCACATGCAATGGCATCCATGGGAGATTTAATATTTACCTTTTTGCCCTCTATATAGATTTCTCCCCCGGGCTCTTTCTCCGTAATACCAAAAATGCACTTGAAGATTTCCGTGCGCCCTGCTCCTACCAGTCCCGCAACGCAGAGAATCTCTCCCTTTTTTACTGTAAAATTAATATCTTTAAATTCACCTTCACGGTTCAGATGCCGTACTTCCATAAAAATTTCATCCGAAACGGTTCTCTTTGCCCGTTCCGTCTTTTTTACCTGTTTTCCGGCCATTAAATTAATCATTTCTTCTTTTGTAATCTCAGAAACCGGAACCTCTGTTACCAGGCATCCATCTTTCATAATCGTAACCCGGTCACACTGCTCCATAATTTCATCCAGATGATGAGAAATAAAGACCATGGCCGTGCCGCTTTTTTTCAACTTCTGCATGGATCGAAACAGGCTTTCCGTTTCTTTATTGGTTAAGACTGCTGTAGGCTCATCCAGAATCAGTACTTTGGGATCATAAGCCAGGGCCCGGGCAATAGAGACCAGCTGCTGATACGCGGCCGAAAGATTTTTAACCGGCTGCAATACATCCACCTGTACATCCAGCATCTCCAGAAGCCTTTCTGCTTCCTTTTTCACTGTCTTCCAGTTGATAAGCCCGCCGTTTACAATTTCATTTCCCAGGAATATGTTTTCCGCCACGCTGATTTCCGGTACCAGATTCAGTTCCTGTGGTACCAGAATAATATTTTTCTTTAGCGCTTCTTTCGGAGAGGAGAACCTTACCGGCTCTCCCTCCACACATACCTCACCGCTGTCACAATAAAACTGTCCCGTAAGTACATTCATCAATGTGCTTTTTCCAGCTCCATTCTCACCTACAAGAGCGTGAATTTCTCCTCTTCGCAGTTTCAGCGCGACATGATCCAATGCTTTTGTTCCGGGAAATGTTTTAACAATATTTTTCATTTCCACAACATATGCATTTTCATTATTCAGCATCTGTACTCTCTCCATATAACATTTCAATGTATTTATCCGCGTCTGCTGCATATACCGAAGTAGATCCTACATTCGTTGCTTCGGGTTCTACTGTTTCTCCGTCGATGGTCTTTACCGCATCGTAGATCAGCTTATAGCCCATATCGTAGCAGTTCTGCACCTGCGCCACATACAGAGTGCCGTCCTTCAGATATTCCAGGGTCCTCAGATCATGATCCATGCCCCCGATAACAATATCCCCTGATTTTCCCGCATCCGAAACGGCCTGGCAGGCACCTACGGGATTGGACATATTGTTGCAGAGGATTCCCTTCAGATCCGGATATGCCTGAAGCCATGCTTCGGTAATGCTGATAGCTTTCTCCACAGAATCATTGTCCCTCTGTTCATCTACGATTTCTATATCCGGGTATTTTGCAATCGTATCTTTAAATCCCTGAAGCCGCTCCTCATGGGAAGCCGCTCCCATGGTTCCTGAAAGAATAGCAATCTGACCTTCGCCGCCCATCTCTTCACATACAGCCTCCGCCAGAGCGCATCCATCCCCATAATTATCCGTATTGCCTACGAAAAAGCTTCTGTCGCAATCCTCTATATCAGAGCTGGCGAAGGTGGCCACCGGTACTCCTGCTGCCACAGCCGCATCAATTGCCGCTGCCGTAGTCTCCGGCTGATTAACGTCCACGGCGATCAGATCCCAGCCCTGTCCTACCGCTGTTTCAATGGAATTTACCTGATCTACCGCATCCGGTTCCGCCGGTCCATACCATTCATAGTCTATCGTAACTCCTTTTTCCGCCATATCCGCCACGGCCGCGTCAATTCCGCTCTTAATGGCGTCATACCAGCTGTGGATATTTTTATATGTACAATAAATCTTATAGCTGTCTTTTTTCGGCTGGTAGCTGGTATCAAAATCTGCATCTGCCAGATCTGTTTTTCCTGTAGCGCTGTCCCCTGCCTGGGCAGTTATTGTAGTGGAACCAGAATTTGTTGTTGCAGATCCGCTGTCGCTGCTGCTGTTGCTGCTTCCGCACCCGGCCAGCATGGATACTGCCAGTGCCGCCGCTATTACTGCTGAAATTGTCTTTTTCTTTAACATATTTTTTTCCTCCCTTTACATTTAAAATTTAATTACACCTTTAATTACTTCATCTTTTTTGTTCAGGCTCTCCTCCATAGCCTCTATGCAGTCCTTAAAATCAAACACATGCGAAACTATTTTTTTAAGGGGAATTGCTCCCGATTCCACAGCTTTAATTGCCTTCGGATACAGATTCCGGTAGCGGTATACCGAGTAAATGGTTCCTTCCATTGCATTTAAAGTTGCAATATCCAGCTCCAGAACAGGCTCCGGAGAAACTCCCACCAGCGTAACCTTCCCGGCCCGGCGGATTAAACGGCAGGTCTGCAGCGTTGTAACTCTGTTGCCGGCACATTCATATACCTGATCCGCGCCGCCTCCGGGCAGCGTTCTGGCAAATTCCTCAATACTCTCCCGGGTACTGTTAAATACTCTCGTTGCGCCCAGCTCTTTCGCTTTCTCAAGCCTCTTATCCAGAACATCGGCCACATATACCTCACTGACTCCCCTGGCCTTCAGACTCATAAGCGTACACAGGCCAATACAGCCGCTTCCCAGAATAATGGCAGTTTCTCCAATCTTGGCATTAGACAGCTCGGTGGCATGCAGCCCCACGCACAATGGCTCTAAAAGACCTCCCTCCATGGTGTCCACAGAATCCGGCAGTTTGTAGCACATGGATGCGTCGTGCACACAATAGTCTGAAAAAACACCGTCTCTTTCGCGGGGAATTGCCAGCATTTTTACATCTTTGCAGAGATTGTAATGTCCCTGCCTGCAATCCTCACATTTCCCACAGGGCACTGCCGGTTCAATGGCAACTTTATCTCCAACCTTGAATCCTTCAACCCCTTCGCCGACAGCCGATACCACTCCTCCAGGTTCATGCCCTAAAGCTAACGGCCCGTCCAGCTCCCAGTTGGCCAGTCTTCCTTCCTGGTAAAAGTGCAGATCTGATCCACAGATTCCCACATATTCCAGCTTAATCTGTAATTCTCCCGGACCCGGCTGCGGAATCTCCCGTTCTGCCCATTCCAGCTTCCGCTTTCCTGTTAGAACGCATACCTTCATTTTTCCCTGCATGATACTCTACCTCCTTATTTATATAATGACTTCCTCTGGAAATCATTTTTTCTCTTTTACCAGCTCTTTCACATGTTCTGCGATTCCTTCCGCATTCATATGATAGTAGCTGAACACTTCATCGTCTGTACCATTTGGAACATCCTCATCTGGAATGGCCAGGATATGAACCGGTACAGGACATTTTTCAGCTGTAATCTCCGCAACTGCGCCGCCCAGACCTCCGTAAGGGCTATGCTCTTCAACGGTAAGAATACATCCGCAGCTTTCTGCCGCTTCCAAAACTGCTTTCTCATCCAGAGGTTTAATTGTATGCATATCGTATACGCGAATCTGTATTCCTTCTTCTTTTAGAAGGTTCGCTGCCTGCAGCGCCCGCCACACCATCTGTCCGCAGGCAATCACAGCTGCATCGCGGCCCTCATGCCACCGGACGGCCTGCCCGATTTTTATCTGCGTGTCCTCTCCATAAAGAACCGGAACGCCCCCTCTACCAACCCGGATATAAGCGGGCTCTTCTGTTTTCAGAAATTCTTCTACGAGCTTCTCCATCTGGACGGCATCCGAAGGAATTTCCACAATCATTCCGGGAATAGCCCGCATCAACGCGATATCCTGAAGGGAATGATGGGTCGCGCCCAGAGCGCCATAGCTGATTCCTCCGCTGATCCCGATGATTTTCACATTGTTATGTGAGTAAGCCACATCCACCTTGACCTGCTCAGCCGAACGCATACTGTAAAAACTTGCGGGACCTATCGCATATACTTTTTTCCCCATGCTGGCCATACCGGCCGATACAGTGATCGCATTTTGCTCCGCAATTCCCATCTCCACGAACTGCTCCGGTAGTTCCTGCGGATAGTCTCCCAGAGAGGCAGAGCCTCTGGAATCAGTGCAGACCACCACGATATCTTTATCTTTTTTCGCTTCCCTCAGAATTTTCTCCGAAAACGCTCCTCTGCACGTTTTTGTTTCCATCATGCCAGCTCCTTTCTGTACGCTTCCATTGCCTTTTGCATATTTTTTACCTGCTCAGCGGTTGGCGTCTTATGATGCCAGGATGCCTGGTTTTCCGCGCATGCAAGTCCCCGACCTTTTATGGTATTTGCAATGATGCAGACCGGTTTTTCGCTGTCCCGCAGACTCAGCGCCTCAAAAATCTCATCCATCTCATGACCGTTTATTTCTACTGTTCGGAAACCAAACGCTTCTGTTTTTGCCTTCAGATTTTCCAGCGGCATTACATCCTCCGTATTTCCGCTGATCTGCAGATGATTTCGATCAATGATCCAGGTAAGATTTTTCAGTCCGAACTTCGCTGCCGACATTGCCGCTTCCCAGTTACTTCCCTCCGCCAGTTCTCCGTCACCGGTCAGCACAAACACCCTGTTATCTTTGTTATTTTTTTTGAGTGCGAGCGCCATTCCAACAGCCAGTCCAAGCCCATGCCCCAAAGAGCCCGTATTTGCCTCTACGCCCTTTATTTTCTTGCTCGGATGGCCTCCCAATTTTGCTCCAAAACTTCCAAATGCTTTCAGCTCTTCTTCAGAAATATAGCCATAGCGGGAAAGCACGACATAATAAGCCTCTGCAGCATGCCCTTTGCTGAGAATAAAATGATCCCTCTCCTCCCAGAAAGGATTTTCCGGCTTATGTTTCATATAGTCGAAAACTGCAACCAGAATATCTGTCTCCGACAGATCCCCTCCTATATGGCCTCCCTGACCGCTGTAAATCAGTTCAACTGTTCGCTCTCTCACTTCAGAAGCCTGCAGCATTAACGCTTTCTTATGCTGTTCCGTCAATTTCATTTTTTCTCCTCCTTATTATTTAAAAGCATCTGAACCGCTGATTCCCAACCCTGTATTTTCTTATTTCTTACCGCTCTTTCCATTTTTACATCGTAATAATCATAAGAGATTGCCCTGTATATCGTATCCGGATCGTAGATGCCCGCCGAAATGCCCGCCAGGTAGGAGGCTCCGATTACCGACAATTCTTCTGCATCCGGTATTTTTATGCGCACCTCTGAAATATCACTCTGAAACTGCATTAAATAATGATTTCTTGTAGGGCCGCCATCTACGCAAAGTTCCTGTATTTCAAGACCTGTATCTGCTCTCATTGCCTTTACCACATCGTTAATCTGATACGCAATGCAGTCGCAGGCTGCCTTCACCAGTTCTTTTTTCCCTGTTGTACGGTTCATACCCGTAATAATCGCCTTTGCGTCGTTCTTCCACCAGGGTGCTCCCAGTCCTGAAAAAGCCGGCACAATATAAGTCTCATCTTTTTTATTGGCTTCCAGCGCCAGGGCTTCCGATTCTCCCGCCGAACGGATCAGCCCCATTTCATCCTTCAGCCAGGATATGACTGCTCCCGTATAATTTATATTTCCTTCCAGAACGTAGGACACCTGTCCGCCGGCTTTCCATGCTATAGAGGTAGATAAACCATGTTTACTGACTGTTTTTTGTTCTCCTGTATTGAGCATGACGGAGGAACCTGTTCCGTAAGTGGCTTTGATTCCTCCTTTCTTCCTGCAGTTATGGCCAAATAATGCCCCGTGGGAATCCCCCAGCACGCCGCAGATAGGAATCGGCTTTTTCAGCAGTCCTCCCAGGGTCGTTTCTCCGAAACACGAATCTGAATCGCAGATTTCCGGAAGCATATTCTTTTCTATCCCAAAATACCGGCAGATTTCTTCATCCCATGTCAGGGTCTCCAGATTAAACAGCTGTGTTCTGCTGGCATTGGAATAATCTGTTTTATGTACTTTTCCTTCCGTCAGTTTAAACAAAAGCCAGCTGTCGATCGTTCCAAATGCCGCGCTCCCTTCCCGTATCTTCTGCCGGATCTCCGGCACATTCTCTAAAAGCCAGGCCAGCTTTGCCGCCGGATAATAGGGAGAAAGCTTTAATCCCGTTTTTTCATAAACTTCCTGCCCGCAGCGGTATGTATCTTCCATTTTTACGCAGATGTCCTTCGCTCTGTTGCACTGCCAGACAACAGCATCCGCCAGTTCCCTTCCTGTCTTCTTATCCCATACCACGGTTGTTTCTCTCTGGTTTGTAATTCCCATACAGGCAATCTGATCCGCGTCAATGGCCGATTTACCAATGACCTCTTTACATGCAGTCAACACATTTTCATAAATTTCCGAGGGATTATGAGAGATCCAGCCTTTCTCATTAATAATTTGCCGATGCGGGACATCTGCCCGTCCGATTAATTTCCCGTTCCTGTCAAAAAGGACTGCTTTTGTTCCCTGCGTACTCTGATCAACGCCCAAAACATAAAATGTTCTCATTTTGTTTTGTATCCCTCGCTTTTTGTTGTTTTTTGCTATATTTAAGCTCACTATTTGTTCTTTTAAGGAAATAATACACTATATCCATGTGAATGTCAACAGTAAAATGTTTTATTTTTGTTTTATTTATGTTCTAATAAAAACATTTCAATTCAAAAAAACCTCTTGTATTGTGAATGAAAACATTTTATAATTTCTATATACATTTCTGTTGTTTAGGTAACTGTAATTTTGTGTGTTATAAAACAAAATTATGTTCTATATATTAGAAATACCTTCTCAGAAATTTCCAAATAATAATATGATGCCAGGGTCAAAAGGTCTGAGCCCACATGAGCTTGCTCATCCGTGGGTGAAAGGCCTTGGGACCCGCCCCGATATAAGCATAAAAGTGGGATGTATATCCCACGATATGCGAATATTGGGGGGATTGTGGGAGTGCGCAGCACGGAACCATCCGCAGGCATCCTGGTTGGGGACTTTTGTCCCCAACATCATAATATAAAACAGAAAGTAATGGGGACTGTTATGAGAAAGGAACGACATGCGAAAATTATTGAAATTATGGAAAATCAAAATGTAATTTCCATCAAAGAGCTGGCTCAGAAGCTGGGCTGTACAGAAATGACCGTGCGGAGAAATCTGGACGAGCTGCAGGCAATGAATTTTGTAAAACGTGAACGGGGATATGCTACTTTGCTCAGCACTGCTCAGCCAACGGATTATTATGTGCAAATTCAGGAGAATGCAAGAGAGAAAAAAGCAATTGCAGAGATTGCTTTAAAGTTTGTGCATCCAAACGAAAGCATCTGCCTGGATTCCGGCACTACTATTCAGCAGCTGGTTGAACTGCTTCCAAATGACATATCCTTGTCTGTTATCACTCCCAGTTTGACCGCGGCCATGACCCTGTCGAATCATGCATCCGTGCAAATACTTCTTCCGTCTGGTTTTCTGCACCACAGCAATCGATCCATATTAATTGCCGATCCAGAAAATATGAAGCAGTATAAGACAGACATTGCTTTCCTATCCTGTCGTTCCTTTCGCATTCCCGGCGGAGCTTTTGAACATTCTCAGACATTGACTGCCACGAAAAAAGCGCTGGCCTCGATTGCCAACAAACGTATTCTTCTGCTGGATTATTCCAAATGGGGAGTAAACTCTCTCTGCAACTCTGTACGTCTGGATGATCTGGATATAATTATTACCGATAATAAGGCCCCAGAAGAATCTGTAAGTCAGGCTTCCGCCCTGGGAAAGGAAATTCTTGTGGTAAATCCGGATACCCGCACAGTTGAAGCACATTATAACCGTTCCGCAGTTTTTTAAAAAGCGCTCCAATATCTGGCGGAAAAAAGAGTTTTCTTCTTTGTTATTTTTATAACAATTTCTATTGTATTTTTTTGATTTTCTGCTATGATAAAGATAGTCAGCAAATAACCATTTTATAAAAGTAGGAGGATCCATCCAATGGCAAAAAAAATTGTACTGGCCGGCGCCTGCCGGACCGCCATCGGCGTCATGGGCGGAGCTTTAAGCACCACCCCGGCTCCGGAACTGGGAACTATCGTGATTAAAGAAGCATTGAAAAGAGCAGGGGTAAAACCGGAGCAGGTGGATATGGTTTACATGGGCTGTGTAATCCAGGCCGGAACGGGCCAGAATCCTGCCAGACAGGCAGCCGTCAACGCGGGAATCCCCGTGGAATCCCCCGCCATCACCATCAACGTGCTCTGCGGTTCCGGTCTGGACTGTGTGAACACGGCGGCCAGAATGATCCGCGAGGGTGAAGCGGACATCATCGTGGCCGGCGGAATTGAAAACATGTCCATGGCCCCCTATGCCCTGAAAAACGCGCGTTTCGGCTACCGCATGGGCAACAACCAGATTTACGATACCATGATCACCGATGCTCTGACCGATGCTTTCCACGGCTATCACATGGGCATCACTGCCGAAAATGTAGCTGAAAAATGGGGGCTTACAAGAGAAGAGCTGGACGCATTCGCGGCAAACAGTCAGCAAAAAGCCTGCGCGGCTATTGCTTCCGGCCGTTTTAAAGATGAAATCGTACCTGTGGAAGTAAAGAAGAAAAAAGAGACGGTTATCTTTGATACAGACGAGGGCCCCCGCCAGGGCGTTACGGTGGAAAGCCTTTCCAAACTTCGTCCCGCCTTCAAAAAAGACGGCATGGTAACAGCCGGAAATGCTTCCTCCATCAATGACGGCGCAGCCGCCATCGTTGTGATGAGTGAAGAAAAGGCGCAGGAGCTGGGCGTGAAACCCATGGCTACCTGGGTGGACGGAACTCTGGCCGGCGTAGATCCCGCGATCATGGGCGTCGGTCCCATTGCCGCTACCAAAAAGCTGTTTGCCAGAACCGGCCTGACAATCCAGGATATGGATCTGGTGGAGGCCAATGAAGCTTTTGCCGCCCAGTCCGTGGCTGTTGCAAGAGATCTGGAGTTTGATATGAGTAAGGTGAATGTGAACGGCGGAGCTATTGCTCTGGGCCATCCGGTAGGATGCTCCGGCTGCCGTATTCTGGTAACTCTGCTCTATGAAATGGAAAAACGAAACGCCAGGAAGGGACTGGCTACCCTCTGCGTGGGCGGCGGCATGGGCTGCGCGGCCATTGTGGAAAGAGAAGCGTAATTGAAGAAAGAGGACAGAGCGCCGTATCGGCCCTGTCCTCTTTTTCTATTGCTCTTTCTTACAGATACTTCTTCAGCACCTCTACCTTGTCCAGCTTCTCCCAGGGGAGATCCAGATCATTTCTTCCGAAATGTCCGTAGGCAGCCGTCTGTTTGTAGATGGGGCGGCGCAGATCCAGCATCTTGATGATGCCGGCCGGGCGCAGGTCAAAGTTTTCGCGGACAACCTCTGTCAGCTTTTCATCCGACAGCTTTCCGGTTCCAAAGGTTTCCACCTGTACAGAGGTGGGATGTGCCACTCCGATGGCGTAGGACAGCTGGATCTCACATTTGTCAGCCAGTCCGGCGGCTACCAGATTCTTGGCCACATAGCGGGCCGCGTAGGCGGCAGAGCGGTCCACTTTGGTGCAGTCCTTTCCGGAGAAAGCGCCGCCGCCGTGGCGGGCGTATCCGCCGTATGTATCCACAATGATCTTACGGCCTGTAAGACCGGAATCTCCGTGGGGTCCTCCGATTACGAAACGGCCTGTGGGATTGATGAAGAATTTTGTCTCCCCATCGATCATATCCTCCGGCAGAATCGGGTCAAATACATACTTCTTAATATCCGCATGAATCTGCTCCTGGGAAACCTCCGGTCCGTGCTGGGTGGAAAGTACCACTGCATCCAGGCGGAAGGGCTTTCCGTCCTCATCATACTCCACCGTAACCTGGGTTTTTCCGTCGGGTCTTAAATAGGGAAGGGTACCGTTTTTGCGCACCTCCGTCAGCTTCCGGGCCAGCTTGTGAGCCAGCGCGATGGGATAGGGCATATATTCTTCCGTCTCATTGCAGGCGTATCCGAACATCATACCCTGGTCTCCGGCGCCGATGGCGTCGATATCCTCCTCGGACATGGTATTCTCTTTGGCCTCCAGAGCCTTGTCAACACCCATGGCGATATCCGTGGACTGCTTGTCGATGGCTGTGATCACCGCGCAGGTCTCCGCGTCAAAGCCGTATTTTCCGCGGGTGTAGCCGATCTCTGTAACCGTATCCCGCACGATCTGCGGAATATCGATGTTGGCCTTGGAGGTAATCTCTCCCATAACCATCACCACGCCGGTGGTGGTACAGGTCTCGCAGGCCACACGGCTCATGGGATCCTGGGCTACCAGCGCGTCCAGGATCGCGTCTGAAATTGCGTCGCAGATTTTATCCGGATGTCCCTCTGTGACAGACTCGGAAGTAAAAAGTCTTTTTTCCATTTTTGTCTCCTTTTCTTCTGTTGCTTTTCTTTCTCCGGCATCCCTCCCGGGACGCCGCAACTGCCGGAGCAGATAATTGTAAACCACATACAAAAATCCCACCACAAGGGGCAGGACATGGCAATAAAGCTGTATCCCCTTATTGTTCGAAATCTTCGCTCAGGCTGGCACCTTCCATCCATGGGGTTGCCGTGGTTTCACAGGTCCTATGTACCTCCGCCACTCTGAATAAGAGAAAAGCATATAAAATTTTCCGTGCTACGCTACTAACTTACATCCTTTGCACGCCGCCGTCAAGTATAACTTGCCCCCATTAGGACACTGAAGGAAAATTGTCCAAAAAACTGCCCCGCTTTTTCAGACAGGGCAGTTTCGGATCCTTATATAAAAAATACCGTCATCTTTCTTCCCGGAAATAGGACAGTCCCAGACTGGCCGGCGGCTGATTTTCCTTCTTTTTCCGGAAGCTGGCCACAATCAGCACAAGAATAGTGACCACATAGGGAACCATCTGGATCAGATCCGTCATGTAGCTGGCCACATGGATGCCGAGAACATCCGGCAGGAACATATACAGCCAGTACAGCATGCCGAAGAGATAGGCGCCCCAGATGGCATTCAGCGGTTTCCAGGTGGTAAAAATAACCAGTGCCACAGCCAGCCAGCCCAAAGCCTCGATCTGGCTCGTGGTTGCCCAGATCCCCTGACTGTAATCCAGAACATAGTAAAGCCCGCCGATCCCGGAGATTCCGGCTCCGATGCAGGTGGCCGGATATTTATACCGGATTACCCGCACGCCCGCCGCGTCCGCGGTGCCCGGGTTTTCTCCCACGGCCCTGAGATTCAGACCTGTCCTGGTTTTCTTCAGGAACAGGTGCAGGATCACGGCCAGGAGGACGGCCGCGTAAACCAGAAATCCATAATTCAGAACGAGACGGCCGAAAACGCCGAAGGTCTGCGTAACTCCCGGAAGCTTTGCTGAAAACGCCGCATAGGTGGAAGGTACTGCCGAATAGGTGGCTCCGTCCAGAATCATTACTCCGAAGAAATTCGCAACTCCCTTTCCAAAGATCGTCAGGGCCAGGCCCGTGACATTCTGGTTCGCCCGGAGGGTGATGGTCAGAAAGCTGAAAATCAGTCCGCCCAGCATGGAGGCGGCAATGCAGGCTGTCAGCGCAATCAGAATGCACAGGGCCGGAACCGGATCCGGCGTTGCTGTCTCATAGAAATAAGCGCTGGCAAATCCGGCAAAACCTCCCAGGTACATGATGCCCGGAACGCCCAGATTCAGATTTCCGGATTTCTCCGTCATGGTTTCTCCCATGGCTCCGAACATGATAATCGTGCCGAAGGGTATGGCACGGAGGATCCATGCTATGAGGTTTTCCATATTACTTCACCTCCTTCTGCCGCTTTCCGCGGAATATCAGCCTGAAATTAATAAAGAACTCACTTCCCAGGATACAGAACAGAATCACTCCTGTGATTATATCTGAAGCGTAATCGTTAAGGCTGTAGGCGGAAGCGATCTCCGAAGCCCCTCTGGAAAGAAAGATCAGCAGGAAAGAAATCAGCGCCATATAGAAAGTGTTGAACTTGGCCAGCCAGGCCACAATAATGGCGGTAAAGCCCTGTCCTCCCGCTGTGTTGGTGGATATGGTCTGATCCCGTCCGGCCACAATCAGAAAACCGGCCAGACCGCATACCGCGCCGGAGATCAGCATGGTCCGGATGCGCACCCATTTCACGTTAATGCCCGCGTACCGCGCCGTATTCTCCGACTCGCCCACAACGCTGATCTCATAGCCGTGCTTGGAATATTTCAGATACAGGAACATCAGAACGGTCAGAATGGCCACAACCAGAATGTTGATATTGTATCTCTGTCCCAGAAATGCCGGAAACCATCCGGCCTGGGTTCCCATATTTAATTTTCCGAGACTGGAGGCCTGTCCCCGCAGAATATTTACAATGCAGGCCACAATGCTGGTTGCCACGTAATTCATCATCAGCGTAAACAGTGTTTCATTGGTGCCCCATTTTGCCCGGAAATAGGCCGGAACAAATCCCCACACGGCGCCGGCCGCAATGCTGGTCACAAACATAACCAGGAACAGCACCGGGGTGGGCAGCGTATTGCCGCAGGCCACCATGACCAGCGCTGTGGCGAGTCCTCCCATCAGAACCTGTCCCTCCGCGCCAATATTCCAGAACCGCATCTTGAAGGCGGGGGCCAGGGCAATCCCGATGCACAGAAGGGTTACCAGATCACGCATGGCCCAGGAAAAGCGGACACCGTTCCCGAACGTCCCTCCGAACATAACCTGGTAAACAGACAGGGGATTCAGACCCGTCACAGAATATATAAATATGGCATCAATGACCAGTGCCAGAAGGATCGCGATCACCCGCACCAGAACCTTGCTGCGGAGAGGAGCTCCGTCCCGCTTGACGATCCGTACAAGGGGCTCTCTTACCTCTGTTCTTGCCTGGCTCATGCTTCTCCACCTCCCTTTTTCAGGTTTGTCATCAGGAGGCCCACCTGCTCCTTTGTAGCGGCTCTTCCGTCCAGCACCCCGTTTTCTTTTCCTCCGCAGAGAACCAGGATCCTGTCGCACAGATCCAGAAGCACATCCAGATCCTCGCCCACATAGATGACAGCAACGCCTCTTTCTTTCTGTTCGTTCAAAAGGTTATAAATTGTATAGGACGTATTGATATCCAGGCCGCGGACCGCATAGGCAGTCATAAGTACCACCGGATTCGCCGCAATTTCGCGCCCCACCAGCACCTTCTGCACATTTCCGCCGGAAAGACGGGAAACCGGCGTATTGATTCCCGGCGTTACCACGCCCAGTTCTTCTTTCACTTTTTCAGCCAGCTCTCTCGGTCCTTTTCTGTCTGTCAGAAAAGATTTTCCGCTGTCGTAGCTCTTCAGCATCATGTTGTCGGTCATGCCCATGGAACCTACCAGCCCCATTCCAAGGCGGTCCTCCGGCACAAAGGAAAGATGGATCCCCGCATCCCGGATTTTCCTGGGCGTCATGCCCAGAAGCTGCATGGCGCCTCCCCGTCCTTCCGGATAATACTTGATGCTTCCGCCTTCCTCCACGGTCTGCAGCCCGGCAACGGCTTCCAGAAGTTCCTTCTGCCCGTTTCCGGATATCCCGGCAATTCCCAGAATTTCACCGCTGTATACATCAAAAGAAATATTGTCCAGCACTTTGATTCCCTCTCTGCTGGTGACGGAAAGATTCCGGATTTCCAGACGCTTCAGAGGATTCTCCGGTGTGCTTCTCCGGATATTCAGCTCCACCTTCTGCCCCACCATCATTTCCGTAAGCAGGCTCTCTGTGGCATCCTTCGTCTCCACGGTTCCCACATATTCACCCTTGCGCAGGATCGCGACCCGGTTGGAAATCTCCATAACCTCCCTCAGCTTATGAGTGATCAGCACCACGGACTTGTTATCTTTTCTCATATTCCGCAGCACATCGAACAGTTTTTCCGTCTCCTGGGGGGTCAGCACTGCCGTGGGCTCATCCAGAATCAGAATATCCGCCCCCCGGAACAATGCTTTCACAATCTCCAGCGTCTGCTTCTGGGAAACGCTCATCTCATATATTTTCTGATCCAGATTCAGATCAAAATGATATTTGCGGCAGATCTCTCCCGCTTTTTTCCGAATTTCCTTCAGATCGTATTTCTGTCCCTTTTCCAGCCCCAGGGCAATATTTTCCACCGCGGTAAATACATCCACCAGCTTAAAATGCTGATGGATCATGGCGATTCCCAGGTCAAAGGCATCTTTGGGCGAACGGATCTCCGCGGGTTGTCCATTTACGAGAATTTCTCCCTCGTCCGGATAATAGATTCCGGCAATCATATTCATGAGGGTTGTCTTTCCGCTTCCATTTTCCCCCAGAAGGGATAAAATTTCTCCTTTTCTTACTTCCAGGGAAACGTCCTTATTTGCCGTTACCTTTTTTCCGAAGGTTTTGGTAATATGCCTGAGCTCGATGGCGTTTTCCATAGGAACGGGCCTCCTTCCTGCTTCTCTTTTGGTATTAGCTCAGAAAAGAGGGAAGCTCCCAGAGCTTCCCTCTGCTGTAAACGGATACCTTTATGAATTTACTGTGTTACGGCATCCTCCGTAATTCCGTCAATTCTCTCAGCAAAATACGGCGCGCTGCGAAGGGTTGACTCGGAGAAATAGCCGTCCTGAATGGCTTCCAGGGTCTCTCCCTCATACGTATCCATATAGCTCAAATCTACCATGTCGCTGGTTACCTGCTGGCCGTTCACCGTGTAGGTGGAGGTATCGAATACATGGAGCGTACCGTCCTTCAGCTGCTGCTCCACATCCGCCACATATTCAGCGGTTCCCTCCGCGCAGGCGGGGCTCAGCTCCGTAATACCCACCGCGTCATCGGCATAGCCTCTGGCCCAGTCTGTATCGATCTGTCCGCCGTTCATAACGGTTTCAATCGCATAGGTATAGTACACGCCCCAGTTATTGGTGGCGGAGGTCAGCGCTGTATCCGGAGCCGCCTCCTGCATATCCACGTTGTATCCCACGGAGAAGCAGAGATTTCCCTGCTGATACAGTTTCTCTGTAGCGGCCGGAGCTCCTGTGGAATCCGCGTGCTGTCCGATGATCACACAGCCGTTGGCCACCAGGGCCTCCGCGGCCGCGCCCTCTTTATCAATATCAAACCAGGAATTGGTATAATTTACTTCCATCACCACATTGGGCATTACGCTGCGGATTCCCAGGAAGAAGGCAGTATAGCCGGAAACCACCTCGGCGTAGTTATACGCGCCCACGTAGCCCACTTTAATATTTCCATCCGCGTCAAAGCTGTTGGGATACTTCTCCGCTGTCAGTTCGCCGCTTTCCACCAGCTCCTGCAGCTTCAGTCCTGCCACAACGCCGGAGACGTAGCGGGCTTCATAAATATTTGTAAATGCGTTCTTAAAATTGTCCAGACCGCAGATGGCGGCAAAATCTCCTGTCATGGCTACAAACTGCACATCGGGATACTCCGCGGCCGCCTGCACCATATAGGTCTGATGTCCGTAGCTGTTGGAGATGATCAGATCGCAGCCGGAAGCTACCAGGTCCACAGCCGCCTCATAGCACTGCTGCTCCTCCGGCACATTGTATTTCCAGATTACATTCTCCTCCTCTGTGAGTCCCAGATTCGAGATCGCTGTCTCAATTCCCTGAATATGGGCTGCCGTGTAGGCCTCCGCGTCATCTCCCAGCAGGATCACGCCAACTTTCACATCGCTGCTGCTGCCTGCCGCCTCCCCGCTTCCGGAAGCGGAGTCCCCGCCTGCGGAAGATCCGCAGCCGAACAGTCCCAGCGCCATTACGCCGGCCAGTGCGATACTGAGTACTTTCTTCTTCATAATGAACCTCCATCTGTGATAAATAGATATTCCCCCCGCATACCGCAAATATAAAGCACGTCAAGGCCCTTCCCGGCCTGACGTGACATTCTTGCCGCACACCATTTACTTATATGGCTAAGTATATAGCAAGGTTCAGGAGCTTGTCAAGCAAAAGCGCCTGCCGGGAAATCTCTTCCCGGCAGGCGCACGTCTTTTTCCTCTCAGCCTACACGCAGCTTAAATTTCTGAATTTCCTTTTCACTGGACACCCGCTCTATCTCCGCGCCCAGAGAACGAAGCTTCTCATCGAAATCCTCATAGCCCCGCTGGATATAAATGATATCGTCTACCACTGTAATGCCTTCACAGGCCAGGCCGGCAATAACAAGAGCGGCTCCGGCCCGGAGATCCGGAGCTGAAACTCTGGCCCCTGTAAGCTTCTCGATCCCGTCAATAATGGCGGTGTTGCCCTCCACTTTAATGCAGGCGCCCATGCGTGCCAGCTCATCCACATATTTAAAACGGTTCTCAAAAATACTCTCCGTGACAATGCTGGTTCCTCTGGCCAGCGCCAGCGTTACGCCGATCTGCGGCTGCATATCTGTGGGAAAACCCGGATAGGGCAGAGTTTTCACGTGGGTCCTCCCCAGCCGTTTCTTTGCAGAAACCCGAACCGCATCGTCAAATTCCTCCACATCGCAGCCGATCTCCTCCAGCTTGGCCGTCATGGCTTCCAGATGCTTGGGAATCACATTCTTTACCAGCACATCACCCCTGGTCGCCGCGGCGGCGAACATATAGGTTCCCGCCTCGATCATATCCGGCACGATGGAATATGCCGTCTTATGCAGGCTTTCCACACCGCGGATGCGGATTACATCCGTCCCCGCTCCCTTAATATTTGCTCCCATGCTGTTGAGAAAGTTTGCCGCATCCACCACATGGGGCTCTCTGGCTGCGTTTTCAATAATTGTATTTCCCCTGGCCATGCAGGCGGCCATCATAATATTGATGGTAGCACCCACAGATACCATATCCAGAAAAATATGGGCGCCCCGGAGATTTTCCGCGGAAGCCACAATAGCTCCGTTGCGGATCGTCACATGGGCTCCAAGCGCGCGGAAGCCCTTCAGATGCTGGTCGATGGGGCGGCTTCCGATATTGCAGCCCCCCGGCAGAGGAACCTCCGCCTTTTTGTATTTTCCCAGCAGCGCTCCCAGCAGATAGTAGGATGCCCGGATCTTCTTGATAAATTCGTAATCCACACTTACAGAACCAATGGTTGCCCCGCAGATTCTTACCGTGTGGCGGTCTATTCTTTCAACCTCCGCCCCTATGACAGAAATTGCTTCCAACAGTACATTGATGTCGCTTACGTCCGGCATATTATCGATCAGAACAGACTCATCTGTCATGATGGCCGCTGTCAGTATTGCCAATGCAGCGTTCTTGGCTCCCCCAATTTCCACCTCACCAACGAGAGGATTTCCTCCCTTGATCACATACTGTTCCATTTTCCACCTCAAAAATTTTAATCAGGAATACCGAGGCATTCCTTTTGCAGCGGGAGGTGTCTCCCCTCTGATGTTGCTGAATAACTTTTATTATATTAACCCATCTACCTGAATTTGTAAACAAAAATTAAGGATTTCTTTCAGTGTGGCCTCTATATCCCGTCCCTCCTCTTCTATTACAGCGTCTGCCCACTGCTCATACAGAGCCGTTCTCTCCTCATAAATATCCCGCAGTGTCTGCCCTTTTTTCAGCACGACACCCCGCCCCTTCAGGTTTCCCAGACGCCTTTTCAGCTGGTCGTAGGGAAGCTTCAGATAAATAATCGTTCCCATCCTCCGGAAATGTTCCATGGCCTCTGTTCCGTATACAGCGCTTCCTCCGGTGGCAATCACAGCCCGCCTGGCCTGAATTCCCGCGTTTACCTGGTTTTCAATGGCAAGAAATCCCTCCACTCCCTCTTCCTCAATAATTGTCCGCAGAAGACGCCCCTCCTGCTGCTGGATCAGAAGATCGGAGTCTATAAACTGGTATCCAAGTTCCTTGGCCAGGATTACTCCTATGGTACTTTTTCCCACTCCCGGCATTCCGATCAAAATAATGCAGTCCCTGTTTTCTGTCCTTTCCATCGCTTTCTCCTGCTACGGCAAAAGATGGGCATGCCTTATCTGACATGCCCATCTGAATGTATTCTATGCTCTTTTCTTTAGCATACACCCTGTGCGATCATGGCGTCTACGACCTTCTGGAATCCCGCAATGTTTGCTCCCATTACGTAATTTCCTGCACAGCCGTACTCTTTGGCTGCCTCATCCATGTTATGGGTGATGTTGATCATGATCTGCTGCAGTTTGCTGTCAACCTCTTCAAAGCTCCAGCTGAGACGCTCGCTGTTCTGGCTCATCTCCAGCGCGGAGGTTGCCACACCGCCTGCATTGGCAGCTTTTCCGGGTGCGAAGATAACCTTGTGCTCCTGCAGATATGCGGTAGCTTCCAGCGTAGTGGGCATATTTGCTCCCTCGCAGACAGCCAGGACGCCGTTCTCCACCAGCATCTTGGCATCGTCCAGATGCAGCTCGTTCTGGGTTGCGCAGGGAAGCGCGATATCGCATTTGATGGCCCATACGCCTCTTCCCTCATGATACTCGGAATTAGGACGGTATTTCTTGTACTCGGTCAGTCTTGCGCGGTTTACCTCCTTGATCTCCTTCAGAGCAGCCACATCGATGCCTTCCGGATCGTAAACCCAGCCGGTGGAATCAGAGCAGGTAACGACCTTTGCTCCCAGCTGATGTGCTTTCTCAATGGCGTAGATGGCAACATTTCCGGAACCGGAAACGGTGCAGATCTTTCCGGCCAGATCAATGCCGTTCAGCTTCAGCAGTTCCTGGGTCAGATAAAGCAGTCCGTATCCGGTAGCCTCTGTTCTGGCCAGGGAGCCGCCGTAGGTCAGTCCCTTTCCGGTGAGAACGCCTTCGTAGGCATCGCGGATTCTCTTGTACTGTCCGAAGAGGAAGCCGATCTCTCTTCCGCCCACACCGATATCACCGGCCGGTACATCGGTGTCCGGTCCGATATGTCTCTGCAGCTCTGTCATGAAGCTCTGGCAGAAGGCCATCACCTCTCTGTCTGATTTTCCCTTGGGATCAAAATCAGAACCTCCCTTGCCGCCGCCGATGGGCAGACCGGTCAGTGAGTTTTTGAAAATCTGCTCGAATCCCAGGAATTTGATAATACCAAGGTTTACAGAAGGATGGAAACGCAGCCCTCCCTTGTAGGGGCCGATGGCACTGTTAAACTGTACACGGTAACCGGTGTTTACCTGAACCTGTCCCTGATCATCCACCCACGGAACACGGAACTTGATCTGGCGTTCCGGCTCAACCAGACGCTCCAGAATAGCCAGCTTTCTGTATTTCTCCTCATTTTTTTCAATCACGGGACGAAGAGACTCCAGAACTTCCTTTACAGCCTGATGAAATTCCGGTTCACTGGGGTTTTTAGCTACAACACGTTCGATGACTTCATCAACGTAAGACATTTTTGTTTCCTCCTTTGCTTACCTGAAAAATTTCATAATTTATACACTGTTGCATTATATCATGCGCCAGCACAATATGCAAGATTCATTTTTTCATCTTTCATTTTTCTGTTTTCTGCGCCGCACGCTGCATCCGAAGGTGCCAAGCTTTTTTCCTAGACCAAAGTATTCTCCGTGGGAATATGCCAGCATTTTTGCGTCTCCCAGATGGAATTTTCCCTTTCTGTCCATATACTTTTCGTCCGCGTGAACTGCCTCTACATTTGCAAGAAAAAGGTCGTGAGAACCCAAATGCTTCACTTCCACAACCCTGCATTCTATGCATACCGGTGCATTTTTAATCATCGGCGGCCTCACTTGGGAAGCGGGTTCCTTTACAAGCCCCAGTATATGGAATTTATCCACATCTCTCCCCGACTTTACTCCGCAGTAATCCACCGCATAGGCCATATCTTCCGTAGTCAGATTCAGGACAAATTCCCCTGTTTCCAGAATCATATGATGAGAAAATCTCTCCGGCCGCACGGAGATGGAGACCATGGGCGGATTGGTGCAGACAGTTCCTGCCCAGGCCACAGTAAATACATTGTCTCTCCCCTGGCCGTCCGTGACCGTCACCAGCACGGCCGGAAGGGGATACAGCATATTGCCGGCCTTCCACTTCTGTTTTGCCATATTCTTCTACCTCTGCTGCAGCGCGTTCATGAATGCGGGGATCAGCTGTTTTTTTCTGGACACAACTCCGGGCAGAATACAGCTCTTTTCCCCCGCCCGCACCGGAAATGCCCCTTCGATCAGTTCCTTTGCATGTTCTCCGTAATACAGAAGTTCTGTAGATTCTTCTATAATATTGGTGAGCATGAAGAATACCATCTGGATTCCATGCTTGCCGCACTCGCTCTTCAGATGAGGCGCCAGATTCTGCCGGATGGCCTTCAGCTCCTCCGCGTCCATGGAATTGATCTGACCCACGCCGAAGGTAACATCCTCCATAATAAATTTCTTGAAATCCTGGTAAAAGATCTCCTCCGCCGACTTATCCCGGAGATTGCTGCCGGCCTGGAACATTTCCGCGGCAAACTCTTCAATATGGATTTCCGCGATCCCGGCCAGGGCTTCCGCCGCCGACTTGTCCATGGGAGTGCAGGTGGGTGAGCGGAACATCAGGGTGTCCGAGATGATAGCTGCGCAGAGCAGCCCCGCAATGTTCTTCGGGATTTCCAGCTCCCTTTCCTGATAAATCTGATACATGATGGTTCCCGTACAGCCCACGGGCTGATTTCGGAACAGCACCGGCGCCATGGTTTCCAGATTTCCCAGACGGTGATGGTCGATAATCTCCAGAATATCCGCCTCGTCCACATTATCCACTGCCTGGGATTTCTCGTTGTGATCTACCAGAATCAGCTGCTTCCGGCGGTATCCGATCAGATTCCGCCGTGAGATGGTTCCGATATACTTTCCCTTTTTATTTAAAATGGGATAATCTCTGTGGCGGCTTTTTCTCACAATCTCTTTAATATTATCCACCATGTCGCTGGTATGGAAACAGATAATATTTTCTCTGGTCATCAGATACTTAATCGGAATAGACTGATTGATCAGTCTGGCGATGGTGTAGGTGTCGTGGGGTGTGCTGATGATGACGCAGCTCATCTCCTCCGCCAGTTTCTGAATGGTCCGGGTTACCTTTGCTCCCAGACCCACCACAATGCAGCTGGCATTCATCTCAATGGCACACAGCTGATCCTCCGCCCGGTTTCCCAGTATCACCAGATCATCCTCGTGTATATAATTCTCCATCGTATCTGGATGGAAAGCCCCGATAACCACCCGTCCCTTAACAAAATATCCATGTTCATTTCCGACAATGACAGAACCGTCCAGCGTTTCCGCTATGCTTCGGTACTGGGTTCTGGCCCGGGACATAACACTGCTGTCATAGGCGTCCATATAAGATTCCGCGATATCGCTGACCGTAATAATTCCCTCCAGATCATTTTCCTCCGTGGTAACAGGCAGCGTGACAACGTTCTGCTCCCGCATGGTTTCCCAGGCTCTCTTCACGGAAATACTTCCTCTGACGCCTGGCACTTCATGGATTTCTATCTCCCTCACCTGCGCTCCCGCGTCCGACAGATAGCCGGGAGCCCGCATTCCGAAGCGTTTCAGTACATATTCTGTCTCTTCATTGATCTGTCCGGCCCGTTTCGCCGAAAAAGTACCTTTTTCCGTCCGGTTCTTAATATCTGCGTAGGCAATGGCCGAACAGATAGAGTCAGTATCCGGATTTTTGTGTCCGATAATATAAACCTTGTTTTCTCTTTTCATAAATATCTGTTCTCCTGTTCTCCGGGCTTTTATTGTAATATAGCATTGATTTTTCTTTCGGTAAATAGTTTTCTGTGGTATACTGTAGGAAAATCGCTGTGCGCCCCCTGTTTTCATGCAGCCGGATCACAGCAGAAAATAATCAAACGAGGTGAAGAATATGTCAGATGAAAACATGAGCATGGACGATTTTTCAAAAGCTGTAGATGAATCCTTTGATACCTTTAAGGATGAAGATCAGGAAATCTGGGAAAAGATGAAACAGTATCGGGATGAGAAGACTGTTCTGACAGTAACCGTGGACGGCGTTGTCAACAAGGGCGTTATCTCCAATCAGGAGGGCATCCGCTGCTTTATCCCCGCATCCCGCCTGGCTCTGGGACATGTGGCGGACCTGAACGAATATCTTGGGAAAGAGATTCAGGTCCGTGTTACGGAAGTAGATCAGGAAAAGGGGCGTGTGATCCTGTCAGCCAGAGAGATTCTGAGAGAAAAGGCCGAAGAGGAGAAAAAGGCCCGCATCGCTTCTGTTGCAGTGGGAACCGTTATGGACGGAACCGTTGAAACCCTTCAGCCATACGGCGCATTTGTAAAGCTGGAGAACGGACTGTCCGGCCTGGTTCATGTCTCTCAGATTTCTCATACCCGCATCAAAGATCCTTCTGTTGTTCTGAAAGTGGGAGATGAGGTGAAGGTCAAGGTTATTGCTTTAAAGGACGGCAAGCTGAGCCTGTCCATCAAGGCGCTTGAGGACGACAGAGCCGCCCGGGAAGAGGATGAGCTCCGCAATGTGAAGCTTCCCAAATCCGAAGAACTGACCACCTCTCTGGGAGAACTGTTTAAAAATATCAAACTGTAAAAAAGAACACAGCAGCTGGAGGCTGTCGGCTGCCCCCGGATTCTGTTATCCGCGGCGGCTCTGAGAGGCTTCCAGCTTTTCTTTTTCTTTTCTATTCAGCTGCTTAATTTCCCATTCTCTGCGCATGGCCGCTTCTTTTGTCTCAAAGCTCTCATAATAGACCAGCCTTACCGGTCTTCGTCCCCGGGTATACTTTGCCCCCTTTCCGCTGTTGTGAGCCTCTATCCGGCGTTCCAGGTCTGTGGTCCATCCTGTATAATACGTATTATCTTTACACTTGACCATATATGTATAATTCATTTTCCGTACCTGTATGTACAGGAGCTGCCGGACGCAGCTCCAGGTCTTTTATAGGAAGCAATCGATATCCTGTACTTTACCCATAGGAAAATACTGCCTGTGAAAAACCTCGATTGCGTATTTTCGTTATGGTATTTTTTCTCTTCTATTATACTATACGCGGATATTTTTTTTCTGTTACTCTGCTGCTGGCGGCAGATACAGAGAGGGATCGATGGGATCGCCATCCTTCGTCATGGCAAAGTACAGGTTGCTTCCCTCATCCACATAATATTTTGTCGGACTGCCCACCGTTCCGATCACGGCGGAAGCCTCCACTCTCTGTCCGGGTTCCACAGTGACCTCTGCAAGCTGTCCGTAAACGGCCTGGTAGCCGTTCCCCATATCCATGGTCACCGTCAGCCCCGTCTCCTCATTGTTCTCCACCAGGAGAACCTGGCTGGCCGCCGCCGCCATTACCGGTGTTCCCGTCTCTGCTGCCATTACCATAGCCGGACTGCATTTGTATACATCCAGTGTGGGAAAATATACGGTATTTTCCATATTAAAAGGAATCAGGATTTCTCCCGTCGTTCCTTCCATGGGATATACCAGTACCGAACTCTCACTGAATTCCAGGGGTGTTTCCGCCGCAGTAACCGTCTCCTCTGTTTCCGGAACAGGGGTTGTCTCCGGTACAGGCTCCGCAGTGGGCGCAGGCTGACTCTCTGTTTCTTCCGGCATATCAGCCTCTGCCCGACTGGTACTTACGTTCTCTGTTTTTTCTTCTGTTTCGTCCGGGATCTGCGCCATTTTCTCCATCTGCGCCTGACTGCTCTGATCCAGACGATAGGCATAAATTCCGGTTCCCACCACTGCGGCCAGGAGCAGGCCGGACACTGCCAGACGTATTTTTTTCTGCTTAGATTTCATACTCGTCACCTCGTTTGGTTCGTTATCTTTCCTTTAGTATGGTTTCCGAAAATATGAAATCTATACCATCCGGCTTTTTATTTTAATTCTGTTCCTGCTCCACAGACGCGTTGGGAAAATAATGTTTCAGGATCTCCTCTGCTGTTTTTCCTTCTTCCGCCATAACCGCCGCCCCGTACTGGCTCATGCCCAGTCCGTGTCCTTCTCCGCGACAGGAAAACAGGATCTGATCCCCCTGCTGCTCCATGGTAAAACAGGAAGAGGGCAGTGACAGAAGACTTCGGAATTTTTCTCCGGACATCCGTGTATCCCCCACTGCCATCTCTGTCACGTATCCGGCGCGATCCGTTTCCGCTGCAGATAATTTTGAAAAGATATCTTCCGTTTCCGCAGTTTCCCCGCCAAGGTAACTTTCCAGAATCTCTTCCGCCTTCTCCGCCGGAATGCAGATTTCCTGAATATAGTCTGGGTGCCGGATATCCGCCCCGCTGTCCACACTGACAATCCAGGCATACGCTTCACTGCCCATGGCCTCCAGGCCGTCCCTGGTGGTCCCGCTTCCCCGGGCAAAATAAGGTCCTTCCACTACGGACCCTCCCACGGTCAGTACCTGCCCTTCCGTGCTGTCCGCCGCCTCTGCGCACCGTTCCAGCAGATCCGGGTACATGCGGTGCTGCTGTTCATACTTCAGATTTTCTTCCAGTATTTCCAGCAGCTCCTGGTTCTGAACTGCCTGCCGCAGTCTGCTTCTGATCAGAATTGCCTGTGCCCGGAGGAACTCCCGGGGTGCGTCCCCCTCCGGTATTTCCCGATACAAAGCCACCGGCAGCAGCATCTCCGGATCCGGCTCCCGGTGAAGGCTTACCGCGTCTTTTCCTGAAAGGAGAACCGTAAGAAGAAACGGAAGAAACAGCAGGAGCACTGCTGCCGCCATAAAATATTTCAGATTTTCCCGCATATGTCCCGCCGGCAGAAAGGGGGCCGGAAAGCCCCCTGTGTTTTGTTTATTATATGGCTACCGGTAGCATTTTATGAAATACCACCAGAACTTCCACAGTCTGCCTCTGCCTTTTCGTATCTCTGCTTCCAGCATCCTGTATACCCGGATACATGCATGTACCGTTTTGTCAGTAATTTTTTCATTGCCGTAGGAGGCCGCTTCGCCCTGCCGGATAAACCAGGAGAACAGTCCCTTCGGAAGATCCGGATATGCCGCCTGCACTTTGCCTGCATACTCCTGATCCGTGATTTCCAGTTCTGTATGGAAGCCGCCGTCTGACAGCATCCTGTCCGCTTCCTGTACAATCCTTCTGACTGCCTGTCTCCGATCCGTGCATCGGAATCTGCGGTTCCGGGTATACAAAATACCCAGGCGCCGTATCCAGATCACAAGCAGGAGCAGTGCCAGCACAAGAAATATGAGCAGCGCACTCCACAGAGCTCCCGGCATTCCCCTCACAGTAATTTCCAGCTGGCTGCTGTTGCTGCCTCCGGTACTGCTCTGCTGGCTGTCAGCTTCCTCTGTGGGGGAAGGCGTGGCGGCAGGGGTGCCTGAATTCTGCTGCCCTGCCGGATCTGCTTCATTTCCCTCTGTATCTCCATACCCCGGCGTCATCTCCACCGGCAGCCATCCCGTACCCGCATTCTGATAGATTTCTACCCAGGCATGGGCATTCTCCCCCGGAATATCCGCTGTCCAGCCTCCGTTTTCATTTTCCTGAAATTCCTCCGGCCTAGCAATATAGCCGGTGGCATACCGGGCCGGATATCCGGTCATCCGGTAAAGCAGCACAGCCGTGGTGGCAAAATGTGTGCAGAATCCTCTGTGCTGGTCAAAGAGGAAATACTGGACAAAATCCTCCCCCTCCGGCAGCGGGTCCAGATTCCGGCTGTAGCTGCAGGAGGCAAGTGTCTCCCGGATCAGCGTTGTAGTTTCCAGAATCGTGGGGTAATGTCCTCTTTCCGACTGAAATTCTTCCAGCCGGCTGTTCCAGTATGTCTGCAGTTCTTCCAGTCCCGCGCTTGGAATATACAGGTACTGGGCAGAAACATACTGGGCATACGCTGTAAGCTCCGGCACATAGAGACTGCTGGTGTAACCCTGATCGGCGGAAATTTCCGGAATATCCGGATAAAAGCTTCCCCGGAAACTTTCCGCGCCGTTTCTCATAAGCTCCACATCCGCCTGCAAAACCGCATTTTCCTCTGTCCGGGACAGATAGGGCGCGTATACATAATCTCCCGGGGTATCCTCATAGGAAATGGAAAACTGCTCCGGCTCTCCGCTGTCTTCTCCGCTCCGGAACTCGTAGGGAGCGCTGGCCAGAAAAGACTGAAAATCGGAATAAGAATAATCAGAATACCCCCATTCCTCCATGATCTGCTGAAAATCCGCCTGGGAAATCACATTTTGTATCGCCTCCTGAAAAGTTTCATCCGATATTTCTTCCCAGTAGCTGCCCTGATACAGCCCCCCGATAAATCCTTTCAGATATATGGTCTCCTCCGGCTCATTCTCCACTGTCAGCGAAAGCGCCGTTTCATTTCCGCCGGCCGGAGAATTATTGGTCAGTACGCCATTCTGTACCATACCCTGCCATCCCCCGGCGCTGTTTCCTCCCCAGAGACCTCTGACGCGGTCTTCCAGATTACTCTGAAATTCCCGGAAGGCTGTATACCGATCTTCAATGACCGGATTCAGCCTGGGAGCTATAACAAGCCAGCTGAGCAAAACCATTATGCCGGTAAAAATTGCGGTTCCTATTCCCAGCGCGGTGACTGGAATCTGCGCAATTTCCCCCTTTCCTTCTCTTCCTGTCACCCGCATGGAAAAACAGGAAAAAATCCAGAGAAAAACGGCCTCTCCGGCCGGAAAGCGGTTAACCATCAGCCCCATGCATAAAAGAAGAAGGCCCGTCAGAATCAGGCACCCCGCTTTTCCCTTCAGGGCGGAGCTTCCCAGCCACAGCATAAGCAGCGCCTGCAGCAGCAGCACGGTCAGCAGCAGCGCCCGGGGATCCTCCGCGGCGGGAAGAAAGCCAAGAGGCGTGTTATAGTAATCGAGAATGTACTGAGAGGCCGTGTTCAGGATTTCACAGATTCCCTGATAAACCGCGTTCCACATCCTGACAGAAAGGAAAATCAGGATTCCGAGAGACAGAAAAATACCGATTATCTTTGTTTTTTTCGTCAGATATACGAAAAAATACCAGATTCCCAGGAGAAGCGTGCTGACTGTCAGTATTTCCGGTTCCACGCCTATCTCAAAGAGGGTGACAAACCAGTAAATCAGAGCATACGACCCGGACAGGTAAAAAAGGCACCGAAGCAATTTCAGGGAAACTCTGTGAAAATTATGCTGTGATCTCTCTGTATCCCGGACTCTGATTCCTGTCAGCCGGATGGTGTCATCCTGCCGTTTTCCCACAAAATATTCCCTCCTTCCCATAATCTTCCCTGGAGATCCAGACGGTATGAAAATGCAGGTCTTTCCAGAGGAAACTGCTCTTTGTATGTCTCTTCCAGGTTTATCTGCGTACGGTAGGGCGCAGTTCTGAACAGGCAGCCCAGCAGTTCATATACCGATTCCTGTCCCTCCAGTTCCATTTTTTTCAGCTCCCCGGAATTCTCTTCCCTCCAGACAGCCTGGCAGCTTCTTTGCTCCTCCAGGAGAGCAAGGCATAAGGAAAATACCAGATCCAGATAAGGATCCGGATCTATCCAGCTTCCGTCCGCCTCAGCCAGAAAAAGATCCAGGAACAAAAGCCCTCCTCCCTTCAGCGGACGGCTGTATTCCTTGACGATCAGCTCCTCTGACCGGGCGGTCATTTTCCAGTGAATACTGGAAAGCCGGTCCCCCTGCCTGTACTCCCGGAGCTGAAAAATCTCCGAGGGATCATCACCGCCCCGGTGAGGATCATACTTTTCCCCATCCTCCTGATAAATCTGCCGGTTTTCTTCCGGCAGTACCAGCTCATAGGGCACCGGAAGCACAGCGGCCTCACCGGAGGCGCCGCTCCTCCTCCGAAAAGATGTCAGCTTCAGATAATCCCAGTTTCTTATACTTCTGACCTGAAAGCAGAGATTTCCGCAGTGGCTGCTCTCCCACTCACAATAAATTTCACCTCTGCTTTTTCCCGCAGACTGCACGGGAATTCTGACCACAGACTTTTTTCCCCGGAACTGATTCCAGTATACAATCTCTGCCTCCCCCCGAATTACCGGAAAAAGAGAAGGATTATCCACAAGAAGCAGGACGGAAACAGGATGCCCTCTTTCCACAGTGGAGGTCTGGACGGATATTTGTATTTTCACTTTTCTGACCGTATATGCCGCCAGCAGGATCAGCGGAAGAGGAATCAATATTTCCGCAGCCATCAGACCTGCGAGTATCTGGCTGCGGTAAATCACCGCCAGATAACCTGTCAAAAGAATTCCTGCCGCGTATAAAAGAATATTTTTCATAATTTATTACTTTCTGCGCACCGTTGGTCTCGGAATCTGAGTCAGGATCTCCTCAAGCACTGTCTTCGCCGTTGTGTGATTGACCCTGGCCTTGGCGCTCAGACGGATTCTGTGAACGCTTACATCCGGATAAACTTCTGTAATATCCTCCGGGATTACATACGTTCTTCCCATCAGAAACGCTCTGGCCTTTGCCATTCTTGTAATGGATATGGTTCCCCTGGGACTCAGCCCCAGATCGATCATCTCATGCTGTCTGGTGGCCTGTACCAGCTTCCCGATATACTGGTACAGTACGTCATGGACGAAAAGATTCTCCACGATTTTTCTCATTTCCAGAAGTTCTGCTCCGTTCATAACGGGATGCACCTCCCGTTCCCCGCTGTGACTTACATTTCCCTTTACAATCTCGATTTCCGCCTTCATATCCGGATACCCCATACTGATGCAGATCATGAAACGGTCTACCTGGGATTCCGGAAGCATCTGAGTACCGGCGCTTCCAAAGGGATTTTCCGTAGCGATCACAATAAAAGGATCCGGCACCGGTCTGCTGACTCCGTCTACGGATACCCGCCCTTCTTCCATCACTTCCAGAAGCGCTGACTGGGTTTTCGGAGAAGTCCGATTGATCTCATCCGCCAGAAGCAGATTGCACATGGCCGCGCCGGGCTGATACACAAACCTTCCTGTTTCCTTCTGATACATGGAAAATCCGGTGATATCCGCAGGCAGTACATCCGGTGTAAACTGTACCCGTTTCTGCTGCAGCTCCATGGCTTTTGAGAAGGCCATGGCCATCGTTGTCTTTCCCACTCCCGGGATATCTTCCAACAGTATATGTCCCCCCGCCAGAACTGCCATCATAACCTTAAAAATGCATGCATCTTTGCCGATGACGGCTTTTCTGATCTCCTGCATAGTCATCAAAGCCTTCTGATTTGCCTTCTGTTCCACCCGATAACCCCTTTCTTATATTATACCTCTTTACAGACATCCACCCATTCCCGCGCCCGGGAAAGAGCAAAGAGCTCTTCGCAGGTCAGCTCAATGGCTGAATTGGCGCTGCCCGCCGCAGGAAAAACGGTATCAAATCTCTTCAGAGACTCGTCCAGGTAGACAGAGGCTCCGGCGGGATTTGCAAAAGGACAGACACCTCCGATGGCATGTCCCGTTAAAGCTTCCACCTCTTCTCCCTTTGGCATTTTCGCCTTCATGCCGAAAAAATGTTTAAATTTGCTGTTATCCACTTTTCTGTCTCCGGCTGTCACCACCAGAATACAGCTTCCCTCCTCTTTTCCGCAGAAAGAAAGGGTCTTGGCAATCCTGGCCGGCTCCACACCCACCGCCTTCGCGGCCAGCTCCACCGTAGCGCTGGAGGCCTCAAATTCCTTTATATCCTTTTCTCTTCCATACTGTTTCAGGTAATCTCTGACTTTTTCAATTGCCATTTTCTGCTGTCCTTTCTCATAGCTGATTATAGATATAGAGCGCGTCCGCGATATTCAGCGGTCCGCCCTCCGGATTCTCCGGCGCATGCCCTGTCACCAGAATATATTCCTCCCCATCGATCTGCGCAAGACTTGCCAGGCAGCGTCCTGCCGCATCCTCTGTTCCCGTCTTTCCTCCCTCAATCACTCCTCCGTTATCCAGCTGATCTGTTCCCAGCTGGGCGAAGGTGGAGCTTGTAAGAGCAATTCCTTCCGGATGGTACTCAGTTGCGGTTGTTGTATACGTATGTGTGGTAAAAACTGTCCGGAATGTTTCATTTTGAATCGCGTATTCCAGAAGCTTCGCAATATCATAGCAGGTTGTATAGTGATTGGGATCATGCAGTCCCGTAGATGTGACAAAATGCGTGTTGTCCATACCGATCTCCTGGGCTTTCTGATTCATCAATTCCACAAATGCTTCCTCTGACCCGGCCACTCTGTCAGACAGAGCCATGCACGCATCCGCGCCGGAGGGTAAAAGAACCCCGTAGAGGAGATCTCTGACACTTACCGTTTCCCCTGCGTTAAATCCGGCCAGAGAAGCGCCCAGTTCATACACCGGATTGATTTCTTCAGCCGTAACCGTAACCATTTCATCCAGATTCGGGAGATTTTCAATGGCAACCAGTGCCGTCATGATCTTAGTCATAGAGGCGGGATACATCTGCTCTGTTCCTGCCTTATTCATCAGAATCTCGTCATCACTCAGTCTCAGCAACAACGCATAATCACTGTAAAGGCCCTCTGTAGAAATTTCTACCGGCTCCGGTGTCGGCGTAACTGTTTCCGTGGGGATCTCTTCTCCCGCTTCCTCTTCGCTCCCGCCGGAAATTTCAGAGCCCGACACACTGCCCGAAAAATTTGTTCCGTCTGATCCCCGGCTAAAATCCCCGTTCACAAGAACCCATATAATTGCAGCAATTAAAGCCACAGCAAGAATAGAACCCGTCACTATAATTCGGTTTCGTCTCCGCCTTCTTGCCCTGCGTGTATTTCCTGAACTCATCTTTTGCCTCCCTTATCATGGCAGAATCTCCTGTTTGGAGCTTCCGCCATTTTCATTATTTATAAATTGCTCTGCTCATTATACTATAAAAATATAAAAAAAAACAGAGAACATTGCATGCAACATTCTCTGCAACTGAAGCATCGGGGATTCGAACCCCGGACAACTTGATTAAAAGTCAAGTGCTCTACCACCTGAGCTAATGCTCCAGAAAAATGCCTAGTTCCGGAATCGAACCAGAGACACGAGGATTTTCAGTCCTCTGCTCTACCA
>DVOO01000017.1 GCA_018713515.1 Candidatus Scatomonas pullistercoris
GTCAAGCGGAGAGGATGGGATTCGAACCCATGCGCCCTTGCGGACAAACGGTTTTCAAGACCGCCTCGTTATGACCACTTCGATACCTCTCCAGGCTGTTTTGCACACGTTTTACCGAATCGCGCAAAAAAGATTTTAACACCAGACTTCTGGATTGTCAATGCCATTTTTCAATTTTTTTCATCATTTTTTCAATAAATGGTATCTCGATCTGCCCGGCTGCATTTTTTTACTTTTGGGAACAGTTTTTATTTTTCTGGTCCCGATAATATGATATGATAAAATTGTTTTTTCCATTTTCTCCAGACAGGCTTCTGGCTGTGTGCCTGAAACCTGTAGAGAAGGATCGGTTGATCACACTGTTTTTACCGATTTTTGCAGCATCCGGCCGTTTTCTTCTAATCAAACAAAAAAGGAGTATCAACAAGATGAGCGTTAATTATCATGCATTTCAAAGCCGGAATGTTTTGTTTTCCAGCGCCGGCCTTATCTGCGAGCAGTGGCGGACGGCTTTTTCCGGCTATGATCCCACCCGGATCGCCGCCATCCTGCATTTGGACTATAATGCGGAATATCTGTATCTTACCTATTTTCATACAGCCTACCGGCTCTGTCTGAAAAATGGAATTCTTGAAAAACAGGCAAGCGCACCGGCGCTTCCCGAAGAGCCGCATGCTTCTGTGGGAGTTCTCTTTCCCGGATCAGCAGAGAACCGGGGCCGTAAGGAAGCCCTTCCATACTGGACGGATCAGCTCTATTTTAATGAGACCATGGCTCTTTACCATCTTCTCAAATATACGAAAGATGCCCCTAAGGCCTCCGGCATCTGGGTTCCAAACACGGAACTTGACGGAGCTTCTATCCGGAGCAGGCAGAATGATCCTCTCCTGACGCCATTCTCCCGTCTGTTCACCGGCCGGACGGAACTCCTGCGCCGGCGCTGTGAACAGCTGGACGGTTCGCCGCTCCCGGTAAAGGGTGACGCGGCCTATCTTTTTTATGCAGTTCCGCAGATTCCTCTTCGTCTGATCTTCTGGGATGCAGACGACGAATTCGCCGCCCAGACCCAGGTGCTGGTGGATTCCGGAATCACGGACTACCTGCACTTTGAAAGTGTGGGCTGCGTTATTTCTGACCTTCTGGAAAAACTGGAAAATCCGGATGGCTGCGCTCCCTAATGACCTTCCTCTTCATGCAGAAGCTGCTCTGCCACGGGAAGATCTTCCGGTGTGGTGATTTTCAGGTTCCGATAGTCTCCCCGGAACATATGTACAGTGTGTCCGCCCATCTCCTCCACCACCATGGCATCGTCCGTAATACCTGTTTTATCAAACATCTGCAGGCGGTCATAGGCCTGGCGGATCAGCTCATAGCGGAATACCTGCGGCGTCTGCACACTCCACACCAGTTCCCGCAGAGGTGTCTCCACCACATTCTGCTTTCTGTCCAGAATCTTGACCGTATCCTTGGAGGGTACGCCGGCCGCGCAGGCTCCGTATTCCCGCACACCTTCATAGCCCCTCTCCAGAATTTCTTCGGTCAGAAAGGGTCTGGCTCCATCATGGATAAATACGTATTCCGCCTCCCGGCAGTGCTTCAGTCCCTCATACACCGAATCGTACCGCTCCTTTCCTCCAGCCACGATTTCTTTTACTTTGGAAAATCCAAAGCGTTCCACGATCTCCCCGCGGCAGTAATCGATGCTTTCCGCCCCGGTCACCAGAATCACTTCATCAATATACGCGGAATCCTCCAGACATCTCAGGGCATAATAAAGCACCGGCTTTCCTCCCAGACTCAGGAACTGCTTCTGCAGATTTCCTCCCATCCGTTTTCCCTGACCTGCCGCCACAACAACCGCCGCACATCTCTCCGTTCTCATTTTTCACCGCTCCCCCAATTTTAGATTCGGAACCGCATTCAGATCCCAGCCATGCCTCGTTCCTTTTATATACTCGTAATACGCCGCCGCTCCGATCATGGCCGCATTATCTGTACACAGAATCGGCGACGGATGATAAAAACGAATGCCCCTTTCCCGGCAGGCCGTTTCCATGGCCAGCCGCAGCGTTTGATTAGAGGCCACGCCCCCGGCAATGGCCAGCTTCTTCATATGAAAATCCTCCGCACCCCGGAGCGCCGTATCCACCAGCACGTCCACCACGGCCTGCTGAAAAGAAGCCGCCACATCCGCTTCCACAATGGGCTTGCCTGTCATCCGGCATTTGTTCAGATAATTCAGCACAGCCGACTTCAGTCCGCTGAAGCTGAAATCATAAGGTGATTCCTCTATATGGGCCCTCGGGAAAGGAATCGCATAAGGATTTCCCTCCTTTGACAGCTTGTCTATTTTCGGGCCGCCGGGATACCCCAGGCCGATGGCGCGGGCTACTTTATCAAAAGCCTCCCCGGCGGCATCGTCCCGGGTCCTGCCCAAAATTTCAAATTCTCCGTAATCCTTTACAATCACCAGATGGGTATGCCCTCCCGATATGATTTCGCAGAGAAAGGGCGGTTCCAGTTCCGGATGCTCAATATAATTGGCTGATACATGGCCCTCAATATGATGCACGCCCACCAGAGGCAGTCCTCTGGCGTAGGCAATGGCCTTGGCTTCCGCCACGCCCACCAGAAGCGCGCCCACTAGGCCCGGGCCGTAGGTGACGCCCACCGCATCAATCTCATCCAGGGTGACCCCGGCCTGATCCAGCGCTTCCCGGATCACCTGGTTGATCTTCTCGATATGCTTTCTGGATGCGATCTCCGGCACGACTCCTCCATATAAGGTATGGAGGGCAATCTGGGAAGAAATCACATTTGACAGAACCTTTCTGCCATTTTCCACTACGGCGGCGGCAGTCTCGTCACAGGAACTCTCGATGGCCAGAATCTTTACGTCTTTCATCCTTCGTCCTCCTCAAACTTCATCTCCACAGATTTTCCGTCTTTCCCCAGATAAGTGGCGGGAAAAATTTTCCGGGTGTCGCCCAGGAACCATTCCGGGTGAACCATGGATGGAGAATAGTGGGTCAGCCACAGCTCCCGCACCTCTGCCTCCCTGGCAATCCCGGCCGCTTCCGCCATGGTCATATGCTTATGCTCCCTGGCCTTCTTCTGCTTTTCCGGTTCCCCGTACATACCCTCGCAGATAAACAGATCAGATCCCGCCGCATGGGCTGTTATGGACGCCGTGGGACGGCTGTCCGTACAATAGGTAATTTTCAGGCCCTTTCTGGAGGGGCCGAGAACCATATCCGGCGTATAGACCACACCGTCTTCCTCCATTGTCTGTCCCTTCTGCAGGGGATTCCAGAACTTCAGCGGAATGTTTCTCTCCCTGGCCCGCTCCACATCAAACTTGCCCTGGCGCAGAATCTCCAGGGTATAGCCGTAGCAGATCATATTGTGATTGACACGAAAAGCCGTAATCCGGTAGCCGGCCAGCTCCAGCACCCGCTCCGCCTCTGTAATCTCAATAAAACGTATCTCAAAGGGCAGTTCGGAAACAATTACCCGCAGGCCGTTCACCACCCGCTCCAGGCCCCGGGGACCGACCATGGTCAGCGGTTCTGTCCGCTCCGCGTTGGCCATGGCCAGGAGCAGTCCCGGCAGGCCGCTGATATGATCCGCATGGTAGTGTGTAAAGCACATAACATCCACCGGCTTCACCGTCCAGCCCTTTTCCCGGATGGCAATCTGCGTTCCCTCCCCGCAGTCGATCAGCAGATTGCTTCCATTATATCTTGTCATCAGAGAGGTCAGCCACCTTCCCGGAAGCGGCATCATCCCCCCCGTACCCAGTAAACATATATCTAACATAAATTCTCCTTTGCGCTTTCTTAAGTGTAGCACAAATAAAGAACACGGTAAACAAGAAAAAAGCCGGCATATCCGCAGGCATTTTTCACAAAATGCACAGATATCCGGCTTTTTCCGTTTCTTTTTATTCAGCTACATTCCCAGCATACCGCCCAGGCTGTCCAGGGCATCCAGGCCTTTGGCGCAGTCGCCGCACACATAGACCTTCTCACCGAAATACTCTTTCTCGCTGCAGTTCTTTACCTGTCCGCAGAGCGCACATTCGGTCTTCTTGGAACAGCCCGCTGTTCCAAGGGCAGCAGCGGCCAGAAGCCCTGCCGTCAGCAGTACACGCATTACTTTTTTCTTCATTTTCCCTCACCTCATTAAATGTATTTATGAAATACCTCTGTCTCTAACAGAGATTTTTCATACAACCACTCACAGTCTCTATTATAGTATACTGTCAGCGTTTACTCAACAAAAAGAGGGATTTTTCGACCTGTTTTTCAGTCTGCGCCCGCCCGAATGCTCTCTTTCATTTTCCGGACATAAGCGCCGATGTAGGGCGCCGCCTGTTTCCCGTACTGCTCCGCCAGTTTTACCACCGCGCTTCCCACAATTACCCCGTCGGCCAGAGCCGCAATCGCTGCCGCCTGCTCCGGTGTATTGATGCCGAAGCCCACAGCCGCCGGTACATCAGTGACTTTCCGGATATCATCCAGAATTGCCCCCAGATCTGTCTGGATTTCCCTGCGCATGCCTGTAACGCCCATGGAGGAAACCACGTAAATGAAACCTTTTGCCTCCCGGGCAATGGCCTGGATCCTCTGCCGGGAGGTAGGCGCGATCATGGAAATCAGCTCCACCCCATGTGCTGCGGCGATCCCCTCCAGCTCTCCCTTTTCCTCAAAGGGCAGATCCGGAATAATGATCCCGTCAATCCCGGCGGCCTGGCAGCGGCTGAAGAACTTTTCATAGCCATAATGGAACACAGGATTCAGGTATGTCATAAACACCAGCGGTATCTCGGTCTTTTCCCGGACTCTCTCCACCATGTGAAATACCTTGTCCGTGGTCGTGCCGGAAGCCAGCGCGCGGATGTCCGCCTCCTGAATGACAATTCCCTCCGCAATCGGGTCGGAGAAGGGAATACCGATCTCAATGAGGTCCGCTCCGGCCCGCTCCATCTCAAAAATAAATTCTTCCGTTTTTTCCAGGCTTGGATCGCCGGCCGTGATAAACGGTATAAATGCTTTTCCCTTTTCAAATGCTTTTCTGATCCTACTCAACGATATTCACCCCCCTGTACCGCGCGATGGCAGCCACATCCTTGTCCCCTCTTCCGGAAAGACAGATAATTACAGATTCCTCTTTGGGAAGCAGCGGCACGATCTTTCTGGCATAGGCCACCGCATGGGCGCTCTCAATGGCGCAGATGATCCCCTCTGTCCGGGCCAGATATTCAAAGGCCTCCACCGCCTCATCATCCGTCACGGGAACGTAGGCGGCCCTTCCGGAATCCCGAAGGTACGCATGTTCCGGCCCGATACCCGGATAATCCAGACCGGCGGAAATAGAGTACACCGGGGCAATCTGCCCATATTCGTCCTGGCAGAAATACGATTTCATGCCGTGAAAGATACCCGGGGTCCCGGCCGCCATGGTAGCCGCGTGCTTTCCCGTTTCCACGCCCCGGCCGGCCGCCTCGCATCCGATGAGCTTTACGGAATCATCATTGATAAAATGATAAAACATTCCCATGGCATTGCTTCCGCCGCCCACGCAGGCCAGCACCGCCGCCGGAAGTCTGCCTTCCCGCTCCAGGATCTGCTCCCTGGCTTCTTTCGAGATCACAGACTGAAAGTCCCGCACGATGGTGGGAAAGGGGTGGGGGCCCATGACAGATCCCAGAACGTAATGGGTATCCTCCACACGGCCGGCCCATTCCCGCATGGTCTCATTGACCGCATCCTTCAGGGTCTGCGTCCCGCTGGTCACCGCATGCACCTTGGCTCCCAGCAGTTCCATCCGGTACACATTCAGAGCCTGACGGTCCGTATCCTCTTTTCCCATAAAAATTTCACATTCCATATCCATCAGCGCCGCGGCCGTGGCCGTGGCTACTCCGTGCTGTCCCGCTCCCGTCTCGGCGATAACCCGGGTCTTTCCCATCTTTTTAGCCAGAAGCACCTGCCCCAGCACATTATTGATTTTGTGGGAGCCTGTATGATTCAGATCCTCCCGCTTCAGATAGACCTTCGCACCCCCCAGGTCTCTCGTCATTTTTTCCGCGTAATAGAGGAGCGACGGTCTTCCCGCGTAATTTTTCAGCAGGTCCTCCAGTTCCCTGCAGAATTCCGGATCCTTCCGGTAATATTCGTACTGCTCCTCCAGCCGTATAACCTCGTTCATCAGAGTTTCCGGAATATACTGGCCTCCGAATTCCCCAAATCTTCCTTTAGACATTTCTGATCCTCCTGATGCATGTTTCTATTTTCAAAGGGTCCTTGACCCCGTCTGTCTCCACACCGCTGCTCATATCCAGGCCCCAGGGATTCAGGGCGCAGGCTTCTTCCACATTTGCCGGAGAAATCCCCCCGGCCAGAAGGAAGGGCCGCCGGAAATCTGCCAGCAGCTTCCAGTCAAAGGCCTGACCCGTACCCCCGGCGCCGTGATCCAGAAGTATCAGATCCGCGCTGCTCTCCTCTGCACGCCGGAGATCCTCCGACGTCCGGACGGAAAATGCCTGGATCACCGGACAGTCCGCCATTTTCCGCAGGCTTTTGATATACTGCTCATCTTCCCGGCCGTGCAGCTGGATCAGGTCAATGATCCCTTCCCGGTACAGCCGGGCCGCCTCCTCCGGCTCCGCGTTCACAAAAACCCCCGCTGCCCGGATCGCCGGGGAAAGTCTCTGCTTTAATTCCCTGGCCCGTTCCCTTTCCAGAAATCTCCGGCTTCCCGGCACGAATACAAAACCGCAGAAATCCGGGCGCAGGCGGTTGACGCAGTCGATATCTTCATATCTTGTCAGCCCGCAGATCTTAATCTTCATTCCGCTCCTCCCCGGAGAGAGGCCAGGGCCGCCCTCCTGTCGGAACTTCTCATAAGCGTCTCGCCCACCAGCACCGCATCTGTTCCGTTTCTTTTCAGGGCCTGCACATCTTCCGCTGTGCGGATGCCGCTCTCCGACACATACAGAATTTCCGGGGGAATCATCTCCCGAAGCCGCAGGGAGTTTTTCACATCTACCTGGAAATCTTTCAGATTCCGGTTATTGACGCCGATAATTTCCGCTCCCCCCTCCAGGGCCATGGAAATCTCCCGCTCATCGTGGGCCTCCACCAGAGCCGAAAGGCCCAGACTCCGGGAAATTTCCAGATACTCCTTCAGCTGATCCGCGGAAAGGATAGCGCAGATCAGAAGTACCGCTGCGGCTCCCAGAAGCTTCGCCTCGTAGATCTGGTAAGCGTCCACCGTGAAATCCTTCCGCAGCACCGGCACCGGCACCGCTGCCGCGATCTCCCGCAGATACCGGTCGTCTCCCAGAAAATATTCCGGCTCTGTCAGCACGGAGATGGCCGCAGCCCCTGCCGCGGCGTAATCTTCCGCAATCGCCAGATACGGAAAATCCTCTGCAATGATCCCTCTGGAGGGAGATGCCTTTTTCACCTCGCAGATAAAGCTGATTCCCGGCTGCTCCAGCGCCCTCCGGAAAGGAAATCCGGTATCTGATCCAAGGGCCTCCGCCTCCCTTCTGATCTGTTCTGCGGATTTTTCCCGTTTCCGGTTTTCCACCCGGTCTCTGGCGGACTTTGCCAATGTATCTAAAATCATTGTCCTTCCTCCTGTCATTCTCCCAGGTTACTCAGACGGATCAGGGATTCCAGCTGCGCCAGAGCCCTGCCGCCGTCGATGGTTTTTCTGGCTTCTTCCATGGCCTCTTCCATGGAAATTCCCCTGGCAATATGGATAGCCGCGGCAGAGTTCAGCAGCACCGCGTTCCGCTTCGGTCCCGTCTCTCCCCCCAGAATCCTTCTGGCAATCTCCGCGTTTTCCTCCGGAGTTCCGCCCGCCAGATCCTCTTTCCTGCAGCGCTCCAGTCCAAACTGTTCCGGAGTCAGCTCATAGGAGGTATACCATTTTCCGTCCCGTACCTCGCAGACCGTGGTGGGCGCGCTGGCGGAAATTTCATCCAGTCCGTCCTGTCCGTATACCACCATGGCCTTTTCCACCCCCAGGTTGGACAGCACCTTGGCCATGGGCTCCACCAGGGCCTCCTCATAGACGCCCATCAGCTGCATGGTGGCCCCCGCCGGATTGGTCAGCGGCCCCAGGATATTGAACACCGTGGGCACCGGAAGCTCCCTGCGCACCGGGGCTACATATTTCATGGACAGATGATAATTCTGGGCAAACATAAAGCACATGCCCGTCTGTCTCAGGATCTCCTCGCTTTTTTGTACCGGGATATCAATCTTTACCCCCAGGGCTTCCAGCACATCCGCCGCCCCGCACTTGCTGGTGGATGCCCGGTTTCCGTGCTTCGCCACCGGAACGCCGGCTGCGGAGACCACCAGAGCGGAAACAGTGGAAATATTAAAGGAATTTGCCTTGTCTCCTCCCGTCCCCACAATCTCCAGCACCTCCCGATCATTCAGCAGCTTCACGCAGTGATTTCTCATGCCCTTGGCGCAGGCTGTAATTTCCTGGATCGTCTCCCCTTTCATGGAGAGCGCAATGAGAAAGGCGCTCATCTGCACCGGGGTCGCCTGCCCGCTCATGATCTCATCCATGGACTGCTCCGCCATTTCATAGGACAGATCTTCTTTATTCGCCAGTTTTACAATTGCTTCTCTGATCATATTATACCGCCTCCAGAAAATTTTTTATAATCTGCGCCCCATCCGGCGTCATAATCGATTCCGGATGGAACTGCAGTCCGCACACAGGAAAATTTCTGTGCTGTACCGCCATCACTTCTCCGTCCTCGGAGCGGGCTGTCACCAGCAGCTCCGGAGGCAGGGTTTCCTCCGCCACCGCCAGTGAATGGTAACGGGCCACCGGGATCTGTTTTGGGAGCCCCCGGAACACCCAGCTTCCCGCGTCCAGCTCTGCCCGGGACTGCTTTCCGTGCATGAGTTTTTCCGCATAGGTGATCCTGGCTCCATAGGCAGCGCAGATAGCCTGATGGCCCAGGCAGACACCCAGAATGGGAATACGTTCCCCCAGGGTCTTTACAATCTCCATGCAGTATCCCGCCTGTTCCGGCCGTCCGGGGCCCGGAGAGAGGATCACCGCCTCCGGCTCCTCCCGCAGGATCTGCTCCGGCGTCTCCTGGTCATTGTGGATCACCCGGATCTCCGGATGAATCGCTCCCAGAAGCTGATACAGGTTATAAGAAAAACTGTCGTAATTGTCCACCAGCAAAATCATACGTACATCTCCTCCGCTTCCTTCAGGGCCAGCACTACCGCCTTCGCCTTATTGATACATTCCTGATATTCCTTTTCCGGTACGCTGTCGGCCACAATGCCGGCTCCCGACCGTATAAAGACCTTGCCGTTTTTCTTAAAGGCCAGCCGGATACCGATGCAGGTGTCCAGATTTCCCGTGAAATCCACATACCCGACAGCGCCTCCGTAAATGCCTCTTTTGTTGTTTTCCAGCTGATTGATGATCTGGCAGGCACGGATTTTCGGGGCTCCGGACAGGGTTCCCGCCGGAAGCACCGCATCCACCGCGTCCAGCGGATTTTTATCCGTCCGCAGCCGGCCCTTTACGGTGGAGCCGATGTGCATCACATGGGAAAACCTCTCGATCTCCATGTATTTTTCCACCGTCACAGTCCCAAACTCGCACAGCTTTCCCAGATCATTTCTTCCCAGGTCCACCAGCATGTTGTGTTCCGCCCTCTCCTTCTCATCGGCCAGCAGCTCCCGCTCCAGTCTCTGATCCTCCTCAAGATCCGCTCCCCTTGGCCGGGTTCCCGCCAGGGGAAAGGTTTTTACCTCTCCGTCGGCAATCTTTACCAGGGTTTCCGGGGAAGCGCCCGCGATCTCAATATCATCGCTGGAAAAATAGAACATGTAGGGTGACGGGTTGGTGGTGCGGAGCACCCGGTAGGTGTCCAGCAGGCTGCCCTCAAAAGGAGCTTCCAGACGGTTGGAAAGAACGAGCTGAAAAATGTCTCCTTCCCGGATGTACCGTTTCACCTCCTCCACCTTGCGGCAGTATTCCTTCTGGCCGAAGAGGGCCTGAAAATCTCCCTTCAGATGTCCCGGTTCCCCGGGGGCCGGCCGCCCTTCCCGCACCAGCCGCTCCATCTCATCCAGGGCCAGAATCCCCCGGTTGTATTCTGTCTCCAGGCTTTCTGTGCGAACGTTGGCGATCAGAATGATCTTCTGTCTGTAATTGTCGAAGGCAATCACTTTGTCAAAGAGCATCAGATCCACATCCTTGAACCCCTCTGTATCCTCCGCGTCCAGATTCAGAGAAGGTTCACTGTACTTGATATAATCGTAGGAAAAATACCCCACCAGGCCGCCTGTAAAGGTTGGAAGCCCCGGCACCCGGGGCGCCCGGTACTCCTCCGCCACTTTCTTAATGTACTCTCCCGGATGTTCCGCATACATCTGCACTGTTCCTCCGGCTTTTACGCTCAGTCTGTGATCTGTACAGGTAAGCTCCATGGCCGGGTCAAAACCCAGAAAGGAATACCTTCCCCACTGCTTGCTGTCCTCCGCGCTTTCCAGCAGGAAACAGTGGCGGCTGACATTTTTCAGCGCCCGCAGCACCTCCACCGGCGTCCGGATATCGGCGAAAATTTCCCGGGCCACCGGCACTGTCCTGTAGGGCCCCGATGCGGCCAGAGCCTTTGCTTCTTCCAGTGATGTCTGTTTCATATCGATGATCCTCCTTCTGCTTGGATGGATTCCGAAAGGAGAGTGCTGTGTTATCTGCGGAACGGCTCATGCAGGCATGGCCTTTCCGCGGATGCCGGCTCCTTCCCTCTTTTGTTGGGAAAACGGCTGCTTCGGCTTTCGCCTTCCTCAGCCTCGGGGACATTCGCAGTCCGGGTCTCCGCCCTTCCTGCTCATGTTCCCTGATCCAGCCGATATCCGCGGGACGGCTCATGCAGGCATGGCCTTTCCGCGGATGCCGGCTGGATTTTCCCAACAAAAAATGCCCCTGCAGGGGAACGATAGACGTTCTCCTGCAAGGGCGAATATACAAAAATCCTATACCCGTGGTGCCACCTTGCTTTGCAGATGCTGCACACTCTCGACGGAATACCAACATATTCCCGGCAACTAACGTATGCCCTCACGTCATGAAATACTGCGCCTTCCGGCGGTTCCTCATGCCCTCAGTGGTCCATTTGCGAATCAGCGTTCTGCCCGGCTTCCACCTGCCCGGACTCTCTGGAAGTGCCCCTTCCGCGTTATCTCCACTTCAGCGGTTTACTTTTATGAAGTTAGTGCTATTATATGCATATTTCTGCGGATTGTCAAGAAATTTTCGAATTTTCCCTATAATTATTTATTTCCGAAATGTTTTCTAACTATGGCAATAACCACGATGACCACAAGCACAGCCGCCGCTCCTGCCGCAACAGAGATCCAGAGCTTCGAGTTGCTGCCGTCTCCTGTACGGACATCCTCTATGTCCTGGGTGGTGCTGATCTTTTCCGCAGAAGCCGGCTCTCTTTCCTCCGCGGCTTCTGTTCCGGAAGGAGAGACCGATGGCTCTGTATTCTCCGGTTCCGTGGGGTCTGCGGGTTCCGCTGTGGGCTCTGCCGTCGGCGTCACAGGAGGTACAGAAGGCTCTTCGCCGGGCGTCTCCGTTGGCTCCGGAATATCCGCCGTATACGCCCGCAGCGTCAGATTTACGTAGGCTGTATAGATATCGCCATAGGTGTTTGTTGCCTCGTAGCAGGCTTCCTGAAAGGTTCCGTCCTTCAGAAAAAAGCTGGAATTGCGCTGAATGCTGGCGTTAAACAGGGGACGGCTTCCCTCCAGAAGCGATTCATCGGTTCCGATATTCAGGTTATCACCACTAAGCGTCAGAACCAGCGCGCCGGTGCCCTCCGGCACTTCCATGGGTTCTTCCAGTGCCACGGTTGTATAACCGGCGTGACCCACCGTACCCTCCGCAAGGGTCGTCCAGCGGGAAGCATCCGCCACCGGCACGCCATTTTCCACCGGTGCATAAGAAAGTATGTAGCCGGCCCCCTCCGACCAGGTCATAAACATAACTTCTTCCAGGGCTTCGCCGGAACCAAATTCATAGACATTGGCGCAAGTAAAACTCCCTTCTGTCTCCGGATAATAGGAGGAGACGGCGCCGTACTCATCGTTGTAATAGGCCTTCCGTTCTTCGGCGGCACGTGCGCCGGCGATGGCATACATCTGATTATACTCCACCACCTCAAACAGCAGCTTGTCTTCATAAGAAACCCAGGTGTAGCCGCCCTCATTTCCGTAGTCTGTCCCATAGCTGTTCTTGATCAGCCAGGCACCGTCCGACGCCGGTGTCTGTCCATCCGCAGTGGCGAAGTTCTCTTTGGGATAGGAGTCATTCCATCCCACCACAGACACCGTATGGTTTCCGTTCTCCGCCTCGCCGCTCTCCGGATACCAATAAGACGCGGTATCCGCATGGAAATATTCTGTACTGTCAAAATAGGACACCGTGACTGCCCCGTAATCCAGAATGGCCTGCTTGATGTCCTCCGGCCCCGCCGTTTCATCCAGATAAACAATATCCGTAACCTGATACAGCACCGGAGCCGTATCGTAATTGGCCGGCTTCTGATTCGTTCCCTCGTAATAGTAATCGTTGACCTGATCATCCTCCGGATTCTCCGCCGCACCCAGATAGGGAATGTCGCTCTCCGCCCTGGCCCCCACAGTTGCCAGATAGCCTGTGGTCATGGCCGCATAGCCTCCGTCATTCCGGCGCAGATTGGTCCACCCGAAGCCGCTGGAAGGATTATTCAAATCCGGATCTGAATAATTTCCGTTGACCCACCACAGGACATCTTCTTCAGAAAGATCCACGCTGGTATCAGCCAGTCCGAACTTGATCAGATAGCTCTCCAGAGATGAAATTCCTCCAAAATCCCAGCAGGTACCCCAGTATTGTTCGCGCACGGCCGATACCTGATCCGGCCGCGGATCCCAGGCAGCCGGCAGCTCCGCCGCAGCGGCCGGAAGTGTCTGGGCCAGCAGCAGCACGGCCGTTGCAGCTGCCAGCAGGGCTTCTTTTTTTCTCATACTTTTCCTCCCGTTCTGTAAAAAAACTCTTGTTTTTATCTTAGCGAAGCAGATGACAGATTGCAACCCTTTATCAAAAAACATTTCCCTGCCTTATGCCGAAGCACGGTATTCTTTCCGCGCTTCCCTCTGTTCTTTTTCAAGTACTTTGTTGCCATTTAACCGCCGGACCTGTATGATAGAAGAAAAAAGGAGGTTGTCATTATGAGCAGATTTACATTACCAAGAGACATCTACCACGGAAAAGGTTCTCTGGCTGAACTTAAAAACCTGAAGGGCAAAAAGGCCATCCTTGTGGTGGGGGGCGGTTCCATGAAGCGCCAGGGTTTTCTGGACAAAGCCGTTTCCTATCTGCAGGAGGCAGGCATGGAGGTTCAGGTTTTTGAAGGGGTAGAACCGGATCCCTCCGTAGAAACCGTCATAAAAGGAGCCGAAATGATGCGCGCCTTCGAGCCTGACTGGATTGTATCCATGGGCGGCGGCTCTCCCATTGACGCAGCCAAAGCCATGTGGGCCTTTTACGAGTACCCGGATGTGACCTTTGAATCCCTCTGTATTCCCTTTAATTTCCCGGAACTTCGGCAGAAAGCAAAATTTGCCGCCATTCCTTCCACATCAGGAACCGCTACAGAGGTAACCGCTTTTTCTGTAATCACCAACTATCAGACCGGAGTCAAGTATCCTCTGGCTGATTTCAATATCACTCCGGATGTGGCAATTGTAGATCCGGACCTGGTACAGGCTCTCCCAGCCAAGCAGGTGGCCTACACCGGCATGGATGCTCTGACCCACGCTGTTGAGGCTTATGTTTCCACTCTCAGCGGCCCGTTTACAGATCCTCTGGCTCTGCAGGCAATCGAGATGGTCCTGGATTATCTTCCGGCTTCTTATAACGGAAACCAGACTGCCAGGGAGCAGATGCACTATGCGCAGTGCCTGGCCGGCATGGCTTTCTCAAATGCTCTTCTGGGAATCGTGCATTCCATGGCCCATAAAACAGGGGCTGCTTTTTCCACCGGCCACATTCCCCATGGATGTGCCAACGCTATTTATCTGCCCTATGTTATTCGCTATAATGCCAAAGATCCCATCGCCGCCGGACGCTACGCGGAAATTGCCCGCAGAATGGGACTTGCCGGCACCAGCCAGCAGAGTCTGATCAACAGCCTCTGTGAAAAAATATCTGCCTTCAACAAGGCTCTCCAGATTCCCGCAACCCTTCAGGAATTTGGCATTCAGGAATCCGAATTTAAGGAAAAACTCAGTTCTATCGCCGAACTGGCTGTAGGAGATGCCTGTACGGGATCCAATCCCCGCGCTGTCACTCCCGCTGAAATGGAACGCCTTCTGACCTGCACGTATTACGGTACAGAGGTAGACTTCTGAATATTTTCCGGTCTTTTCAGAGACAGGACTATGCATCCAGAGCGCACCCGGGAACCGGAAAAAAATCCGGAACCCGCGGTGTTCTCTGTCTTATTTTATCTCTACAGAAATTTTTGTGACGTAATCCTTTTCATTTTTTGTGGCCAGATCTGCCACCAGATATTCTTCATACGCATCACCGGCCGTTCTCAGGCCTCTCTGCCGGATTTCCTCTGTCAGAAGCTTATATGCCTCCGTCATATGTTCATAAGGACCCTTATAGTATAAAACCGCGTACTTTCCTCCCGGACATTTTTCCCCTTCCCCCTCCTCACAGGGCATAAAAAGCCTGTCTACCATTCCGTATTTTCCGTTCTCCAGATTATCCCTGGCCAGAATACAGCCGATGGATACCGTTCCCGCCGCTCCTGTCTGCTTTGCGAAACGCTCGTATGCATCCCCCCATTGTTCATCGGTGGCTGTTCCGGCATCCAGCGTCAGCGGCTCACTGTATCGAAACCAGCGGTCCGGAAGCGTACAGATTTTCACTGCTCCCGGGACTGCTTCGTCTGCTTCCCGGGTATTTTCCGCCAGCACCTGAAACAGCTGCCGGATCTCCCGAAGCCTTCGGATCTCTCCATCCAGTTTCCCGATTTTATCCGAAGCCATGTGAAACAGCCGTTCGGGAGAAGGACTGCGGAAATACTCCCGGATTTCCCGCAATGGCACTCCCATCTCCCGAAGAGAAAGCAGCGTGCTGAATGTATTTATCTGTGCATCACTGTAATAGCGGTATCCGTTCCCGCCTACACCTTCCGGATGAAACAGACCAATTTTATCATAATAAAACAGGGTATCCTTTTTAATGTTGAAAAATCGGGCAAATTCTCCCGTTGTATAATATTTTTCTTTTCCTCTCTGCACAATATTCTCTCCTTGACTATGGACTTACTCCATAGTTTATACTGAATCGATGGAAAGTCAAGACCAGACAGCTGCTGTACTTAAAGGACCGCAGAATTTTTCATCACAAGAGAAAGGATTTTTCTATGGACTACAAAACGCTTTACGCAAAAACCCCACCCACACGGCTGTTTTTTAAGGCCGCCGTTCCGGGATCCATAGGTATGCTGGCCTCCTCGATTTATCAGCTTGTGGACGGCATGCTGGTAGGACAGCTTCTCGGAAATACGGCATTCGCCGCCCTAAATCTGGCGATGCCTTTTGTGATCATAAATTTTGCCCTGGCCGACCTCATCGGCGTAGGCTCCTCTGTTTCCATCTCCATCCGTCTCGGAGAAAAGAACGAGAAGGAAGCCAGCAATCTCTTTACCTGCGCCAGTTTGATGATTCTGGGCGCGGCAGTGCTGATCGGCTCGGTGCTGTTTTTTGCCGCCCCGTTTCTCATGCGGCTTATGGGCGCCGACGCGGAGCTGGCCGCCCTGGCTGTACAGTATCTGCGGGTATACGCAGTCTTTTCTCCGCTGACCACCATACTGTTTGCGGTGGATAATTATCTGCGGATCTGCGGTAAGATCCGGACCAGCATGGCGCTGAACATTTTCATGGCAGGCATGTGCGCGCTTCTGGAGTTTCTGTTTTTGTACGTATTCCGGTTTGGTATCTGGGGCGCCGCTCTGGGCACCTGCATCAGCATGAGTCTATCAACGCTGATTGCCTTTTATCCATTTTTCCGCGGAAGGCTGGCTCTGAAATTCTGCCGGCCCCGGTTCAGCGCAAGAAGCATCCGCAAAACACTCAGCTGCGGCTGTCCTGTATTTTTGAACAATGTGGCCGGACGTGTAGCTTCGATTCTGATGAATACTATCCTGCTTCGGCTGGGCGGCGACTCGGCTGTCTCCGTGTACGGAATTCTGATGTATGTAGACGGTTTTATTCAGCCGCTCCTCTATGGCATGTGTGATTCCCTGCAGCCCGCCGTAGGCTTTAACTGGGGCGCCAGAGATTACCGCAGGGTTACGGCCATTGAAAAGCGGTGCTTTACTGCCAGCGGAATTCTCTCCCTGGTATTTTCCGCCGTGATCTTCTTCTTTCCGGCCCAGATCGCAGGCTTATTTACACAGGGCGGAGAAGCCGGCCTTCTGGAGATGGCTATTCCGGCGGTTACCCTGTTTTCCGCTACGTATGTGACGCGGTGGATTTCCTTCGCCTCTCAGAGTTTTATGTCCGCCATTGAAAAGCCTCTGTTGGCATCCATCATTTCCGTCATGACTGTTCTTGGTTTTCCGGTTGTGCTGATTCTGATCTTCTGGCCCCTGGGGCTTACCGGCCTCTGGCTGAATCTTCCGGGAACAGCCCTGCTCTCGGCAATTCTTTCTGTGGTCATTCTGTTCGGGATCCGAAAACAGCTGCGCGGCACGGAAGAATAAGTACCTTTCACGCCATGGAAAACTGTGCTACAATAGAAACACATCGAAAACCGGTGTACAGGAATACATTTCCCGCACACCGGTTTTTTCAGGAAAGGAGCGCAAACCGATGACTTACTCAAATAAAGAGGAACCAAAAGAAAATCCAGCACGCCCGGAAGGGGCCGCGGGAGAAAGAATGCTGGACCGCATGAACGCCAGCCATGAACCGATCCGTGCCTTTGCCTTCCCTCTGCTGTCCTGGCGAGAAAACATGCGGATTCTGGATGTGGGCTGCGGCGGAGGCGCCGCCATCGCAGAAATGCTGAAGCTGTCCCCTGGCAGCATCATTGACGGAATTGACTATTCCGAAGTCAGTGTCCAGAAATCTTCTCTGCTGAACCGGGATTATCTGGGAAGCCGGTGCTTTGTCCAGCAGGCGGATGTGTCTGCCCTTCCCTTTGAGACGGATACCTTTGATCTGACCACCGCCGTGGAGACTGTCTATTTCTGGCCGGACATCCGCGCCGGACTGCGGGAGATTTTCCGGGTTCTGAAGCCCTCGGGTACTTTTGCCATCCTGAATGAGGGCAGCGATCCGGACCATAACGACTGGCCAAAGATCGATGGCTTCATGCGCATCTACCGTCCGGAAGAGCTGGAACAGCTCCTCCGCGAATGCGGATTTCAGAACATCCGTACACAGCACGGGCCGGAACAGATTATCTGTGTAACCGGATGCAAACCGGAGCTGTAATCTTCCGGCAGAAACATCAGTCGGAAGATGGCTTTTCAAACCACCTTGCCATGCGCCTATTTTTCATGTGTTATAGTTCCCCTCCTTTTTCCCGGCAGCTTGTGCAGTCCCTTGCTTCCGTAATGGGCCAGAAACACGAACAGGCCCATAATGGCAAGATACTCTGCAAAAAACAATGGAAGCGGGCGCTCAAAATCAAAGAATACAAACGTGGTCGTCAGAAACATGTAGGAAGGGAATTGATTCTTCACGAAAGCGTAAAGGCCATATACGGCAACCGCCGCACCTCCAAGCCGGAGTGCCAATTTCAGCGGCCTGGATTGAATTGGCCCGGACGCTTTCCGAATCATCCCAAGGATCCTATTCCAATGCAGGCCGAGATGCAGCGCCATCAGGGTAAAGCTCCAGAACACGCTGAAAATATGCAGCCGACGAGCCATCGCAATGCCGCCTGAAATGGGCAAAAATGCGAACACTTCCCTGGACAGGATGATGGCGCTTACCATAGTTCCAAGCACAGAAAGGAAAAGCAGCAGATTTACAGCAACCTGGGCCGTGCGAATCGGCGTATAATTTGTATGGAACTCCGCTTTTTTCAAAAACTCCTTTACCATAGAAGGAACTTCGTGACCATAAACCGGGGTTACGATACCAATCTGATCCCCGGTAAATGTAAGTGATTCTTGATGAATAGCCTGCGGAATACTGATTGGGTTTTCTGAAAGCTGCCTGGCAGCATACAGGCTATTGCCGGTGCCGGTGAAATAAAATATCATAGCGCTTCTCCTCTCTGTTTCTCTTGCAAAGGACCGAAGTTCTTGCTAAAAATCCCCCTTAAGTAGATTTAGCCATTTGCCTTGTCTGCTTAAGAGGGATCCTATACATTCTTTTTTAGTGCCTCTCTCCCGGCGAGTCATAGCATTCACAGAATCGGGCCGCAAAGGAAGGCGGCTCGCCGCCCGCATACAAATGGGACAGATCCCCGAACCCAAGCGTCCGGAAACATGCAATCCCCTTCTGCCGTTCCTCTGTAACCACCGTAGTCACACTGGTGGGCAGAGCGCACAGCCCCTGCCACAGCACCATGGGAGACACACTCATCAGATGACTTAAAAGAACACACTCCACGCCAAAATGGCAGAACAGGGCCAGCGTATCCCTGTTTGGCCGCAGCGCGCGGTAATACCGCCCTTCCCGGCGGTAGCCATGCTGTTCCAGAAGGTTATCCAGCTCACCGGCCACCCAGTCGTACTGTTCTTTTACATTTCCCTCTTTCATGGGCCCCAGCTCAAACCACTGATCTGCCCGGTAGGCCCGGTCATCCACCGTCCAGTCCGCAGGCATCCAGTCCCAGGGAATCTTTTTGCGGTCTTTTACATCCGGTCTCCAGATCGGCGCGTCAAACTCCCTGAGCCACCGGCATTCCTCCGCAGACCGGTGAAGCCGCTTCAGCGTGCAGGAAGCGGTATCCTTCGCCCGTCCCAGGGGGGACACATAAAAATAATCAATCTTCTCTTTTTCCATTCTGTCTGCCAGCAGCTCCGCTTCCCGCCATCCCTTTTCCGTCAGGGAATCTGCCTCATAATCCGGATCGCCGTGGCGTATGATCAACAACCTCATGAATGCCGTTCCTCTCCTGTTTCATCTTCCGTTTCTTTTCATCTTATTGCATTCTTCCCGGTCTGTCAATCACAGGAATCATCCGCCCTGCCTACAAGCGCAGTCCGTCCATCCACTCTCTCACACTGGCCTCTGCTTCCGTCACGCTGTTCCGGGAAATAGCCAGCCCGTCCTCCACAACAGCAGCTTGCGGCTGGAGCTGCTGGATAGTCTGAATCGTTCTGGAAAATCCGCTGCCCCCATGCACCGTGAATGGGATGATTGTTTTTCCGCTGAAATCATATTCCTCAAGGAATGTATAGAGCGGCATGGGGAGATCCGCGTTCCAGTTCGGATACTAAAATGAGGGTCATCTCCCCTAGCCCTTGAAAACACTGGCTTTAACGTCTTGCACAAATGTGTTTTGCGTTCTCTTCTCTTTGAATGCTCCCCGTATTTGGCACCCCGACTTTATGATTTTTATTGTAGCACTCTACTAATTTCAGTACAAATGCCTATATTTCATTGTGGACCATACGTAAAATGTATGACTAAAAAAACATAATGCCCCATCTAGAAAGCCATATGCATATCATCCGGAAAAAATATCAGATATTTTTAAAGCCCGCTGAAAAGTTTCTTGAAATACTGAAAAATCTATTTCCCGATAGACAATCATGAGAAAATCTCACCACAATAAATGAAAACGGGATACTGACTATATTCCAGATAGTGGTATACTAAAGGCGCCGAGTAAGGTCGTAAGGGGATTGGTGTTTCCAAGCC